>JAVEDB010000250.1 GCA_030841185.1 Actinomycetota bacterium
GTGAAGCCGACGCGGTACGCCGAGTGGAGGTCGCGGCCATCCGCGGCCTCCTTCGACTTCCCCAGCGCGTCCACAAGCCGGCCTGCCTCCCTGTGCGTCCGATGCTTGGACCGCACGGCAGGGCGTAACTCATCGCTGGCCGCTGCCAGCGGAGTGTCAGCAGATCCGGGGCAGCGGATCACCGACGAGCATGTCGATGAGCCGGTGGCCGCCGAAGGCGGTGCGCCCGAGCACCCGGCCGGGCGGCTCCTCCCGGACCTCCCCGACGATGGCGGCGTCGCGACCCGAGGGCAGCGCCCTGGCCGCGGCCAGTGCCGCGTCGGCGTGCTCCGGAGCGACGAAGGCGACGAGCTTGCCCTCGTTGGCCACGTACAGCGGGTCGATGCCCAGGATCTCGCCGGCCCCCACGACCTCGGGCCGGACCGGCACCCGGCTCTCCTCCAGCACGATGCCGACCTCGGCGCCGAGAGCGATCTCGTTGAGCACCGTCGCGACACCCCCGCGGGTCGCGTCGCGCATGCAGTGCAGCCCGTCGCCCGCTGCCGCCATCAGCGCCGCCGCCAGCGACCACAGCGGCTGGGTGTCACTGCGCACGTCCGCCTCGATGTCGAGGTCGCCACGGGCCAGCATGATCGCTATCCCGTGGTCGCCCACGGTGCCCGAGACGAGGACCTTGTCGCCTGGTCGCACCCGGCCCGGTGACAGGGCGACCCCCTCGTCGACCAGGCCCACCCCCGTCGTGACGACGTACATCGAGTCGCACTTGCCGCGCTCCACCACCTTCGTGTCGCCGGTGACCACCGGGACGTCGGCGGCCGTGGCCGCGGCCGCCATCGCGGTGATCTCTGCCTCCAGGACGTCGGCGGCGAGGCCCTCCTCGAGGACGAGCGCCGCCGACAGGGCCAGCGGCCGGGCTCCCGAGACGGCCAGGTCGTTCACGGTCCCGTTCACCGCAAGCTCGCCGATCGAACCGCCGGGGAAACGGATCGGACGTACGACGAAGGCGTCGGTGCTCACCGCCAGGCGGGCACCGCCGACGGTGACCAGCCCCGCATCGGAGAGCAGCTCCAGCGCCGGGTTCGCGAGCAGCGGGACGACCAGCCCCTCGACGAGAGCCCGGCTGGCCTTCCCGCCGGCACCGTGCGCCATCGTGATGCGCTCGTCGCGGAACCGCTGCGGGCGGCGGCGCATCGCCTCGATCCGCTCACCGACCAGGTCCTCGGTGAGCTGACGGGTCATCGCAGCACCTCCAGGTTCAGTCGCTGCTTGGCGTACTGGCCGTAGTTGTAGTACGCCGCGCAGGCGCCCTCCGACGACACCATGCAGGTGCCGATCGGTGTCTCGGGCGTGCAGGCCGTGCCGAAGACCTTGCACTCCCAGGGCTTCAGCACCCCCTTGAGCACCTCGCCGCACTGGCACGCCTTCGGGTCGGCGACCCGCACGCCCGGCAGCTCGTAGCGCAGCTCGGCGTCGTACTGGGCGTACCGCGGCGACAGCTGCAACGCCGAGTGCGCGATCGAGCCGAGACCGCGCCACTCGAAGAACGGCCGCAGCGCGAACACGTCCGCGAGCACGCGAAGCGCGACCGGGTTGCCGTCGTAGGCGACGACCCGGCTGTACTGGTTCTCGACCTCGGCCCGGCCCTCGGAGAACTGCTTCATGATCATGTAGACGGACTGCAGCAGGTCGAGCGGCTCGAAGCCGGCGCACACCAGGGGCATCCCGAAGTCCCGCGGGATCCACTCGTAGGGCCGGCAGCCGATGACCGTCGACACGTGCCCCGGGCCGATGAACGCGTCGAGCCGGAGGTCCGGCGAGTCCAGGATGGCCTTGATGGCCGGGATGATCGTGACGTGGCTGCAGAAGACCGAGAAGTTCTCGATGCCTTCCTTCGCGGCCCGCAGGATCGTCAAAGCCGTCGACGGCGCCGTCGTCTCGAAGCCGATCGCGTAGAACACGACCTCGCGGTCCGGGTTGTCCCGAGCGATGCGCAGGGCATCGAGCGGCGAGTAGACCATCCGGATGTCCGCGCCCCGCGCGTTGGCTTCCAGGAAGGACCCCCGGCCGCCGGGCACGCGCATCATGTCGCCGAAGCAGGTGAGGATGACGCCGTCACGCTCCGCGATGGCGATCCCGTCGTCGACCCGGCCCATCGGGATCACGCAGACCGGACAGCCGGGCCCGTGCACCAGCTCGATGTTCTCCGGCAGGTGGTCCTGCACCCCGTAGCGATAAATGGTGTGCGTGTGGCCGCCGCACACCTCCATGATCTTGTAGTGCCGGCCGGGCTCGCAGAGGGACGTGATCTGGCGGCCCAGCACCTCGGCCAGCTCGGGGTCGCGGAACTCGTCGACGAAACGCATCGTCAGCCTCCTGTCGGTACCGCGGTCAGGCGCTCGATGGCGACCCCCGCATGCACGAGCAATCGATCGCCTGGCCGTACGTCGCCGACCAGCTCCGTCGCCACCGTCTCCTGTCGGCCCTGCTCGTCGGTGCACACCGCGTCCGCATCCGCGACGGAGGTGACCGTCAGAACGACAGCCACGTCACCGCAGGTGATGCAGCCGTCCTCGGCGCTGCACGTCGCGCCGACCTCGGGCTCGCTCACTCGATGCTCGACTCGGCCACGGCCTGCAGCTCGTCGGTGAACGCCTGCCCCATCAGCTCGAGCATCGACAACGCCTCCGCGGCCTCCTTCTCGTCGACCTTGGACATCGCGAAGCCGACGTGGATGAGGACGTAGTCGCCGATCTCCAGCTTGACGTCGTCCATCAACCCGATGTTGATCTTGCGCTTCACGCCGACCACGTCCACGAGCGCGAGCTGGTCGGCGTTGCCCGGCAGGAATTCGACAAGCTGTCCCGGGATGGCAAGGCACATGGTCAGGTCCCCCCGTCGTGAGTGTGGGCCGGCACCGGCTCGGCCTGCCGGTCGGCGACGGTTGCGGTGTCGACGTACTGCACCCACTCGAGCACCACCTCGTCACCGCCCTCGACGGCAACGTCGAGCGAGCCGCAGGCCGGGCAGGCCGGTGATGGGTCGGGCGTCTCGAAGTCGGCCCGGCAGTCCATGCAGTGACCGTGCACCGGGATCACGACCACGTCCGTCGTCGCGCCGTCCGCCGGGCCACCGGCGGCAGCCAGCTGGAAGGACTGCTCGAACGCGTCGGCCACGACGCGATGAATGGCCCCGATCCGCACGCCGACCCGGGCAACCGGGCGTCCGGCGGCTCGCCGCTCGACTGCCTCAAGCACGCCCTCGCAGTAGCTCATCTCGTGCACGCGACTCTCCCTACATCGACCGCATCTTCAAGTAGCGCTTCATGTCCGGCACGGAGCGGATGCCCAGCACGACGGCAACGAGGGCCAGCACCCCGACAAAGCCGGTCGTGATGATGCCGATGGTTCTCATGGCAGGTCCTTCCTCTGTGGTGCGCCCGCGGGAGCGCGACCGCGCCCCTGCGGTGGTGCCTCCTTCAGCCCCAGCTGATCGCTGAGTACGCCGTGCACGAGCTCGACCGCACGGTCGACGGCCCCGGCCACCGCCGGGGTGAGGCCGATGCCCTCGCCGACGTCCGCCGGCTGGCAGCCCACGACGTACGTCGGAGGCAACGACCCCCCGAGCTGACCCAGGCTTGCCAGGACGGCCACCGGGGCCATGCCGTGGGCGTCGAGCTCGCCCTCGCCGAGGTCGTCCGGGCCGACCTCGAGAACGGACAGGTCGCCCGGGGCGCCCTGGCCGGGCAGCGCGTCGATCACGACCAGCGCGTCGTAGCCGTCGAGCAGGTCGTAGGCCAGATGCATCCCGCGGATGCCGTAGTCGACGACCCGGACGCCGTCGGGGAGCGGGTCCTGCACCAGGCGACGGGCGACCTCGCTGCCGAACCCGTCGTCGGTGAGGAACAGGTTGCCGATACCCGCGACCAGTACCCGGCTCATCGGGCATCCTCCCGGGCCAGCAGCGGCTCGATCTCCTCCGGCGCGAAGTAGTAGAAGCGGCCGGTCACGTCGTAGAGGTCGCTGGCCGGGTCGTCCTCGAGGACGACCGCGACGTGCGTTCCTCCGTCGACGTCGAAGTAGACCCGGGAGACGACGGCGGTCATCCCGGCCAGGAACAGGTCCTGAGCGTCGGCGCGACGGGACGGGCGCAGCAGCACGCGAGTGCCCTTTGACACCGGCACGCCGCCCACCAGCACCGCGTCCTGCTCCGGCTGGGCGCGGGCGTCCTGCCCGGCGTCCCACCAGGGCACGTCGCTGTCGTAGCCGGGAACGCCGTCTGCGTCCGGCAGCTTCGCGGACCGCCGCGCACCGTGCAGGCGCCCGAGAGCGTCGTCGGTCATGGCGTCGCAGCGCGCGAGGATCGCGGCGGCGCGCGGATCGGTGCCGCGCGCCTCCGCCTTCTCCTGGTCGGTCATCGTCATGACGCGCAGCGTGAGGATCTCGTCGATCTCGGTGGCATCGAACAGGTCACCGGCGCTCTCTGGCGCGATCGTCGGATGGTCCCCGAGGATGATCGGCGAGACCAGCACGGCATCGTCACCGTTGTCGTCGGCGACGAGCACCGGCCAGCAGCGCGACTGCACGCAGCTCGCGGTGTCCGCCGCGGCCCACTCCGGCCCGTCCAGCAGCGAGACGAACCGCGTACCTGCGGCAGTCACGAGCAGGTGCGTCCCGACGAACGACGACCGGGCGGCGACGTCGCGCGCCGACCACTGGCCGTCGGCCGCTGGCATCCAGTCACTGCGGTTGTCGACGTGCAGGCGGAGTACGACGAGGCGCGGGTCCCGTCCGGGACGGCTCGACACCGTGACGGTCCCCCGCAGCGGCCAGCGGGTGCGGACCAGCCGGCCGACGAGCCGGTCGCCCTCGCGCAGCTCCTCGATCTCCTCGCCCCCGGGCTCACTCACCCGCAGCTCGAGGGAGAGGCCGACCTGGGCGAGCGTCAGGCCGCTGAGCGAGACCTCCCGGGCCACCGCCTCGTGGAAAGGAATCCAGCGAGTGCCGTCGACGACCAGCTCGGAGACCGGTGACCAGCCACCGTCCTCGTCGCGGCGTTCCACCACGCGGGCCTGCACCTGCAGGAAGCGGAGGACGACGTCGACGCCCGCGTCGTCCTGCGCCTCGACGAGCACGTCCGCGGACATGGACGGCTCCTCGCCCACCCCGGCCGCCGCCGCCCCGGCCGGCCCGAGGATGCCGAACTGCCACCGAACCTGGTTCTTCGCCGACGAGGCCCGGTAGGGATAGAGCAGGTAACCCTCGTAGAGCACGGCGTCGGCCACCTGCCGGGCGGCGGTCAGCGTCATCGTGACGGCACCTCCGCCGGGAGCAGGTCGGTGATGGCCGCTTCCCACGACGTCAGGCCACGCGCGGACTTGTGCCGGCCCAGCGCGTCGATGGTGTCCCGGTCAAGGCGGATCCACCCACCGCCGGGGAAGTACAGGTCCATCAACCGGCGCCACGCGCTCACCGGCAGCCGGCAACGCGCCTCGAGCGACCAGGACAGCTGTTCCACCGAGAAGCCGGTCGCTCCTCGGGTGAACACGGTGCCGCTGAACAGCAGGACGAGCGGGATGTCCCCCTCACGCAACGCGTGCAGATACTTGCTGGCGCTCACCTCGAAGTCATAGGTGCAGGCGACGGGGAGGTCGAACTCCCGGCTGCCCTGGAACCCCTGCACCATCGCGGTCGCGTGCGTCCAAAGGAACGGCTTGAGCGTGGCGCCGTAGCGGTCCGGGGTGCCGAACAGGTCGGTGAGCCCCTCCTGCTCGGCCGGGTCGTAGCCGCGTCGCTGCGGCTCGATGCGCAGCTGGGCCCGTAACGCGAGGGCGTGCACGACCTCGCCCTCGGTCTCCTCCACCCGCAGCCGGAACAGCAGATGTGGGGAGGCGGCGTGCTCCTGCGCCCGGACGTCGAGCACCTCGAAGCCCAACGAGGTCATGGCGCACTCACCGGGCGGCTCTTGGCCCGCACCTGGTCGAAGAACTCCGCCAGCCGCCGGCGTACGTCCTGGCCTCCGTCGAAACCGCGCCACAGCATCCGCAGGTGGCCGACCAGCTCGTAACACACGTCGATCGGGACGAGGAAGGCCTCGACCTTCTGCTCGGTCGAACGCACCAGCAGTGCCTCCACGTCCGGCCGCAGCGCCGCGAGGCCGGGAACGCCCGCCGCGAGGCGGTCCCACGCCGCGAGCGGCAGCTCCGACTCGGTCGCGCCGGCGGGTCCGGGATAGAAGGCGACGACCCGCCCGAGTGCCGAGTTGACGAACAGGAACGCGGTCCCGACCGGCAGCTCCAGCTCGTCCCAGACCGGGACGGCGAGGTCGGGGAAGACGAGGAAGCGGTCGGGGACCGCTCGGTAGGCGAGTGTCGCGTCGTCGTGGGTGAACAGCAGGTAGCACGCCCGGCAGGTGCACAGCAGCGAGCGGCTCGCGACGTTGACCACGTGCTGGTGCTCGTCGGCGACGGGCGCTGCACACATCTCGCAGCGTTCGTACGGCGAGGGCTCCGGCCGGCCAGCGCGGATGCGCGACAGGACCGTCAGCGGCGTGGCTGCCCCCGACCGCGCGGTCATGCCGAGACCGGCGTCCGCATCGCGACCTCGACGACACCGTCGCGTTCGAGCAGCGGGATCGGCTCGAGGTGGCGGGCCGCGTCCTGCAGGTCGGCCCCGGCCCGGCGCACGTCGTAGCGGGCGCCGCAGCCCCGGCAGGTGAGCACGGCGCTCGCGGGTGCGGCGGGCGCGCGCTCGAGCCCAGCACCTTCGAACGCAGCGCCACACCCGGCGCACAGGTCCCGGTAGGCGTAGACACCGGAGAGCAGCCGGGCGAGCAGGACGCCCGACCCGTTCACCGAGGTGCGGTGCACGCTCCCCACGCCGAGCTCGGCGAGGGTGGCCGCGGCCGCCCAGGTCACCCCGCCCGGCGACTCGGCGGTCCGCAGCCGGGACGTCAGGGCCTCGACCGGGATCACGCCACCCACCGGTGCGGGGCTGCTCTCCTCCACCTCGATGCCCACGATCTCCGGGGCCGCCGCTCGGATCGCGTCCTCGACGGCAAGCTCCAGAGTCACCGCGGACGACGCGCAGCCGTCGCAGCTGCCGAGCAGCTGGAGGTGTACGACGCCCTCCGCGGTCACGTCGAGCAGCCGCACGTCACCGCCGTGCGACCCGAGGTAGGGCCGGACGTCGTCCAGGGCCTGCTGCACCCGGTCGGCGACGCCATAGGGATGCAGACCGTGGACCAGCAGCAGGCTGGACACGAGCCCGTCCGCGGATATCGCCGCCGCGAGCCGGTCGTCGAACGCCCCCGCGTCGTCGACGATCTCGAGCAGCCGTTCCAGCCCCGCGCCGTACAGCTCGACGACGAGCCGGACGAGCTCCTCGGCGCGTTCCCGCGCGATCGGACCTGCTGCGGCGCTCGCTTCGAGGAGGAGCTCGATGCGTTCGCCGCAGGCAGCGGGGTCCGGCGCCGGTTCGCTCACTCTTCGCCCGAGACCGCCGCTGTCGGCGAGTGGACCTTCTTCAGTGTCTTGCCCTCGCCGAGGTACATGTGGACACCGCAGGGCAGGCAGGGGTCGAAGCTGCGGACGGTCCGCATGATGTCGATCCCCTTGAAGTTCTCCCGGTCGTTCTCCTCGAACAAGGGCTGGTCCTGGACGGCGTCCTCGTAGGGCCCCGGTGTCCCGTAGATGTCCCGCGGGTTGGCGTTCCACGGCGTGGGCGGGTAGGGGTGGTAGTTGGCGATCTTGCCGTCCCGGATGACCATGTGGTGCGAGAGGACGCCGCGTACCGCCTCGGTGAACCCGCACCCGATGGCCTCGTCGGGAACCTCGAACGTCTCCCAGGTCTTGGTGCGGCCCGCGCGGATCTCCTCCAGCGCCTTCTCGGCGAAGTGCAGTGCCGCAGCCGCCGCGTAGGCCTGGAAGTAGGTGCGCGCCCGGTTGCGCTCGAGGGTGTTGCTCCACTGCGGGATCTTCCACTCCAGGGAGACCGGTCCCTTGAGGGCTGTCTTGGGCAGGTTGATCTGCACGCTCGTGCCGGTGGCCTTGATGTAGCCGATGTCCACCAGACCCGCGAGGGCCGTCGACCAGAGCCGGGCCAGCGGGCCGCCGCCGGTGTCGAGGGCCAGGTGGTCCTGACCGTCGTACCACCGGGGCGACATGACCCAGCTGTACTTGTTGTCGAGGTCGCGCTTCTGCGGCTTGGGGTTGGTGTGCTGGTTCCACGGGTGCCGGCGGTCGACCGCGTTGCCCAGGGGATCGTGCGTGACGAACATCTCCTGGTCTTCCCAGTCGTCGTAGTAGGAGCTGCCGAGCAGGATCCGGATGCCCAGGTTGATGTCCACCAGGCTGGTCGTGACGAGCTTGCCGTCGACGACGACACCGGGGGTGACGAACATCTTGCGCCCCCACTGCTCCATGTCCTTGTAGGAGAAGTTGCAGTACTCCGGGTCCTGGAACGACCCCCAGCAGCCCAGCAGCGTGCGCCGGAGCCCAACCTGCTCGTAGCCGGGCAGCGCCTCGTAGAAGAAGTCGAACAGGTCGTCGTGCATCGGCACGACCTTCTTCATGAACTCGACATAGCGCATCAGCCGGATCTGGTAGTCCGTCATCAGCTGGATGGTGGCGACCGTGCCGACGCCGCCCGGGTACAGCGTCGACGGGTGGACGTGGCGCCCCTCCATGAGGCAGAACATCTCCCGCGACCACCGGCTGACCTGCAGCGCCTCGCGGTAGAACTCACCGCTGAACGGGTTGAGCGAGCGCATGATGTCGCCGATGTACTTGTAGCCATGGGCCCCGGCGTTCGGCGCCTCGGTGCGGTTGGCGAGCTCGAGCACGCCAGGGTTCGTCTCGGCGACCATCCTCTCGCAATAGTCGACCCCGACCAGGTTCTCCTGGAAGATGTTGTGGTCGAACATGTACTCGGCGGCCTCACCGAGATTGACGATCCACTCGCCCAGCGCCGGAGGCTTCACGCCGTACGCCATGTTCTGCGCGTAGCAAGAGCACGTGGCGTGGTTGTCGCCGCAGATCCCGCAGATGCGGCTGGTGATGAAGTGCGCGTCGCGCGGGTCCTTGCCCTTCATGAAGATGCTGTAGCCGCGGAAGATCGACGAGGTGCTGTGACACTCCGCCACTCGATTGTTGGCAAAGTCGATCTTCGTGTAGATCCCCAGGCTGCCGACGATCCGCGTGATCGGGTCCCAGGCCATCTCGACCAGCCCGCGGTCCTGGGAGCTCGTGGTGTCCGTTCTCGGCATGGTCGACGTCATCGTGGTCCGTCCCTGCGGTCGGTGGAGGAAGCTCGGTCGGTCACCACGTGCGCTTCGCCCCGGTGAGTAGCTCGCGACCGGGCTTGCGCCACTTGGGTTCCTTGTCGAGGGTGTTGAGGGTCCTCTCGCGCAGGGCCCGGATGGTGCGGCCGTAGGTGCCGACCGCGGTCGTGGACAGCTTGCCGCCGGGCGGCTCGTCCATGAACGGCATGAACTTGTCCGGGAATCCGGGCATGGTGCAACCGATGCAGATGCCGCCCACATTGGGGCAGCCGCCGATCCCGTTCATCCAGCCGCGCTTGGGCACGTTGCACTTGACGGTCCGTCCCCAGCAGCCGAGCTTGACGATGCACTTCGGGGAGCCGTACTCGGTGGCGAAGTCGGCCTGCTCGTAGTACCCCGCCCGGTCGCAGCCCTCATGGACGGTCTGGCCGAACAGCCAGGTCGGGCGCAGCGCGTCGTCGAGCGGGATCATCGGCGCCTGACCGGTGGC
>JAVEDB010000035.1 GCA_030841185.1 Actinomycetota bacterium
ACAACTGCAACGACGGTGCTGAGTGTTCTCTTCATGGCGGTCCTCCTTGACCGTGGAGGCGCGACCCCGTTGAGTCGCGGTTACATGGAAAGGGCGCTGGGGAAGCGGGTGACGAAGTCCAGCACGCTGACCCACGTCGGCTCGATGGTGATCCGTGCCATCGGTTGGCCGCGCAGGCTCTTCACCCACTCCTCGCCCTGCTCGTCACCGAAGTAACGGTGAGCCGCGCTCTCGTACTCCGGCGCCACGTCGTCGAGCATCTCGACTGTCGCTTTGCCACGGACCAGCATCGCCTTGTAGGGCCACGAGTCCGAGTTCTCGATGGTGACCGCGACGTGCGGATCACGAGCCAGTGCCTTCAGTTTGGGTGCGCGCACCGGCGTACCGAGGACGATCGCGTGGCCGTTCCAGTGGAACCAGATCGGCACCACCCGCGGGGTGCCGTCGGTCCACGAGTAGGCCAGTTGCGCCATCTCGCGGGACGCGAGGAGTTCCTTGACGAGGGGGTCTTCGAGGAGGGCTAGCCCTTCCAGCTGATCAGTCATAGCCGTGCTCCCGGGAGAGGGCTGTTACCAGCGGTCAATCGACTATGGCCCGGAACCACGCTCGCGTCGAGGGGGGATAACCCTCTCACGTCACCTCGTCACCAACCGGTCGAGCACGGCCCAGTCCTCGGCTGACAGCCCGGCGGAGGTGAACGGAGTGGTCAGCGGCGTGATCGAGATCTGGTCGTTCGCGAGCGCGTCAAAGTCGGACCCCGGGGTCGGATCCAGCTCGAACTCCGCGTCGTCGCCCGGGCGCCCGAACAGGTAGAAGGCCCGGCGGTTCTCGTTGTCGTACTCCGCTCTGAGGCCGCCGTGCGCGTAGATGCGCCGTCCTGGCGTGGTCACGACCGGCTTCCCCGTCTGGCTGGCGGGAAAGTTCACGTTGAGCACCAGCGGCATGACCGGAGCGGGCTCCGCGAGCAAGGCCGCCATCTCCGCCGCGCGAGGGGCGCTCCGGCGGAAGTCGAAGGAGGCGTCGACCGATCCGATCGCGACGTCGTTGAACGCCATGGTGCCGGTGGGCGCCTGCTGTGACACACACAGCGCCGACACCCCTAGCTGCCCGGCCTCGAGGCCAGCGCCCACCGTGCCGGAGTAGTGCACGTCCTCACCGAGATTCGCCCCGTGGTTGATCCCACTCACAACGAGGTCGAGGTCACGGGTGACCCCATGACCCAGGATGGCGGCGCGAACGCAGTCCACGGGTGTCCCGTCGCACACGAAGACGGGATGTCGTCCGCCGTCGATCTGGGTCACGACGACCGGCCGTGCGAACGTGCACGCGCGGGAGTAGCCGCTCCGGTTCGACTCCGGCACCACCGTGACCACGGAGTCACACCGAGAAAGCAGCTCCGACCGCAGGGCCTGGAGCCCATCTGCCTCGATACCGTCGTCGTTGGTGAGTAGTAGTCGCATGCGGGACAACCTCTCGTCTCGTCCTGACGCTCCATTGGGTTCGCGTCGCCGTGCCTTATCCGTAGGCCGGGCCGCCTCTGCTCAACTAAGGTTGTTCCATGAGCACGACCAGCCTGCCGGGATCGGTGCCGGGCAGAAGCCGCGCCGTCCGGGACGGCGTCGAGAACCGGCTGCGCGAGCTCATGAACGCCGACTGGTCTCCCGACGGCAAGCTGCCGACGGAGCGCGAGCTGGCCCTCGAGCTCGGAGTGAGCCGCACCACGGTCCGGCAGGTGTTGGACGACCTGGAGCGTGCCGGGCTCGTCGTTCGCCGGCGCGGTCGGGCGGGCGGCACCTTCGTCGTCAAGTCGCGGGTGGACCTCGACTTCGGGCACCTCGCCGGGATCCCGTCGTACCTGCGGGCACAGGGGTTCCGCCCGGGTGCGCATGTCGTGTCGGCCCGAATACTGCCGGCGGCGCCTGCCACAGTGCGCGCTCTTGGTCTGGCACCTGGGGCCCTGGTGCACGACGTCATCCGGATCCGCCTCGCGGACGAGGTGCGCATCTCGATGGAACACGCACGCTTCTCGGTCGACTTGTTCCCGGACCTGCTGTCTCATCCACTTGACGGCTCGGTGTACGAGGTGATGGCCACCAAGTTCGGCCGGGTGCCCCAGAAGGCAGTGGAGCACCTGGTCGCCGTGCTGGCGGACGAGACCCAGGCGGAGTCGCTCGGGATCAACGTTGGCGACCCTTTGATGGCGATCGAGCGCGTGACGTACGCCGAGGACGGCACACCACTCGAGCACTCGAGCGATCTCTTCCGTGGTGACCGCACTCGGGTGATCGCCTGGGCGTTCGGCGACCCGTCGGCAGCGGACAACGCGCTCAAGCCTTGATCTTGGTGCCCTTGGGGTCGTAAGGGGCCGACAGAGAGGGCGACGCGGTGTAGCGCGTGCCTCCGATCGCCACCTCGTACGACGCGTCCAGAAGCCACTCGCGGTCCGCGATGCCGCCGTCGTCACGAGTGACGTGGCCCATCAACACGGCGCGACCGAGCGTGTGACCGTAGGCAGCCGAACTCGCGAATCCGACCGGCACGCCATTGCGAAGCAACAGCTCGTTGCCCCAGGCATACGGTTCCGGGTCGTCGAGGACGAAGCTCAGGAGGCGCCCACGCACTCCCTCTCGCAACTGGCGCTCCACGACGTCTCTCCCACGGAACGGGATGTCCAGCTTCAGCTTGCAGGCGAAGGTCAGTCCGGCCTCGACGGGCGTGATGTCGGGGGTGAGCTCCCGGCCCCACGCGCGGTAGCCCTTCTCCAACCGGAGCGACTCGATGGCGTAGTAACCGCCCAGTTGGAGACTCTGGGTCCCGCCGGCCTCGAGGACGCGTTCGAAGAGGGCGGCGCCCATCTCGGTCGGCACATACAGCTCCCAGCCGAGCTCCCCGACGTAGGTGATTCGGGTGGCCCGCGTCGTCACGCCGGCAACGTCGATGATGCGGCTCCAGCCGAACGGAAAGGCCTCGGCGCCCAGGTCGTCGTGTGACAGGGACTGCAGCAGGTCTCGGGACCGGGGACCCATGAGACCGAACACGGCGTACGCCGAGGTCACGTCCACGACCTCCGCGTGAAGCCCGGCGGGCATCCCCCGGCGCAGGACATCAAGGTCGTGGACACCCTGGGCACTGCTGGTGACGACCAGGTACTCGTTCCAGTCGGTGCGCGTGAGAGTCAGGTCCGCCTCGTAGCCTCCGCGGTCGTTGAGCAGGCCCGTGTAGACCGTCCGGCCGACCGGAACGGCGACGTCATTGGCGCAGACATAGGCGAGGGCACGCTCCGCGTCGTCGCCGCGAACCACGTACTTCGCGAAGGACGTCTGGTCGAACAGCGCGACGTCGGTGCGCGCAGCGAGATGTTCGGTGGCGCTGTACGGGAACCAGTTCTGCCGTCCCCAGGAGTACTCGACGACGGGTTTCACCGACTCCGGCGCGAACCAGTTGGCGCGCTCCCAGCCGGCCTTGCTCCCAAAGCAGGCGCCGTTGTGCTCGAGGAGGTCGTGGACGGGGGATCGGCGCAA
>JAVEDB010000126.1 GCA_030841185.1 Actinomycetota bacterium
GGCAGCAGGCGCAGGCTGGGCATCCGGAGCGACCTTTCGTCTAGGAGGCGGAATCGGGGCGGCGGGTCGGTGTCGCGGAGATCTCGGTGAGGCCCGCCACGATCAGGCGACTGCGGCGGTCGGACAGGTCGATCGACGGCTCGGTGTTGATGGAACGGGCGGTGTCGAAGGGCCCCCGTGGGCCGCTCTCCTCCACGGTGATCGTCGCACCGGCCACCTGGGTTGAGTCGACCCGCTCTTCGTCGGTAGGCGCGGGCGTCTCGGGCTCGGGGCTCGCGTCCGCATCGGAGCCGCCCTCGCCTCTCTCGTCGGCCCCGTTCTCATCGGACCCGCCCCCATCGGCCGTGCCGTGGGTCGCCGCGACCCAGGACCGCTCTTCTGCGGCCACGCTCTGTTCGCTCTCGCTGCGCGCGGCGTCCAGTGCCTGCATCGCCGGTGGCAGCACGTTGCGCGCGTGGTCCACCACGCCACGGATGGCGGCGCGCTGCCAGAAGCGCAGCCGGCGGGCGGTCTCCGGGGTCACCGAGCCCGCGGCCACGGCGGCCGCCAGCTCGGCATCGAAGCGCTCCGTCGCGGGGTCGGTGCGCGCGTCGATGAGACCCCCGACCAGATCGGCATAGGCGATTGTGCGCGCGCTGGACGACATGGCCCCCCTCGGCTCGGTCTCGCTCGTGACGGGAGGGTACGGCAGGGCGGGGCGGCACAGCGGCGGTATCCCCGGCGCGTCCCCGAAACGGCCCAACGTGTGGTCATTTCTGGCATATGGGGCTCTTCTGGGCTAGTCCCTTCGGTCCCTTTCATGGCTCAAACAGGCCCAATTGAACGAAACCCTTGACTGGAGGTTTACCCAGGCCCTTCACTGGCGCAGCGAGCCGAGGTCGAGGTCTTGACTTCGGCTCCCGTGCGCCACCGGGGGCCGCGAGAAGTGCGGGGTGCTTGACAACTGCAGAGAGCGGGATGGGGATCGGCAGCACAACGCCGAACAGCAGCAGCACTTTTCTTCGCCCAGCACCACCGATCGTTCCCAGCGGAGCGGATCTTGCGCAGGCCATACAGCGGGGCCTGTGACATGAATCCACAAGGGGATGAGACCCAGAAATGAAGAAGATTGTGTCCGCTGTCGAGCAGTTCCTTCAGTCAGGGGCCAACTGGCGCTGGTGATGGACGAGCAGAACCGTGAGCTGCCGGTCCCCATCCTTCTCTCTGCGGCTTCCCCGGACCGAGCGGAGCAGCATGGACCCGCTGCCTTTGAGGGCACGGCTCTACGTGATCGCGGTGGGCGCCCTTGCGCTCCCGCTGCTGGCCTTTGCCATCGTCCGGGGCTGGTCGAGCATCAGCGTCGTGGATCTCGCCTTCCTGGCAGTCCTCTACGTCATCAGCGACTCGATCGGCGCCAAAGGCTCCCGCGACACCGTCACCATCGCGCTTGGATCGGTGAGCGCCATGGCGGCCTTGCCGCTGCTGGGCGGCTGGGGAGCGATCGTCCTTGCGTGCAGCACCGCATTCGCCAACGACTCGCGACCACTGGTGAAGCGATTCTTCAACACGTCGCAGCTGGTTCTCGCCGCTGCGGCGTCGGCTTTGGCCTTCACGCTGCTGGGTGGCAAGGCGATCTCGGACGACAGCTTCCCGTACCTCATCCTGCCGTTCTGCGTGGCGTTGGCCGTCCACTGCTTCGTCAATGGCGCGTTGGTGTCGGGCATCGTGCACTTCGCAGCAGACGTGCCGCTGCGGCACGTCTGGCACGGGACGATCGCGAAATCTGTTTCCGGATACGTGGGTTATGGCCTGTTCGGTCTCCTGCTCGCGGTGCTCTGGTCCCCGAGAGGGGCAGCGGTCGGCCCCGCGGCAGCGTTGTTGGTCCTCCTGCCGTTGTTCGTGGCCAGGTGGGCGTACGCGCAGTACGCCGAGCAGCAGGACGCCTACGACCGCACCGTGCGTACCCTCATCGCCGCGGTGGAGACCAAGGACCTCTACACCCGCGGCCACAGTGAGCGCGTCGCCGCGGCCTCGGTGCTTATCGCCCGCCAGATCGGGATGCGCGAGGACCGGGTCGCGTCGCTCCGCTACGCGGGGATGCTGCACGACATCGGCAAGCTCGGCGTGCCCACCCGCGTGCTGCAGAAGACCAGCAAGCTGACCGAGGCGGAGTACGCCGCGGTGAAGCTGCACCCCGTCCGCGGCCTGGAGATGATCCGCGAGATCGAGTTCCTCGGTGAAGCCTTCGCGGGGATCATGCACCACCACGAGCGCCTCGACGGGCTGGGCTACCCGATGGGACTGCGGGGCGCGCAGATCCCCGAGTTCGCCCGGGCGATCGCCGTGGCCGACGCCTTCGACTCCATGACCACGACCCGCTCCTACCGGGGCGCGCGGACCGCCGCCCAGGCACTCGAGGAGCTGCGGCGCTGCGCCGGCAGCCAGTTCGACCCCTCGATGGTCGAGGCGCTCGTGGCAGCCCTCGCAGACACCGTGTGGCAGGACCAGTCGGAGGCGTTGTTCGACCAGACCGCGCCCGAGTGGGATGACGCCTACGAGCAACTCCCACGCGCGCAGTTCGACCACGACGACCCGAGAGCCTCCGAGACGCACGTACCGAGCCAGAGCTCAGCGCAGTGACCGGTCTGCGTGCGCGCCCGGACGGCGGTCTGTCCGGTCAGTTCGTCGTGTCAGCTGCCGCGGCGCTGTTGGCCGTGATCGCCGTCGTTGTCACGGCGTCGCCGCACGGGTTGATACGCGCGGACGTCGCCTTCGCCTTCGGAGCGTTCATCGCCCTCGGGGAGCTAGCCCGCATCACCCTGCCCGGTGGTCGGGACGCGGCACCCATCGCGACCGCTGGGGCACTGGCCTACGCGCTGCTGACCCAGTTCGAGCAGCAGTCGATGCGCCACGGTGCCCTCCAGGTCGTCGCCGTCGTGGCCGTCGCGATGCTCGTGGGCGTCACGCCGCACGTCGTGGCCGGGCGCGCCCCCTCGGCAGACACCCTGGCTCGCCGGTTGCTGGCAGTGGGCTTCGCCGTCGGCGTCTTCCGCGCCACCGGCCTCGGCGACCTCGTCCGCGACAGCAAGGGCTTCGTCGAAGCCCTCGTCATGGTCGCCATCGTCGCCGCGACCCTTGCCGTCGACGCGATCATCGCTGCCGCCGTTCGGGCCGGCACCGACGGCGCCCCGTTCGCCGCCGTACTGCGCAACGAGGCACGGGCCCAAGTCGGCATCGGCTCGGCCATCGGCGCGACCGGTGCGTTGATCGCGCTGGCGGCCTCGATCATGGGCATCTGGGCGTTGCCGGTGTTCGTCATCCCGCTGCTGCTGACGCAGTTCTCGTTCCGGCGGTACGCCGCGATCCGGGCCACGTCGCTGCAGACCATCAGGTCGCTCTCTCGCGTCACGGAGCTCGGCGGCTACACGGAGTCCGGTCACTCCCGTAGGGTCAGCGAGCTGTCCGTTGCCGTCGGCCGGGAGCTGGGCATGAGCGACGCCGAGCTCCTCGACCTGGAGTACGCCGCACTGATGCACGACATCGGGCAGCTCTCGCTCACCGAACCGATCCCTGGCGGTGCCACGGTGGTCGCCGCCCCCGCAGAGCAACGTCGCATCGCCGGACTCGGCGCCGACGTCATCCGCCAGACCGGTGTCCTCGACGGGGTCGCGACGATCGTCGAGCGCCAGGCCGAGCCCTACCGCCGGGCCCACCAGGGCGACGACCTCGCGGTGCCCCTCGCGAGCCGCATCATCAAGGCGGTGAACGCCTACGACGACCTGGTGGGCGAGTCGGGCAGTGTGGAGCGGCAACGCGACGCCCTGGAGCGGCTGCGCCTCGGCATGGCCTACGAGTACGACCCTCGCGTCGTCGACTCCATGGCGAAGGCCATCGAGCGTTCGGCCCGCCTTACCGCCTGACGCGGCCGTCGGGCCGGTGCCGGCACCGAGCCGGCGAGCAGCAACAGCCCGACTCCTGAGGCGACCAGCAGGTCCCCGACGCTCACCACCTGCGCCCAGCCGGGGGCCGGAACCGGGATCCGGTCCGCCAGCAGCCCGAGGTGGGTGCCGTCCCCGAGCGGTTCGCGCACCGGATCGGTTCCGGTCCGCAACGGCGACGTCGGTACGCCGGCCGCGGCGGCCGCCGTCAGCGACACCGGCATGGCGGCGTTGGAGGCGATGACCACGACGTTGAGCAGCAAGCCGAGTGCGATGAGCGGCACCCCGGCGACCGACCGGTTGCCCCACAGGAAGAGCCCGACGAGCAGGGCCGTCAGCACCAGGGTCGCCCAGCGCGCCGCTACCGATCCGGGTGCCAGCATCGCCGTACCGACCTGGACGCACGCCACGGCCACCAGCAGCCGCACCGCCCGGAGCCTCAGCCGGGCCAGCTGCGGGCCGTGGCGGGTGGACACAACCACCGCGAGCGCCACAACGGCGACAACGACGACGAGGACCACGCCCGCTAGTCTCGCCTGCCGGAAGCGCTGAATCCCGGAGGCAGACCAGTCGTGTTCGAGTCGGTGCTCGTGGCCAACCGCGGTGAGATCGCGCGTCGGGTCATCAGGACGGTGCAGCGAATGGGCCTGCGGGCCATCGCCGTGCACTCCGATGTCGACGCGAACATGCCCTTCGTCCGGGATGCGGACGAGGCCATGGAGATCGGCGGCGCTGCCCCCGCACAGAGCTACCGCGACGTAGACGCGATCCTCGAGGCGGCGCGCCGGTCCCGGGCCGAGGCGGTGCACCCCGGCTACGGGTTCCTGGCCGAGAACGCCGACTTCGCCCGCCGGGTCCAGGCAGCCGGCCTCGTCTGGATCGGCCCCTCGCCGGACTCCATCGCCGAGATGGGCGACAAGATCAACGCTCGCAACCTGATGGCGGCGGCCGGCGTCCCGGTGTCGCCGGGCACCGAAGCGCCGGTCGAGGACGCGGCTGCCGCAGAGCGAGCCGCCGCGGACATCGGGTTCCCGCTCATGGTCAAGGCCAGTGCCGGCGGTGGCGGCATGGGGATGTCGGTCGTGACTGATCCCGCGACGCTGGCGGCGGAGTTCGACCGGATCCAGGCCTTCGCCGCACGGATGTTCGGCGATCCCGGCGTGCTGTTGGAGCGCTTCTTCCCCCGGGTCCGGCACGTCGAGGTGCAGATCCTCGGTCTGTCGGACGGCCGGGTCGTGGCCCTCGGCGAGCGGGACTGCTCCGTGCAGCGCCGCAACCAGAAGGTCGCGGAGGAGAGTCCGTCGCCTGGGGTTACCCCTGAGTTGCGCCAACGCATGCTCGCGGCGGCGGTCCAGGCCGGGCAGGCGATCGGCTACCGCAACGCCGGCACCGTCGAGTGCCTCGCCGACGTCGAGTCGGGGGATTTCGTGTTCCTCGAGATGAACACCCGCCTCCAGGTGGAGCACCCCGTCACCGAGACGCTGCTCGGCCTCGACCTCGTCGAGCAGCAGCTCCTGATCGCGGCGGACGAGCCGGTCACCTTCGACCCCGAGCAGCTCACGCCGACCGGACACGCCCTCGAGCTGCGCATCAACGCCGAGGACCCGCAGCGGTTCCTCCCCGGCCCCGGCGCCATCACGACCTGGGTCGAGCCGACGGGAGACGGGGTCCGGGTCGACTCCGGGTACGCCAAGGGCACGACGGTCAGCACCCACTACGACTCGTTGATGGCCAAGCTGATCGTGCACGGGATCGACCGGGACCAGGCACTGGACCGCGCGCGCGGCGCCGTCGCGGCCTTCCAGGTGGCCGGGCCCAAGTGCAACCTGCCGTTCTTCGCCGAGCTCCTCGACAACCCGGAGTTCGTGTCCGGGGCGTACGACACCGGCATCGTCGCGCGCATGCGCGAGCCGCGATGAAGCCGCTGGGCCGGCCGATCCTTGCTGTCCTTGCCGCCCCTGCCGCGGTCCTGCTCCTCGCCCTGCTGCCGGTGCGGCCGGCCGCCGCAGCGTGTCCCGAGCCGGCCAGCGCCTCGGCGTACCGGTTCACCGGCTCGGTCGACCGTGTGCAGCAGCATGGCCAGGTGGCGTTCGTCACCATCTCCGACGGCAGCCAGGTGGAAGTCGACGGCCGGGCTTCGGGATCGGCCGGGGCGCGGACGTTCCTGGTCGGGCAGAGCTACGAGTTCCATCCTGTCACCACCAGCGCCCCCTTCCGCGACAACGCGTGCACGGCGACCCACGAGCTGCGCGACTCCCGGTTCACGCCCGGGACGCTCGCGGTGGTCGCCGTGATCATCGCCATGGTGCTGTCCGCTCCGCGGCTGGCCCGCTGGATCCGGCGGCGCGGCAAACCCGCCGAGCCCGGGACCGGCTGACCGAACGCCGGGGCGTGGTTGGATGCGCATCGAGCGGGACCGGGATGAGGGGAGTGAGCGTGGCCGAGGAGATTCGCGCTGAAATGGTGGCAAATGTGTGGAAAGTCGTTGTCGCCCAGGGGGATTCCGTGGAGAGCGGCGACACGCTGGTGATCCTCGAGTCCATGAAGATGGAGATCCCGGTGATGAGCGAGTCGGACGGGACCGTGGCGGCTCTGCACGTCTCGGAGGGTGACGTCGTCCAGGAGGGCGACATCATCGCGGTCATCGAGTAGGCCCCGACCGTCTCAAGGTCTGCCCCCAGACGCCCGAAACACCCAACGTGAGTGGATCGGAGCTGCAGTCCGTCGTCCCCTTCCTGCGCGCCCTGGGCGAGGTCGGAGGGTCTGACCTGCACGTCAAGGTCGGGTCACCTCCCCGCGTCCGGATCGACGGGCGGCTCCGGAAGCTGCAGGCCGCCAACCTGACGCCGGCCGACACCGAGAACATGGTCCGCGAGGTGCTCCGCGAGGACCTCGTCGAGGAGTTCGCCCGTACGAACGAGGCCGACTTCGCCTACTCGCTGCCCGGCCTGGGCCGTTTCCGGGTCAATGCCTTCCGCTCCCGTGGCTCCGCCGGCATGGTGTTCCGCCGCGTGAGCGTGGGCGCGATCCCGCTGGACGAGCTCGGCCTGCCGCCAGTTCTCAGCGCTCTCGCGATGGAGCCCCGCGGGCTGGTCCTGGTCACCGGCCCCACCGGATCAGGAAAGACCACAACCCTCGCCGGGATGATCGACCACATCAACAACAACCGTGAGGTCCACATCGTCACGATCGAGGACCCGATCGAGGTCCTCCACTTCGACAAGCTCTCGATGATCAACCAACGTGAGGTCCGCCTGGACACCGCGGACTTCGCCACCGCGCTGCGCGGGGCCATGCGGCAGGACCCGGACGTCATCCTGGTCGGCGAGATGCGTGACCACGAGACCGTCAAGGCGGCGCTCGCCGCGTCCGAGACCGGTCACTTCGTCATGTCGACGCTGCACACCACCGACGCGCAGGAGACCATCACCCGCGTCATCGACTTCTTCCCCCCGCACGAGCAGAAGCAGATCCGCATCGCCCTCGCGGGCGCCCTGCGCGGCATCATCTGCCAGCGCCTCGTGCCCCGTGCGGACGGCCAGGGTCGTTGCGTGACGATGGAGATCTGCATCAACACCGGCCGGGTTGCCGACGCGATCGTCGACGCCGACAAGACCGGCATGATCTCCGAGCTCATCAAGGAAGGCGCCTTCTACGGCATGCAGACGTTCGACCAGCACCTGGTCGCGCTGATCCGTGACGGCGTCATCACCCTGGACGCCGCGATGGCCGCCTCGACGAACCCGCACGACCTCACCGTCGAGCTGCGCCGCCTCGGTCTCGTCGCCTGACCGCTCAGGCGCCTGCCCGGGTCAGGACCGGCGTACGCCGTGCTCCACGCACCGCGCGCTCCAGCCGCGCGGCACGACCTGCACCACCATCCGGCGGGCGCACTGCGAGCAGAACCGCGGCGGTTCGAGGTCGCTGCGCCGCGCGCATGCGTCGTGGTCGCCGTCCTCGAGCGAGCCGCCGCACTGATCACAGAATCCGGGCGCCACGTCCGTAGGCTAGGTGACTGTGACCGTGGACCGCGGGCTGCGTGAGGTGCTCACCCGCACCGTGGGCGCCGACGACACCGCCCGTGCGCTCGGCAGCGGGGACCTCGCCGTGCTCGCGACGCCGCGCCTGCTCGGCTGGTTCGAAGCAGCCTGTGTCGCAGCGGTCGAGAGCTCGCTCGCCGCGAGCGAGACGACGGTCGGCACCCGGGTGCAGGTCGAGCACAGCCGCCCCAGCGCCGAGGGAGCGACCGTTCGCGTCACCGCGGACCTCGTGCACGTCGACGGACGGCTGCTGCGGTTCGAGGTCGTGGCCGAGGACGAGGCCGGCGCCGTGCTCGGCCATGGCCAGCTCACCCGGGTGGTCGTCGAGCGCGAGCGCTTCCTGGCCCGCCTACAGCGCCAGTAGGTAGGCCACCAACCGGATGCCGGGCTCCGGCTCCCAGTCACGGTCAGGGGCCCGGACGAAGCCCAACCGCTCGTAGATGCGGTGGGCCGGCGTCATGGACGCCATGCTGCACAGCGCGAGGGCGCTGGAACCGGTTGCCACGGCCCGGTCCACGCAGGCTCGCACCAGGGCGGCTCCGACGCCGCGACCCCGGGCGGCCGGCGCCACGGCGAGCATCCGGAACTCCGCCTCGCCGGGTGCGGAGATCTCGGCGTACGCCGTGCCTGCCAGGGCGAACGTCACGGTGCCCAGCGGCTCGGGAGCGGCCTCGTCGACGGCCACGAGCAGGGTCGCCAGCTCGGCGCGGCTCGCGGCGTCCCTCAGCTCGGTGACGTAGCCGTCGGAGCCGGAGAGGTGGCCGTCGGCGGTGTACGCCTCGACGGTCAGCCGGCCGACGGTGTCCAGCTCGGCGGGCAGCGCCGGTCGGATGAGCACCGGTGCAGGCTAGCTAGGGCCGCCTCAGCGGGTCGCGAACGGGCCGGTCGGCAGCGTCGGGGTGCCCCAGTCGCCGGGGGAGCGCGGCGGCCGCCGGGAGCGGTCCGAGCGCAGGCCCCGGGTGAGGGCGTACACGTTGAAGACGACCAGAGCGGCGACGAGGATCAGGAGAGTTGTCATGGCAGTAACTATGCGCCCGCAAATATCCCGCCACCAGTGGCAGGATTGACAGTCATACACAAGTTCCTGCCATACTGGGCGCCATGCTGCGCAACGTGGTGGTCGTGGTCCACAACCGGGTCGAGCCGTTCGAGCTCGCGGTCCTGTGCGAGGTGTTCGGCACCGACCGGAGTGACGACGGACTGCCCGTCTATGACTTCTCCGTCGTCTCGGCCGAGCCGGGGCCGGTCCGGACCAACATCGGCTTCACCATCGACGTGCCTTACGACCTTGGGCCGCTCGAGCACGCCGACCTGATCGCTGTGGCGCCGCCCGGTTCCCCGGAGTCCGAATCGCCGCCCGAGCTGCTCGAGGCGCTACGCCGCGCCGTGGACCGCGGGGCCCGCGTCCTCAGCGTCTGCACCGGCGCGTTCGTTCTGGGCGCCGCGGGGCTGCTCGACGGCCGCCCGTGCACCACGCACTGGCGGCACGCGGACAAGCTGCAGACCCGGTTCCCGAACGCCTTGGTCAACCCCGACGTGTTGTTCGTCGACGACGGCGCGGTCCTCACCAGCGCCGGTAGCGCGGCCGCGATCGACCTCGGGCTCTACATCATCCGGCAGTCCGACGGGGTGGCGGTCGCCAACGCGATCGCACGCCGGATGGTCGTCCCCCCGCAGCGTGAGGGCGGACAACGGCAGTACGTCGAGACGCCGGTGCCGTCCTGCGAGGCCGACACGTTGGCCCCCCTGCTCAGCTGGATGCTCGCCAACCTCGACCAGGACATCAGCGTCGAGGACCTGGCCGCCCGGGTGCTGCTGTCTCCCCGGACGTTCGCCCGCCGGTTCCGCGACGAGACGGGCACCACGCCACACTCCTGGCTCACCGGCCAGCGTGTCCTGCTGGCCCAGCAGCTGCTCGAGGACAGCGACCACGGGATCGACTCCGTCGCTGACCTGGCCGGTTTCGGCAGCGCCGCCGTGCTCCGGCACCACTTCCTCAAACGGGTCGGGACGACCCCGCAGGCCTACCGGCGGACCTTCCGGCGCCGCCCGGCCTGATCAGACGCCGGTGGTGGTGCGCGGGTAGGCGACCTCGGTGTCCGTCATGACGTTGACGAGGTAGGGGACGCCTGAGGCGAACGCGCGGTCCAGAGCCGGCCCGATGTCCTGCGGGCGGGTCACCAGCTCACCGGCTCCGCCGAGAGCCTGCACCACCTCGTCGTACCGGGTCCGTGGTTGTAGGTCCGCAGCCACGTCGTAGCCGTACAGGAACCGCATCGGGTGCTTCTCCAGCCCCCACGCGCTGTTGTTCCCCACGACCATGACGACGGGCAGCCCGTGCCGGACCAGCGAGTCGACGTCCATCAGGGAGAAGCCGGCCGCTCCGTCGCCGAGCAGCAGCACGACCTGGCTGGACGGCCGCGCGATGCGGGCCGCGATCGCATAGCCGAGTCCGGTGCCCAGGCAGCCGTACGGGCCGGGGTCCAGCCAGCTCCCGGGCCTGGCCGGCTCGACGTACTTCCCGGCGAACGAGACGAAGTCGCCGCCGTCCCCGATGACCACCGCGTCCTCGGCCAGCCGGCCCCGCAGCTCGCCGTAGATCCGCGCCGGGTGGATCGGGTCGGCGTCGCTCTCGAGGGTCTCCCGGTCCTTCTCCGCGGCGGCCGCCGCGGTCTCCTGCAGCAGCGGGAGCCATCCGGTGTCCGCGGTGCGGTGCCGCTGCGCCTCCCAGCCCTCGCGGACCCCGGCGAGGACGAGGGCAAGGTCCCCGCTGACAGCGCCGGCCAGGTCGACGTGCGCCGCGACCTGCCCGGGGGAGTCGGCCAGGTGCACGACCTGCGCCGCGGGGGCGTCCTGCTTGCCGCCGAAGATCCCGTAGCCGAGCCGGAAGTCCAGCGGGGCGCCGGCAACGACGACGAGGTCGGCCTGTCCGAACGCGACCGAGCGGGCACGGGTCACCAGCTGGGGATGCCCGGCCGGCAGGATGCCCCGGCCCATCCCGTTGGTGATGACGGGCAGGCCTGCCGTCTCGGCCAGCTCGCGCGCAGCGTGATCGGCGCCGTCGGCCCACACGTCCGAGCCGATGACGAGCACCGGTCGCTGCGCCTGTGCCAGCAGCCCGGAGACCGCGGCGACGCGGTCGGGGTCCGGCTCGACGCGACTGCGGTGCGGGGCCGCCGGCAGCTCCACCTCCGCGCGGCTGAACAGCTGGTCCATCGGTACGTCGAGGAACACCGGGCCCCGGTGCGGCGCGGTCGCCAGCGAGAGGGCGTGGTCGACGTCATCGGCCAGGGTCTTGACGTCCCCGACGGTGGCCGCGTGTTTGGTGACCGGCGCCAGCAGCGGCGGGTGGTCCAGCTCCTGAAGGCTGCCGGTGCCCCACCGGAAGGCCGGTGCCCGGCCGCCGACCACCAGCATCGGCGAGCCGTTGAACCACGCGCTGGTGACGGCACTGATCCCGTTGGTGACGCCTGGGCCGGCCGTCAGGACCGCCAGTCCGGGTTGGCGGGTGAGCTTCGCGGTCGCCTCGGCGGCGAAGACGGCGGTCTGCTCGTGGCGCACGTCCACCAGCCGCATCGGGGGGTCGGCCTTCACCGCCGCGTCGTACATCGGGAAGACGTGCGCACCGGACAGCGTGAACATGGTCTGTACGCCGTGGGCCCGCGCAACCGCTACCGCCAGCTCACCGCCGTGCCCCTCGCGTGTGGTCGCCATGGCCCGGCAACCTAGCCGATCGGGGTCAGTGCACCACCGCGGGTAGGTCGCGCAGCCGAGGGTCGTCCTGGTCCGCGAAGTACTCCGTCGGTGAGGTCGCGTCCACCCCGTCGGGGACCTTGGCTGCCCGCAGGATCAGGGTCCCGACGGCGCACACGATCAGGTTGGCGAGGATGGCCACGATGCCCGCGTAGATGGTCGCCTTCGTGTCGAAGCCGAACTTGGACAGCGGGTACCCATTGCCGCCGAAGTGCGCCTTCACGATGGTGATCGCGCCGCCAGGCCCGAACTTCTTCTGCGGGATCTGGTACAGCGTGATGAACGCGACGAGCATGCCCGCGGCCCAGCCGGCTATCAACGCCCAGCGGTGGAACCACCGGGTGTAGAGACCGATGGCCACGGCGGGCAACGTCTGCAGGATGATGACGCCGCCGATGAGCTGCAGGTCGATGGAGAACTGTGGGTCCAGCGCGATGATCGCGACCAGGGCGCCCACCTTGACGACCAGCGAGGCGATCTTGCTGCTCATCGCCTCCTGCTTCGGGGTGGCGTCGCGGTTGATGTACTCCTTGTAGATGTTGCGCGTCCACAGGTTGGCCGCAGCGATCGACATGATGGCCGCAGGGACGAGGGCGCCGATCCCGATGGCGGCAAAGGCGATACCGGCGAACCAGTCGGGGAACATCTTGTCGAAGAGCAGCGGCACGATCGTGTTGGCGTCGCCGGGCGCGCCGGTCGCCTTGTTCGAACCGATCGGCGCGACGCCCGCCTTGATCGCCATGAAACCGAGCAGGGCGAGCAGCCCGAGGATGAAGCTGTACGCCGGCAGCGCTGCCATGTTGCGCTTGATGACGTTGCGGTCGCGGGACGCGAGCACCGCCGTCACCGAGTGCGGGTACAGGAACAGCGCCAGCGCGGACCCCAGCGCGAGCGTGGCGTACTGGAGCTGCGCCGGCCCGCCCAGCAAGACGCCGTCGTTGGGGTTCGCAGACTTCGTGAACTTGGTCTCGGCTGCACCGAAGATCTCGCCCCAGCCGCCGAGCTTGTAGGGGATGACGATGACCGCGACGATGATGACGACGTAGATGAGCGTGTCCTTGACGAACGCGATCAGTGCCGGGGCGCGCAGGCCCGAGTTGTAGGTGTAGGCCGCCAGGATGGCGAAGGCCACGATGAGCGGCACGTGGCCGGTGACCCCCATCGCCTTCAGCACCGCCTCGATGCCGACGAGCTGCAACGCGATGTACGGCATGGTCGCGACAATGCCCGTGATGGCGACGAGCAGGGCGAGCGTCGACGACCCGTGCCGGGCGCGGACGAAGTCGGCCGGTGTGACGAAGCCGTGGATGTGCGAGACCGACCAGAGCCGGATCAGCACGAGGAACACCAGCGGGTAGACGATGATCGTGTACGGCACGGCGAAGAACCCGAGCGCTCCGACACCGAAC
Source organism: Actinomycetota bacterium (assembly GCA_030841185.1). Lineage (GTDB taxonomy): Bacteria > Actinomycetota > Actinomycetes > JACCUZ01 > JACCUZ01 > JAVEDB01. The sequence continues at coordinate 13,120 of JAVEDB010000126.1, forward strand.
ACGAGCGCGGGAACGGCGACGAACGTGTACGCCGTGTAGAGGTCGCCGCCGAGCAGGAACCAGGTGATCCAGGCGCCGAAGTTGCGCCCGCCAAGGCCCCACTCGTCGAGGTGCTGCAGGTCGTCGGCCCGGCGCCAGCGGGCCGCCACGAAGCCGAGCGCACTGACGACCACGAAGAGGATGACGAAGATGGTGAGCTCGACGCCGTTGACGTTGTCGAACATGTCAGATCCTCGACTTCCGGTAGACGAGCAACGTCACCGTGACGCTCACCACGATCACGAGCATCTGGAACCAATAGAAGAACGGGATGTCGAAGAGCTTCGGCGTCTTGTGGTTGTACAGCGGGGGGTACAACGTGAGCAGGAGCGGGACGACCAACAGCCAGTTCCAGTGACTGTGGTCGGAGCGGGCGGCGCGGCTGGTGCCGTCCCCCACGGACCGGTCGGCGGGTTCGTACACGGCCACGGCGTTCTCCCTCGGCAGGGGATCTGAACGGCCGGAGGCTACCCAGTTCGTGCCGGTTTGAATAGACCGGGGCGGCGTCAGAGTGTCTGCGACAGCGCCTTGATGGGCATACCGAGCTCGCCGAGCAGGGCGATGTCCTCGTCCGGTGATCGGCCCAGCGTGGTCAGGTAGTTACCGACGATGACCGCGTTGACGCCGCCACGCATGCCGTCGCGGGTCCCCAGGTCACCGAGGGTCACCTCCCGGCCGCCCGCGAACCGCAGGATCGTTCGCGGCAGGGCCAGCCGGAAGGCGCCGATGGTGCGCAGCGCGTCCTTGCCGTCCATCACCGGCAGGTGCCCGAACGGCGTCCCCGGCCGGGGGTTGAGGAAGTTCAGCGGCACCTCGTCCGGGCCGAGCTCGCCGAGCTGGGCGGCGAACTCCGCACGCTGCTCGAGCGACTCGCCCATCCCGACGATGCCGCCGCAGCACACCTCCATGCCGGCGTCGCGCACCATCGTCAGCGTCGACCAGCGCTCTTCCCAGGTGTGCGTGCTCACGACGTCCTGGAAGTAGGAGCGCGCCGTCTCGAGGTTGTGGTTGTAGCGGTGGATCCCCATGTCCGCGAGCTCGCGAACCTGCTCCTCGGTCAGCATGCCGAGCGACGCGGCCACATTGATGTCGACCGCCGCCTTGATGGCCGCGATGCCGGCCCGCATCTGGTCCATCAGTCTCCGGTCCGGGCCACGGACGGCCGCCACGATGCAGAACTCGGTCGCTCCCGTCGCCGCGGTCTCCTGCGCTGCCTGCACGAGTGACGGGATGTCGAGCCAGGCGGCGCGCACGGGGGACTGGAACAGGCCGGACTGGGAGCAGAAGTGGCAGTCCTCGGGGCAGCCGCCGGTCTTGACCGAGACGATGCCCTCGACCTCGACCTCGGGCCCGCACCAGCGCAAGCGCACCTCGTGAGCCAGCTCGAGAAGGTCCGGCACGGCCTCGTCGGCGAGTCGCAGGACCTGCAGGACCTGGTCCTGGGAGAGCGGGAGGCCACGCTCCAGGACGTGCTCCCGGGCTGCGTGCAGGACGGTGGTCGTCGCCTCAGCGCTGGTGGACACGGCGGAAGTCTGCCGCATCGAAGGACCCGCCGAGTGTCGGGCCCAGGCCGGCCCGCGCCGCGACCAGGAACGTGGTGACCGGCAGCTGGGCGGCGCCCGCGGGCATGGCTCCGACCAATGGCCGGGCGGCGAGGGTCTCCAGGTCGCGGATGTTGCTGCGGCAGGCCAGGTCCGGGTCCGCGGGCCAGGCGCCGACGACCAGGCCGGCCAGCTCGAGCCCTCGGTGCGCCATCGCCTCCAACGTCAGTGCTGTGTGGTTGAGGGTCCCGAGCCGCGGGTCGACGACGACGAGCAGGGGTGCGTCCAGGTCGTGCGCGAGGTCGGCGATGGTGGCCCCGTCCTCGTCGTACCGGACCAGCAACCCACCGGCGCCCTCCACCAGGACCAGCCGTCGCCGGGTCGCGAGATCGCGCACCTGCTTCGCGGACCGGTGCAGGTCGACCGGTGCTGCACCGCACTCACGGGCGGCGGCGGCGGGCGACAGCGGATTCGGAAAGCGGGCGTGCTCGTGGAGTTCGAGCACGCCCGCCAACCGTCGTACCTCGTCCAGGTCGCCCGGCTCGCCGGCGGCCACACCGGTCTGTGCCGGCTTGACCACAGCGACGTCGGTTCCGCGCGCGACGGCAAGTGCCGCGACCGCCGCGGTGACCACGGTCTTGCCGACCCCGGTCCCGGTGCCCGTGACGACCAGGACGCTCACAACGTTCGGATCTCCTTAACGCACTCGCCCGAAGAAGACCCGGCTCGTCCAGATGCGGTCGAGCCGCACGACCGTGCCGGTGTGCGGAGCGTGCCAGACGTACCCGCTACCGGCGTAGATGCCCACGTGGTAGACGCCGCTGGAGCTGTAGAAGAACACCAGGTCCCCCCGTCGAGCGCTGGCGCGGCTCACGCCGGAGGCGTAGCGCACCTGGCCAGCGGAGGAGTGGGGCAGATACTTCCCCACCCGCGCGTACGACCACTTGGTCAGGCCAGAGCAGTCGAACCTGGTGGGGCCGACGGCGCCGTAGCGGTACCAGGAGCCGCGCCGAGTCTGGGCCCAGTCTGCTGCGTGGTCACCGGTGACTGCCGTCACTGTGGCCGAGGCCCGCGGAAGCGAGGGGCTCGCGACAGACGCTGTGAACAAGGTGCCCGCCAAAGCCAGGATCATCGGAATGATCACGAGCAGGCGAGCGCGAACAGATGACGTTGAGGTCATGAAGTGGGTTCCTTCGGGACCGCCTGCGAAGAGTCACCTGTCGGGTTAGGGCACCGAAAGAGATCGCCCTGCCACACATCGTGGCTTCACCCCTAGGACGCTCCGGTCGTGACCGGTGCGCCCGCCGTGCTGGCTTCCCCGCTCCTGCCGCGTCGACGAGTTCGTCGGGGACACCCGCGCGCTGGCAGGACTCGGCGTACGCGCGGGCCGCCCTGCCAAGTCGGCAGGGACTGGCACAAGCTGCTGTGCCTGGGCAAGTCTGAGGCATGGTCGACATCCGCCAGACAGGATCGGAGGAAATCGAGGGAAGTGTGAGAGAGAACACACCGATGTGCGGATTGAAAGCACGGTGCGTGAGCAGGTGGCGACAGATTGGCGCACGAGCACCTTGGCCGCTCACGGGATTTCGGCGATTTTGCTGCTGTCTTGCCGTGCGCTGAGGGACGTCGCACCTGACCCTGCCTAGCGTCGAGCATGGGCCTTTACCGTGTCGACGTCGGGGTCGCCGAAGGGCGACTGCCGTTGCGGGCGCGGGCCGCTGTCGATGCCGGTCGCATGGTCAACCTGCTGTCCCGCGGACTGCGGCTCGGCGACGGAACCACGATCGGCGGGGTGGCTGCGCTTACCGTCGAACCTGCGTTGCTGGCACAGGTTGCCGTCGGCCGGTCGGTGGTGCTGGTCACGGGCACCAACGGCAAGACCACGACGACCCGGATGCTTACCGCTGCCTTGTCCTCCGAGCAGCGCGTCGCGAGCAACTCCAGCGGTGCCAACCTGCCGCCTTCTCTCGTCGTCGCGCTCGCGGCGGACTCGAGCGCTCGCGCTGCCGTGCTGGAGGTCGACGAGGGACACGTGCGGGCGGTCAGCCGAGCCGTAGCCCCGACGATGATCCTGCTGCTCAATCTCAGCCGCGACCAGCTCGACCGGACCAGCGAGGTGCGCCAGGTCGCGTCGGACTGGCGAGACATGGCTGCCGAGCTCTCCGAGGGCTGCCTCGTCGTGGCGAACGCGGACGACCCGATGACAACGTGGGCCGCGTCGGGCGCCCCCAGGAAGCTGTGGGTGGCTGTTGGACAACCGTGGACGCTCGACACGGTCCTCTGCCCGGCGTGCAACGAACTGCTGGAGCGAACTGAGACGGACTGGTGGTGCACCTCCTGCCCGTTGAGGAGGCCGGCGCCGGATGTCGCTCTTGACGGTGACCGGATGGTTGTCGCCGACGGCACGGAGACACCCCTCGACCTGCTTCTTCCGGGCCGGGCGAACCGGGCCAATGCCGTCGTCGCGCTGGCTGCCGCCAGATCTCTGGGAATCACCCCGGAAGCCGCGTTGCCCCGGATCGATGGACTCTCGTCCGTGAGTGGCCGCTACCAGACGGTGCCCGTGGCCGGTCGTCGACTGCGCCTGCTGCTGGCCAAGAACCCGGCCGGCTGGCGCGAGACCCTGGACATCCTCGATGACTCACTCGGCCCGGTGCTCATCGGTGTCAACGCACGCGCGGCCGATGGCCGCGACACCTCGTGGTTGTGGGATGTGCCGTTCGAGCGGCTGCGCGGGCGGCAGGTGTTGGCCGTCGGCGACAGGCGCGCGGACCTGGCGGTACGCCTGCAGCATGCCGGCGTGGCGGTGACGATGGTCGAGGATCTGGTCGCCGACCTGGCCCGGTTGCCGTCGAGTGTCACCACCCTGGACTGCGCACTCACCTACACGGCCTTCCAGGACATGAGGCGTCATGCGCAACGGTGACTCCGCGTTGATGGTCGTCGCCGTCTACCCCGCGGTTCTCGGCACCTACGGCGACTCCGGCAACGCGACGGTGCTCGTGGCGCGGGCCCGCCAGCACGGCCTGACCGTCGACCTGCGTGTCATCGAGCCGTACGCACCGGTTCCCGCGAGCGGGGACATCTATCTGCTGGGGGGCTCCGACGACGCCGGGCAGGCCGGCGCCGTTGACGCGTTGCGCCAGGACGGTGGTCTGCGTCGTGGCGTGGAGGGAGGTGCCGCGGTGCTGGCGGTGTGTGCCGGGTTCCAGCTGTTGGGTCGCTGCTTTCCTGCGGGGAGCCGGACCGTCTCGGGTCTCGGGCTGCTCGACGCGGACAGCTACCGGCTGCCGACACGCGCGGTCGGCGAGTTGCTGACCCGGCCGGTCACCGACCTGGGGGTGGCCGAGCTGACCGGCTATGAGAACCATGCGTCCGGAACGGTGCTCGGGCCGGAAGCCGTGCCACTCGCCACCATCGAGCAGGGCATCGGGAACGGTGATGGCACGGACGGCGCGCGACAGGGCGGCATCACCGCGACGTACCTGCACGGCCCGGCCCTGGCTCGCAACATCAGCCTCGCCGACCACCTCCTCGAGCACGTGGTCGGTCCCCTCGGCGCGCTGCCGTCCCCGCCGTACGCCGAACGACTGCGGACCGAGCGGGTCCAGGCTGCCCGGGCGGGCGCCGACCGGCCGCGCGGGCCGGTGCAGGAGCTGTTCGAGCAGCTCTCCCGTCGGACCCGCCGGTCGTTGGCCGGACGCTGACGATCAGGGCCCTTCGCTCGTCCTCGCGGCGGGCAACAGCAGGGTGAACCGGGTGCGTCCCTCCGTGCGGGCGTGCACGAGCCGCCCGCCCTCCGCCTCGGCGAGTCGCCGCGCCAGTGCCAGCCCGAGATGCGGCTCGGTCGACCACTGGACAGGCAGGGGACCGTCGGTCAGCAGCTCGAGCCCGATCGTGCTGCCCTCGTCCTGCACGTCGATCGCGACCGCGTCGCTGGCCTCTCGGGCGGTGATGACGACGGCACCGGCTCCGTGCCGGTAGGCGTTGTCGATGAGAACGTCCACGATCTGGCGTACGGCGGCCTCGGAGGCCCTCGCCAGCGGTGGCTGCAGGAGTCGGACGCGAAGTGGCCGATCGTCGGCGGCCAGCAGTCCCTGCCAGCGGCGTTCGACGTCAGCCAGCACCGCGTTCACGTCGAGTGCCGCCGACGGCTCCGACCCCAACCTGGTGACCGACAAGACGTCGTCGATGGTGCGGGACAGCGCGTCGACGGACCGGATCGCGGACCTGGCGGCCAGCTCCAGGTCGGCGCCCGAAGTGGTCAGCGCCGTGTCGAGAGTGAGCCGCAGGCCCGTCAGGGGGGTGCGGAGCTGGTGCGAGGCGTTGGCGGCGAAGGCTCGCTCGCGCGACACCAGGTCGCCGAGCCGCTCGGCGGTCTTGTTCAGTGCACCAGACGCGCGGTCGATCTCCTGGATCCCGCTCGGCAGGGCGCGGGCACTGAAGTTGCCGCCTCCCAGCTCCTCGGCGACCGCCTTGAGCCGCTCGATGGGACGCGCCAGGCGACGGGCCTGAAGGACCGCGAGGCCGGCAGCGCTGGCGAACGCCAACAAGGCGAGACCGGCCATGCCTGCCCACACGCCGCGGCTGCGGGCGGCGATGGCGGCTCGCGGTGAGGATGCCCGCACGACGGCGAAGACTCGCTCGTTGTCCGACGCCGGCACCGCAACGACGAGATCACTACCGGTTCCGTGATCGGACACGGTGCCGCCGAGCGCACGGCGTACGTCCGTGTCGGCACGGACCGGGCCGCGACCCGCCACGAGACGCCCCGTCACGTCGTACACGCCCAGCCGCACGGCCGGTTCGGCTGTCGGGAGCCGGAGCCCGCCATGGCCGGCGGCAACGCCCGAGGGCACCGAAACGGCGGCGCGCAGTGCCAGGCGTTCGAGCTCGGTCTGCTCCTCGCCGAGAAGGAGCCGGTTCATCACGTAGGCGAGCGGAACACCGAAGACGATCACGGCGAGGACCGCGGTGATCAGAGCCACCCGCGTGATGGCCTGCCGCATCGTCCCTCCTCAGTCCTGCCGTCGGCTGCGAGTGGAGTATCGCAACGTAGGCTGCATGCATGTCACGCCTGCTCGTCGTGGAGGACGACCAGCAGATCGGGACGCTCATCGAGTCGGCGTTGCGCGCCAACGGTCACACGGTCGACTGGGCGAGAACGGGCGCCGCCGCGCTCGACCTGGTGGACCGGCACAGCTTCGAGCTCGTGCTGCTCGACCTGGGCCTGCCGGACACCGACGGGTTGCATGTGTGCCGGGAGATCCGGATGCGAGAGCCCGACTGCGTCCTCGTGATGCTGACCGCGCGGCGCGAGGAGATGGACGTCATCGTCGGGCTCGAGGCCGGAGCCGACGACTACCTCACCAAGCCCTTCGGGTTGACCGAGCTGCTCGCGCGGGTCCGTGCTCACTTGCGTCGGGCCTCCGGGAAGGGCGCGGCGCAGCAGACGGTGTTCCAGTCCAGCGACCTGCGCATCGAGTTCGACGCGCGGCGCTGCGAGATCCGTGGCACCGAGGTGCGACTGAGGGGCAAGGAGTTCGATCTGCTCGCCCGGCTCGCCGCGGACGCCGGTCACGCGGTGAGCAGGGAGACCCTGATGGCCGACGTCTGGGACACGAACTGGTTCGGCTCCACGAAAACCCTCGACGTGCACATGGCATCACTGCGCCGCCGGCTCTCCGACGCGGCCGCGCGTCTGGACCCGCCGGCCGTGCTGCCCCCGATCACGACGCTGCGCGGGCACGGCTACCGGCTCGAGGTCTCGGCCGCCCCGCGACGCTGACAGCTAGGCCTGCTTGGTCTCCCAGAAGATCTTGTCGATCTGGGCGATCTTGTCGAGCAGCTGCTGCGCGACGTCCACGTCGACCGAGCCCTTGGCGCCGGTCGCACCGGCCAGCTTGGTGGCCTCGTTGAACAGCTGGTGCAGCTCGGGGTACTTCTCGAAGTGCGGGGGCTTGAAGTAGTCGGTCCACAGCACCCAGAGGTGGTGCTTGACGAGCTCGGCCCGCTGCTCCTTGATGAGGATCGCCCGGGTCCGGAACGCCTCGTCGGTGTTCTCCGCGTACTTCTGGCAGATCATCTTCACGGACTCGGCCTCGATGCGCGCCTGGGCCGGGTCGTAGACCCCGCAAGGCAGGTCGCAGTGGGCGGAGACCGTGGTCCTCGGGGTCAACAGCCGCGCCTTGACGTGCATGAAAGTCCCTTCCTGTCCCTGGGTTTCGTTCGACACTACTCCCGCTCACTACCCCTGCTCGGGGGCGGTACGCGTGGCGATCCGGAGGTGCGAATCCATGCCGTTGCCAGTGGTCGGCCTGGGGCGGGTCGTGGTGCGCGGGCGTTCCATGCAGCCGACGCTGTACGACGGGGACTATCTGGTCGTGCGCTACGGGGGGACGCCCCGGGTCGGCCGGCTGGCCGTGCTGCGCCTTCCGGGCGGCCCGCTCGCCGTGAAGCGGATCGCCTTCCAGGACGGGGCCGGCTGGTGGGTCGAGCGGGACAACCCCGCGGAGGGCGTGGACTCGTGGCAGGTCGGGGCCGTACCTGGGGACCAGCTCGTCGCGATGGTGCTGTTTCGTTACTGGCCGCTTCGCCGGCGGCCCGCGTCACCCGGCTAGTTCCCGCGACTCAGCCGCCGACAACTCGGGCCGCCACTGAGGTCTTCGCGGCCGCCAGGTGGCGTTCCAGCTCGGCGACGGCGCCTCGCTCGTCGCCGGCGCGGACGAGCCGCAGCAGCTTGCGATGGTCGGCGACCTGGTCGCGCGCGTTGCGCCGTACCCGCTCCACCGATGCGAGTCCGAGGCGGAGGTCGGCCGTGAGCGCATGGGCACTGGCGAGCAGCCGCGCGTTTCCCAGCAGCGCGACGAGGGAGTTGTGGAACTCCAGGTGCGCCCGCGTCGACTCTGCCTGCCCGTCGGCACCGGGGGAGTCCACCGCCTCGGCATAGACCGCGAGTGCCTCGACGACGGGCTTGAGGTCCGATCCGGAGGTCCCGGCCCGGACGCCGGCGCTCTCGAGGACCAGGCGGGCTCCGAAGATCTCGTCGAGGTCGTCGGCGGACAGGGCGGTCACGGCCACGCCGCGGTTCGGGTACCGGGTGACGAGGCCCTCCGTCGCGAGCACCTGGAAGGCCTCGCGCACGGTCGAGCGGGCCACCCCGAAGGACTCCGCGAGGCTCACTTCGCGCAGCGGCTCGCCCGGGTGCAGGTCACCGGCGAACAGCATCGTGCGCAGCGCCTCTGCCACCCGCAGGGTCGTGCTCGTCCGGTCGATCACGGGCACGTCGGCCATGCCCTTGACAGTAGCGAAGGGAGGGCTCACAATCTGGTTGTCCGACAATTATTGTCGGACAATCTGACGAGATGGGATCACGAACCATGGCTGAGGACCGACCGCTCTCGTGGGGCCGGCACTACCTCATGTGCCGCCCCGAGCACTTCCGGGTGGACTACGCCATCAACCCGTGGATGGACACCACGTCCCCTGTCGACCATGACCTGGTCCTGGCGCAGTGGGACGGCCTGGTGGAGGCCATCGAGCGCGCCGGCGCGACCGTAGAGCGGATCCGGCAGAACCCTGAGACGCCCGACATGGTCTACGCGATGAACTACGGGATCGTGGACGGCGACCATGTCGCGCTGACCAACTTCCGGTACGAGCAGCGCCGCCCCGAGGCGGAGGCGGCCGAGTGGTGGTTCGGCGAGCTCGGCTTTCGCACCAGCCGCATCGCCGACGCCCGAGTCGGGTCCTTCGAGGCCGGTGATGCCTTCCTCGTGGGCGACTCGCTCCTCGTGGCAGCAGGCCCGCGCACCGATCTCGCCACCCACGACGTGCTGGCTGAGACGTTCGGGGTCCGGGTCGCGAGCGTTGCGATCGTGCACCCCGCGCTCTACCACCTCGACCTCAGCTTCTGCCCGCTCGACGAGACCAGAGCGATCGTCGCGCCGTCTGCGTGGGACGCCGAAGGCTGGCGCACGGTGCAGGCCCTCGTGCCCGACCCGCTCGTCATCACCGAGCAGGAGGCCTTCACGTTCTGCGCCAACTCGGTGGTGGTCGGCAACGTTGTCGTCATGCCCTCGGGCGCGCCCACCCGGGTCGTTCGGGCGCTGGAGGCCTGGGGCTTCGACGTCGAGCTGGTCGACGTGAGCGAGCTGCACAAAGGTGGTGGCTCCATCCGCTGCATGACGTTGCCGTTGGATACGAACCTCGACGCGGCCCGGCTGTCCGCCGCAGCAGAGCGGTGGCCAACCGCGCTCGCGGGGTAAGACGGGCCCTCGGCCTGATCGGGGCGTGTGCAAGGCTCGCCGTCGTGACAACCGACGATCCAGTGTTCGCCCTGCATCGCCGCGGCAAGCTCGCCGTCGCTGCCACCGTCCCGCTGGAGGACCGCGACGACCTGTCGCTCGCCTACACCCCGGGTGTGGCGCTCGTCTGCTCAGCGATCGCGGCCGACCCATCCCTGGTGAACGACTTCACGTGGAAGGCCAACGTCGTCGCGGTGGTGACCGACGGAACGGCGGTGCTCGGTCTCGGTGACATCGGCCCCGCAGCGGCGCTGCCCGTGATGGAGGGCAAGGCGGTGCTCTTCAAGCGTTTCGGCGGGGTCGACGCCGTCCCGATCTGCCTCGACTGCACCGATGTCGACGAGCTCGTGGAGACAGTCGTGCGACTCGCGCCCGGCTTCGGCGGCATCAACCTCGAGGACATCTCGGCACCGCGCTGCTTCGAGGTGGAGCGCCAGCTGCAGGAGCGGCTCGACATCCCCGTGTTCCATGACGACCAGCACGGCACCGCGATCGTCGTCCTCGCCGCGTTGCGGAACGCCGCGAAACTGACCATGCGGACCCTGGCCGACCTGCGGGTGGTGGTGTCGGGCGCCGGCGCCGCAGGCGTCGCTGTCACCGGGATCCTGCAGCGGGCCGGTGTCGGGGACATCACGGTTGCCGACAGCAAGGGCGTCCTGTGGCACGGCCGGGGTGATCTCACCGAGACCAAGCAGCTGCTCGCCGGGAGCACGAACGTCGGTGGCCACACGGGCACCCTCGTCGACGCGCTGGGCGGTGCCGACGTCTTCATCGGCGTGTCCGGTGGTGTCGTGCCGGAGGAGGCAGTGGCAGCGATGGCTCCCGAGTCGATCGTGTTCGCGTTGGCCAACCCGACTCCGGAGATCCACCCCGAGGTCGCCCTGCGATACGCCCGCGTGGTGGCGACCGGTCGCAGCGACTTCCCGAACCAGATCAACAACGTGCTGGCCTTCCCCGGCGTCTTCCGGGGCGCGCTCGACGTGCGCGCCTCCTCGATCACGGAGGGGATGAAGCTCGCGGCGGCCGAGGCCCTTGCGGCCGTCGTCGCGGGGGAGCTCACCGAGCAGTGCATCGTGCCGAGCCCGTTCGACCCCCGGGTGGCACCCGCGGTGGCGCAGGCCGTCGCGGCCGCCGCGCGACGCGACGGCGTGGCCCGCAGCTAGGGTCACCGCATGCTCGCCGCCGCCGCCGTCCGCTTCGATCCCGACGACCCGCTCGCGGGACTGGAGGTCGGTGACCGGCCCGAGCCCGAGAGCCGCCCCGGCTGGGTGACGGTCACGGTGCGCGCGGCCGCGCTGAACCACCACGACCTGTGGAGCCTGCGCGGCGTGGGGCTGCGCGAGGAGCAGCTGCCGATGATCCTCGGCTGCGATGCCGCCGGCGTCGACGACGAGGGCAACGAGGTCATCGTCCATGCCGTGGTGAGCGACGAGAACTACCGGGGCGACGAGACGCTGGATCCGCATCGGTCGCTGCTCTCGGAGCGCTACGACGGCACCTTTGCGGAGAAGGTCACCGTTCCGCGCCGCAACCTGGTCCCCAAGCCCGACTCACTGAGCTGGGAGGAAGCGGCCTGTCTGCCGACGGCCTGGCTCACGGCCTACCGCATGCTCTTCACCCAGTCGGGGGTGCAGCCCGGCGCAACGGTTCTCGTGCAAGGTGCCGGTGGCGGCGTGTCCACCGCGCTCGTGACGCTGGGCAAGGCGGCGGGCTACCGCATGTGGGTCACCAGCCGGGACGAGCACAAGCGGGCCCGGGCCGTCGAGCTCGGCGCCGAGGAGGCCTTCGAGTCCGGTGCTCGGCTGCCGGACCGCGTCGACGCGGTGATGGAGACGGTCGGCGCCGCGACGTGGGAGCACAGCCTGAAGTGCCTGAAGCAGGGCGGGACGATTGTGGTCTCCGGTGCGACGGGCGGCGCCCAGGCCACTACCGACCTCCGCCGGATGTTCTTCCTCCAGCTGCGCATCGTCGGGTCGACGATGGGCACCCGCGACGAGCTCGAGCGCCTGGTGGCGTTCTGCGTGCAGACCGGAGTCCGCCCCCTCATCGACGCGACGCTGCCGCTGTCGGAGGCTCGGGACGGGCTCGCGCGGCTGGCTGCTGGCGACGTCTTCGGCAAGGTTGTGCTGACCGCGGCGGGTTGACGTGTCGGCCCAGCGCTGGCTCGACCCTGCGTTCCAGTCCGAGATCGGCGGGTGGATCCGCGACCGGCTCGCGGACAACGGCATCACGCCGTGCGGGCAGATCGACCAGAGCCGGGTGCGGCCGTGGTCGACGGTGTTCACCGTGCCGACCGCGTCCGCGCCGGTGTGGTGCAAGGCGGCCGGGCCCGGCACGGCGTACGAAGTTGCGTTGGTCGCTGCCCTCGGCCGGTGGCTGCCGGAGCGATCGCTGGTCCCCATCGCCTACGACATCGAACGCGCGTGGCTGCTGCTGCCCGACGGCGGGGCGACACTGCGCGAGGCGTCCGCGGGGCACACCGACCTGGCCCACTGGGAGGACATCCTCGTGCAGTACGCCGAGCTGCAGCGCCTGCTCGCCGACCGGGCCACTTCGTTGCTGTCCCTTGGCGTGCCCGACCTGCGACCGGCCGTCCTTCCGGAACGGCGCGCGGCGCTGCTCGCCGACGAGCCGGGCCTGCGCCTCGGACAGGACGTCGGGATGACCCGCGACCAGCTGTCCGCCCTGCAGGCACAAAGCAAGCAGTACGCCGAGTGGTGCGCCGAGCTGGATGCGATCGGTGTCGCGCCGTCGCTGCAGCACGACGACCTCCATGACGGGAACGTGTTCGTCCCGGCGGACGGGTCGCCTTACTACCGCGTCTTCGACTGGGGTGACTCCAGCGTCGGCCACCCGTTCGCGTCGCTGCTTGTCGCGCTGCGAGTCGTGGCGCACCTGCACGGCCTGGCACCCGGATCCGCGGAGCTGGTGCGGCTCCGCGACGCCTACCTGGAGGCGTGGACCGGCGAACACGACCGCAGGTCACTCGAGCGAGCTGCGGCGCTCGCCTGCCGGGTCGGCGTGGTGGGGCGGGCCGACACCTATCGCCGGGCGCTGCTCACGGCCGATGCCACCGAGCGCGATGCGTGGGACGAGGGCGTGTACGGCTGGCTGCTCGAGGACGGCGCCGCCCTGTTGGTAGGACCGGGCGGCGCCGACTGATCAGCTGCGGCGGTCGGCGCCGGCCAGTACCCGGCGTACCTCGTCCAGAGCCACCTCGACGACTGCCTTCAGCGCGGCGATCTCCTCTGATGTCGGCGTGCTGCGGCGGGCGACATCGCGGACCTCCGCGCGGAACCAGTCCACCAGGTGCTCGACCTCGCGTCGTCCCGGATCGTGGCGTGCGCCCGAGCCGGCCCGGTCCGACCGGCCCTCGTGCCGTCGTTCGCGGCGCATGTCGCGGGCGGCCGACTTCAGCTCGTCACGCAGGTCGCGGACCGAGCCGCGGACCTCGGAGCGGATCTCGCTGCCCAGGTCGCGCACCGACTCGACGATGCCTTCCTCGATGTCGTCGAGCTCGCCCTGCCGTGCCGCCAGCTCGGCTCGCCCGGCATCGGTGATCCGGTAGACCTTGCGGCCCTCCTCCTCGGCATGGGTCACCAGGCCCTCGACCTCCAGGCGGGACAGCCGCGGGTAGACCGTCCCGGCGCTCGGCGCGTACAGCCCGAGGAACCGGTCCTCGAGGTCGCGGATGACGTCGTAGCCGTGACGCGGGCTCTCGGCCAGCAGCTTCAGCAGGTAGAGGCGCAGCCGGCCGTGCCCGAAGACGGGGGTCACGCGGGGTCCCGTCGCAGCAGTGTCACGTCCCCGGAGACGGTCTTGGCGCGCAAGCGGCCCTCGCCCGTCCCCAACTGCCCGCGCAGGCTGTTCCGGCCGGGCTTCTTCTCGCGCTCGACGCCGTCGAACGCGCTGTCGAGCCGGCCGCTCATCGTCGTCACGTCGACGCCGAGCCCGACGCCGTCGGGCAGCCGCACGGTCATGTCGCCGGACACGCTGCTCAGGTCGATCCGGCCGCCGGAGGGCAGATCGAGGTCGAGGGTGACCTGACCCGACACCGTCTCTGCGCGCACGCTGCCGCTGGAGCCGTCCACGACCGTCAGGTCGCCCGAGACCGTGGTGAAGCGGAGGGCGCCGGTGAGGTGTCGGCTCTCGAGGTCACCGCTCACGGTCTGCGCCGAGATGTCGGAGCGCACGCCGTCGAGGGTCAGGTCGCCGGACACGCTCTTCACGGTCGTCCGCTCGGCGTCGATGCCCGAGACCACGGCGTCGGCGGAGACCACGCCGAGCTCGACGGGGCAGCTCTGCTCGACCGCGATCGAGACGATGGCGCAGGCCTGGCGGCGGTCCACCCAGTCGAGCAGCCCGCCCCACGTCAACCGTTCGTGGGTGATCGTCAGGGTGCCGTTCTCGAGCGTCACGATCAGCGGCCCTTTGACGTCGGTGACCCCCACGTGCGCCTCGCCGGCGTCCCCGTCCGATCGGCCGACCACGTCCACGCTTCCCGCGACGAGCCGGACGTTCAGCCGCTGAACACCCTCGAGGTCGAGCGACGTGGGCTCCTCGATGCGCCACTGTTCCATGATCTGCTCCCTTGCTTGCGATGTATCGCGTTGTGATTTGAAGGAGACGATATATCGCGAGTTGCAGAAGTCAAGATGTATCGCGTCTGCAATTTCCACAGGGGTGAGGTGGCGGGTACGTGGGTCGGTCAGTCCACGAGTCGACCCGTGATGGTGATCATGTGGGTGACCGAGCAAAGGTTGTTTGTGCCGTTGCGCCATGTCTGAACCATGTGCACCGACAGCGTGTCACCTGCGGCGATCACGGCATTCGGGCTGTCGACGCCCGTTGCGTAGCCGAATCCCACACCACCGGTCCCGGTGTCAAACGTCGGAGACTCGATCGGGATGAAGAATTTCGCCGTCCCGTCCGAGATCCAGGCGCGGGAGTAGCCGTTACTGAGGACCTGGGCACTCAAGCTGACGTGGTCGAGGACCAGGCGCTTGCCTACGGGCACGGTGTAGAGATCCAGCGCTCCATCGAGGACTGACGTGCAGTTCTGGTCGCTCACCTGGAAGGTGCGTGTGACAGACAGCGGCGTGCCCGTCACTGTGGCCGGCAGACTGCCGACGCTGACGGTACCGCTGACGGCCTGGGTCGCAGGAAGGTTGCTCACGCTCACCGATCCCGCGACCGGTACCGGGTGGGCCGCATCGTTTGAAACGAACACCTGGGTTATCTGGGCGGCGATCGCCTGCCCTCCCGGCACCAGTACAGCCCCCGCCACCAGGCATCCGACGACGATCGCGGACCAACGCACGTATGTACGCTTCATGTTCTCCCCTTTTGACGCGGATGTTCGCGCCGCACGGAAAGTACCGCGTCCCAGTGCATGAGGAGAGGCAAGTGCCAGACTGACAAGCCCACGCTGCCGCTACCGCCGCCGACGGGACGTCTTGAGGATGGACCGGCTTGTCCGCGTCACGAATAGTTCGAGATTTCCCGCGGCGATCAGTCGTCGTCGTCGAGCCGGGCGAGCCAGGTCGCGAAGCGCTCGACGGCGGGTTCGACGTCCGGGTTCAGGTCGACGAACTCCTGCAGCCGGGCCGCGACCCATTCCAGGGTGACCGACTCCTCACCCCGGCGCGCCTCGAGCTCCTCGATCCCGCGATCGGTGAAGTACACGCGGTCCTCAGAGGGTGAACGAGCGCTCGACGAGGGCGCGCTGCTCGACGTCGTGCGTGTGGTGCGACCCGGACGCCGGCGATGCGGCCGGCGGCCGCGAGATGCAGGCGAGCTGACGCCCGCCGAGGTGCAGCGGCAGGTTCATGGCCACGAACGGCCACGGCCCCTGGTTCGCCGGCTCCTCCTGCACCCAGACCAGCTCGGCGGTTGCGGGGTAGGGCGCGATCGCGTCGAGGATCTCGGTCCCCGGGAGAGGTGCGAGCTGCTCGACCCGGACGATGGCGACCTCGGCCCCGTTGCTGCCGGCTCGCTTCGCCCGCTCGGCGAGCAGGTCCCAGTAGATCTTGCCGGAGCAGAGCAGCACTCGGCGTACGCCGGGGGGTTCCACGCCCTTCTCCGTCTCGGGGATCACCGGCCGGAAGGACCCGGAGGTGA
>JAVEDB010000131.1 GCA_030841185.1 Actinomycetota bacterium
ACGTGGTCTTCGGCACGCACAACATCGGCTCACTACCCGCGCTGCTCGAGAGGGCCCGGCACAACGAGGAGGCGCAGGTCGAGATCCTCGAGTCCCTCGACGTGTTCCCCTCGACGCTGCCCACCCGACGGGAGTCGGCGTACGCCGGCTGGGTGTCGATCTCGGTCGGCTGCAACAACACCTGCACGTTCTGCATCGTCCCCTCGTTGCGCGGGACGGAGCGGGACCGACGGCCCGGCGACGTGCTGGCCGAGGTGCGGGCGCTGGTCGGCGAGGGTGTCCTCGAGGTGACGCTGCTCGGCCAGAACGTCAACTCCTATGGCGTCGAGTTCGGCGACCGGCTGGCGTTCGGGAAGCTGCTGCGGGCGTGTGGCGAGATCGACGGGCTCGAGCGGGTGCGGTTCACCAGCCCGCACCCGAAGGACTTCACCGACGACGTCATCGCCGCGATGGCCGAGACGCCGAACGTCATGCCCTCGTTGCACATGCCGCTGCAGTCCGGGTCGGACCGCGTGCTGCGCGCGATGCGGCGCTCCTACCGGAGCGAGCGCTACCTCGGCATCATCGACCGGGTCCGCGCGGCCATCCCCGAGGCGGCGATCACCACGGACATCATCGTGGGCTTCCCCGGCGAGACCGAGGAGGACTTCGCGCAGACCCTGGACGTCGTACGACGAGCGCGGTTCGCCGGCGCGTTCACGTTCCAGTACTCGCCGCGGCCCGGGACGCCTGCCGCCGAGATGGACGCCCAGGTGCCCAAGCCCGTTGTCCAGGAGCGCTACGAGCGGCTCGTCGCGCTGCAGGAGGACGTGTCGTGGGCGGAGAACCGCCGCTTGGTCGGGCGCACGCTGGAGGTGCTGGTCGCTGACGGGGAAGGACGCAAGGACGGGGCGACCCGGCGGCTCTCCGGCCGGGCTGCCGACAACCGCCTGGTGCACTTCACCCCGCCCGGCGAGGGCACCGACCTGCCCGTCCCGCGGCCCGGTGACCTCGCGCGGGTCGAGGTGACCTACGCAGCACCGCACCACCTGGTGAGCGACGCGCCGGTGCGCGCCGTCCGGCCGACCCGGGCGGGTGACGCCTGGGCGGTTCGCGCCGGCGGTGCGGCGCCCGGCCCCGGGGTGCTGCTGGGCATGCCCGCGATGCGGGCATCTGAAGCCACCGCCGCTCCGTGACCCGGCTGCGGCGGCTGGCCCTGGAGCTGTTCGGCCGGCTCCCGGCCTTCGTGCGCCGCCGGGTCGTGACGATCCTGTCGCCGGGATACGTCCTGGGCGCCGTGCTCGCCCTGCGTCACGGCGACGACGTGCTGATGGTGCGGTCCCGACACCTGCGGGAGGCGATGACCCTGCCCGGCGGCCTGCTGGAGCGGGGCGAGACCCCGCGGGAAGGGCTGGTCCGCGAGCTGCGGGAGGAGCTGCGGCTCGACGTCGAGCTCGGCGAGGACGCGACCGTGGTGCTCGTCTACCCCGAGCCCCGCCGCGTCGACTTCGTCTACGAGGTCCGGGTCAGCGAGCGGCCCGAGCTGCACGTCGACGGCATCGAGGTCCTTGAAGCACAGTGGGTCCCGATCACGTCCGAGCTCACCGACGACACCGCGCGGGACGCCCTCGACCGCCTCGCCCGCCGCCCCCCGCACCCCTTGGATTCGACCACGTGAGGTAGTCGAGTGGGTGCAACAACAGCCCTGCAGGCCTGTTGTCGCACCCATGCGACTGTTGCCGTGAGCCGAGACACCGGGCCGGCCTCGCTAGGTTCGGACCGTGCTGGTCGCCGCTGCCGTCTGTCCCCACCCTCCGCTTTTGGTCCCGGAACTGGCGGCCGGTGCCGGGGGCGAGCTCGACGGGCTGCGGGCACGCTGCGACGCCGCGGTGGGCCGCCTGTGCGCGACGCCCATGGACCTGCTGGTCGTCGTCGGCGAGGCCCCGTCGGTGGGTCCCTTCCCGGACGGTGCGTGGGGGAGTTTGGCGGCGTACGGCGTCGATGTGCGCGTCGGCGAGCCGTCGGAGGGCGCCGCACCCACCCTGCCGCTCTCGCTGGCCATCGCGACCTGGCTGCTGGACCGGCAGCCCGCAGCCTCGCCACCGCGGCTGCTCTTCGGCGTCGCCGGCGACACCGAGTCCGAGCGGTGCGCCCAGCTCGGTGCGCTGCTCGCCGACCGCGCGGACCGGGTCGGCCTGCTCGTCATGGGCGACGCCAGCGCGCGGCGCAGCCTCAAGGGTCCCGGCTATCTCGACCCGCGCGCCGAGCCGTTCGACACCGAGGTCGCTGCCGCCTTCCGGGCCGGCGACCCGGACGCCCTTGCCGCGGTGGACCCCGCCCTGGCGACCGACCTGCTCGCGGCCGGTCGTCCCGCCTGGCAGGTACTCGCCGGCGCGGCGGCCGGGCGGCGCTGGCAGGCCGAGCTGACGCACGACGGCGCGCCCTACGGGGTCACCTACCTCGTCGCGACCTGGACGGCGCCGACGTGAGCGAGCCGACGCCCGTCGTTGCCGTCGTCGGCGCGACCGCCACCGGCAAGAGCGACCTCGCGGTCGAGCTCGCCGGCCGGCTCGGCGGGGAGGTCGTCAACGCCGACTCCATGCAGCTCTACCGCGGCATGGACATCGGCACCGCCAAACCCGACGAGGCGGTACGCCGAGTGGTGCCCCATCACCTGCTCGACGTGTGGGACGTGCGGCAGCCGGCGAGCGTCGCGGAGTACCAGCGGCTGGCCCGCGCCACGTTCGCCGAGCTGGCCGGCCGCGGCACGATCGCCGTGCTCGTCGGCGGGTCCGGGCTCTACGTCCGGGCGGCCCTCGACCAGCTCGAGTTCCCGGGCACCGACCCGGACGTGCGGCAACGGCTGGAGGGCGAGCTCGCGGAGCGAGGAGCCGGCGCGCTGCACCAGCGGCTCGCCGACCTCGACCCGGCGGCGGCGCTCTCGATCGACCCGAACAACGGCCGTCGCGTGGTCCGGGCCCTCGAGGTGATCGAGCTGACCGGCCGGCCGTTCACCGCGAACCTTCCGGCGTACCGCTACGCCGTGCCGGCGCTGCAGGTCGGGCTCGACGTCCCCCGCGACGAGCTGGACCAGCGGATCGAGGCCCGGGTGCGCGGGATGGCCGAGCGTGGGCTGGTCGACGAGGTGCGCCGGCTCGAGGCGGCCGGGCTGCGCGACGGACCGACCGCGTCGCGCGCACTCGGCTACGCGCAGGTGCTCCGGCACCTGGCGGGGGAGTGCAGCGAGGCGGCGGCCCTCGCCGAGACCGTCCGCGCGACGCGTCGGTTCGCCCGGCGGCAGGACACCTGGTTCCGCCGCGACCCCCGGGTGCACTGGCTGAGACCCGGGGAGACGGTCGACGTGGCGGAGCTGGTCGCCGCGGCCGACCGCGAGGTGGCCGATTTGCCCGATTCGCGATAGGACAGGGCGAAACACAAGCCCTCGCGCACCGGACCCGACCCCCCACCGGGAGCACATCATGCGACAGCGCGTCGCCCGCACCACCGTCTCGCTCGCGGCCCTCGCGGCCCTCTCGATCACGCTGGCGGGCACCCCGGCCTCCGCCGAGCAGCGGTCCACCACGAAGAGCCCGACTGCCGTCGGGCACGGCGGCGCCGTCGCCACCGTCGACGCGGACGCGACCCGCGTCGGCCTCGATGTCCTGCGCAAGGGCGGCAACGCCGTCGACGCGGCCGTCGCGGCGGCCGCCACGCTCGGGGTCACC
Organism: Actinomycetota bacterium; assembly: GCA_030841185.1. GTDB lineage: Bacteria > Actinomycetota > Actinomycetes > JACCUZ01 > JACCUZ01 > JAVEDB01. The sequence goes on from JAVEDB010000131.1 coordinate 3,705, forward strand.
GAGCCGTTCTCCTCCGGCATCGGCGGCGGCGGCTTCTTCGTGTACTACGACGCGCGCACCCACCAGGTGCAGACGATCGACGGGCGCGAGACCGCACCCGCCGCCATGAACGCCAATTCCTTCGACGGCCTGACCTTCAACGACGCCGTGACGAGCGGACTCTCCGTCGGCGTACCCGGCTCTCCCGCGACCTGGCAGGAGGCGCTGGACCGCTGGGGGACGCTGTCCCTCGCCCAAGCTCTCACCGGTGGCCGGCAGGTCGCGGGCCGCGGCTTCGTGGTCGACTCGACGTTCCGCCAGCAGGTCGCCGACAACGCGGACAGGTTCAACGACTTCACGTCGACCCGCGACCTCTACCTGCCGGGTGGCTCGCCGCCCGCCGTGGGCACCATCTTCAAGAACCCGGCGCTCGCCGACACGTACCAGCAGCTCGGGGAGCGCGGGGTCAACTGGCTGTACGACGGGGCGCTGGCCCGCGAGATCGTCAACACGGTGCAGCACCCGCCGCTCGCCCCCGACGCCAACCGCACGCCGCGGTCCGGTCTGATGACGACGAGCGACCTGGCGGCCTACACCGCACCGCTGCGCCAGCCGACACACGTCGTCTACCGGGGTCTGGACGTCTACGGGATGGCCCCGCCGTCCAGCGGCGGCTCGACTGTGGGCGAGGCCCTCAACATCCTCGACAACGTCAACCTCTCAGCGATGACGCGAACCCAGGCGCTGCACTACTACCTCGAGGCGAGTGCGTTGGCGTACGCCGACCGCGGTGCCTACCTCGGTGACCCCAGCGCGATGACGGTCTCGCTCAACCAGCTGCTGTCCCAGGGGTTCGCCGACGAGCGGTTCTGCAACATCGACCCGGCGCACGCGATGACCAAGCCGGTGCCAGCCGGTCAGCCGGACGGGTCCTACGACACGGACTGCAACGGCACCGCCGACACCACAGTCCGAACCGACCGCGAAGGCAAGTCGACGACGCACCTGACTGTCGTCGACCGCTGGGGCAACACGGTCGCCTACACGCTGACCATCGAGTCGACCGGCGGCAACGCCATGGTCGTCCCGGGTCGTGGGTTCCTGCTCAACAACGAGCTGACCGACTTCAACTTCCCGAACGCCGCGGGCCAGCCCAACGCACCCGGCCCGGGCAAGCGGCCGCGCAGCTCGATGTCCCCGACCATCGTGCTCGACCACGGGTCGCCGTTGCTTGCCCTCGGCTCGCCGGGCGGCTCGACGATCATCACGACCGTGCTGCAGACGCTCATCAACCGGCTCGACCTCGGCATGACGTTGCCGCAGGCAATCGCCGAGCCGCGGGCCACCCAACGCAACACGGCGTCCGTGCAGGCCGAGACGACGTTCGACCCGGCGCAACGCGCGGCACTGGAGGCCCTTGGCCACACCTTCACGGTCACGCCGCCGCCAGGCGAGATCGGCGCAGCAACCGGGATCGAGTTCCTGGCCGACGGCCGGCTGCTTGCCGCGGCCGAGCCGGTGCGGCGTGGTGGCGGCAGCGCGGGCGTCGTCTCGCCGTAGGAGCGGCTGAGCTCTAGCGACCCGGGAGGATGTCGCGGGGCGCGGGGTACGTGGTCGCCGCGTCCGGCGACGGTGCCGCGACCGGGACGTGGGCGCGCGCCATGTGTACGGCGATGGCGGGAGGCACCGGCACGCCGGCCCGGAGCACTCCCTGCACGACCTCCTGCTGGAACTCCGCGCAGACCCCGCGCAGCTCGATCCAGACCACGTCGCTGGTCGCGTTCCCGCGAACCCGGCGCAAGTCGCCGCTGAAGCTCCAGATCAGGGCTGCCACCAGCCCGAGGAAGCCGAGAATGATGAGCGCGGCGCTCGACATCCCGGCCCCCACGAACAGGACCGTGAAGGCTGCGACCCACCCGCCGACCACGGACAGGACGAAGTTGCGCCGGTCGATCCCGCAGCGGGCACATGCGGGCAGCCGGCCAGGCACCGTCTTCCGCACGACCATCGCGACAATGGCACAGATCAGAGGCGAGACCAGGATCAGCACGTACACCCAGGCCGGTGTCTTGGTGTAGATCTTGCGCGACGTCGACTGGGTGGCCGGGCCGCCGTG
>JAVEDB010000157.1 GCA_030841185.1 Actinomycetota bacterium
ACGACGTACCCGAGCGAGGCCAGCTCCTGCGCGATCCCGTCGTGGATCTCGCGCGCCAGCCGCCGCCGCTCCTCGGCCGTGGCCAGCGTGCGCACCTCGCTGAACAGCAGGGCGGTCTCCAACCGCAGCGCCTGCTCCTCGACAACCCGGCTGGCCGCCCTCAGCTGGTCGAGGTCGAAGGCCGGCTGGGCGCGTTCCAGCGCGACGAACCCGAAGGTCCGCAGCCCGATCTGCAGAGGGATCACCGCCGAGAACCCCTCGATCCCCCTCGTCAGCGCGGTGTCCTGCTGGACCGGGACGCTGGCGGCCCACGCCTCGTCGAACGGGGGTCCCTCGAGCTTCCAGTTCAGCCGCTCGTCGCCGCTGAAGGCCATCGGCGCGAGCCGGCCCCCGGCCGAGCGCACGTAGACGCCGCCCCGGTCGTAGCTCAGCGTCGGGCGCAGGTGGTCCAGCAGGCCCTGCGACAGGCTCACCGGGTCCAGGCCACCGGAGAGCTGGCGGGAGACCATCCGCAGCTGGGAGAGCAGGCGGTACGCCGAGGCGTACGCCGCGTTCTCCGGCTCGGGCTGGCCGTCCTGCAGACGCGCCACCCAGCCGCCGAGCAGACCCACGGCCAGCGTGATGAGGCCCCACTGGCTGATGGTGCCCAGGTAGTTCGTCCACGAGGTAGCCGTGTCGCGGGAGAATCGCCCCAGCCCCAGGGTCAGCACGGCCAACCCGGAGGTGATGATCGCCGGCGAGAAGCCTCCGAACAGTCCCGCAGCCAGCGCCGGCGCCAGCAGGTAGGGCAGCATCGGCTCGGGCAGGGGGTCGAGGGCGAGCATGATCAGGCAGGCCAGCACCCCCTCGGCCACCGGCTGCCAGCGGCGCACGACCGGGTGGCCGAACGGCACCGAGGCGCCGATCGCGACGGCGCCCAGCAGGGCCAGCGCGATCCCGTCGCCCCACGTACGCCGCCCCGCCAGGGTCAGCACGACCACCAGGGCGTAGAGCCCGGCGCGTACGCCGAGGATCAGCCGCCGTCGGGCGGCTTCGGCAGCGGGGCGCTCCTCCATGGGCGGCAGGCTGTCACATCCCCGGGCGCGGGACGCCCAGGCGATGGTCGCCGGCCAGGCTGTGTCTCAGAGGTGGCTGCCGAAGCTGCCGGCGATCTTGATGACGGCCGGCCCGAGGATCACGATGAACAAGGACGGCAGGATGCAGAAGATCAGCGGAAAGAGGATCTTGACGGGCACCTTCTGCGCGAGTTCCTCCGCCCGCTGGGTGCGCTTGATGCGCATCTCCTTGGCCTGCACCCGCAGCACGTGTGCGATCGGGATGCCGAACGCGTCGGCCTGGACCATCGACGTGACGAAGGCCCGCAGCTCGGCCAGGTCGGTGCGCTCGCCGAGGCCACGCATCGCCTCGGAGCGGCCGAGACCGATCTGCATCTCCTGCAACACCCGGAAGAACTCCTCGGCCAGCGGTCCGGTCGTGTTGCGGGCCACCTGGGACAGCGCCGCATCGAAGGCGAGACCGGCCTCGACCGAGATCGTCAGCAGGTCCAGGGCATCCGGCAGCTCCCGGCGCATCTGCTCGCGGCGGTTGTAGCCCATCTGGTAGAGGCCGGCGTTCGGTGCGAAGTAGCCCGCTACCGCGAACAGGGTCGCGAAACCGACCACCGGCAGCGGTCCGCTGCCCAGGACCAGCGGCAGCAGCAGCCCCAGAGCGCCCCCCGCGAGCAGCCCGAGCATCTTGAAGGCCACGACCCGGTCCACGTCCCACGTCGGCGGGTTGCCTGCCAGCTCGAGCCGGTGCCGGATCCGCCCGACCTGGTCGCGCGGCGTGAAGCGGCGACCTATCCGCGAGAGACGAGCCATGCCGGGAGCGACGACCCGTTCTGCGAACGGCTTGCTGAGCTCCTGCTGCGTGGGGTTCGGCACGGCCCGGATCGCCCGCACCGCCGCCAACGACCGACCGACCTGCTGGCGTTCGGTGGTGATGGCCCCGACCGTCGAGATGACGACCACCACGGACAGGAAGATCCCGGCCAGCCCCAGCAGCAGGATCAGGGAGTCGGCCACGTCAGACCTCCACCGTGACGGCCTTGCGCATCCAGAGCGTGCCGACGGTGAGAAGCACGATGCCCGTCCCCAGGAACATCACGCCCATCGCCGTGGTCCACAGCGGCCGCAGATAGGACGGCCGGGTCAGCACGAGGTACATCGCGAACACCGGCGGGAGCAGGCCGAGGATCCAGGCCGACAGTCGCCCTTCGGCAGACAGGACCTTGACCTGGCGACGCAGCCGGTCGCGCTCGCGCAGGGTCCCCGCCACCGTCGTGAGGACCTCGGCCAGATTGCCACCGACCTCGCGTTGGATGCGCACCGCCATGACGACCCAGCCGAAGTCCTTGCTCTGCATGCGCTCGGCGACACCGTCCAGGGCGTCTTCGATGGGTACGCCGAGGCGTGCCTCGACCAGTGCCCTGTTGAACTCGCCGGTGATGGGCTGTTGCCCTTCGCGCACCACCGTGTCCATCGCCTGCGGCATCGAGAAGCCCGCCGAGAGGCTGCCCGCGATGAGCTGGAGGGTGTCGGGGAGCTGGGCCAGGAACGCGGAGGTACGCCGGGACTCCTTGACGCTCAGGTACAGCCACGGGAGGCCGAGCCCGAGGCCGAGCCCGATGGCGGTCGGGAGGATCGCGCCGCCGGAGAGGAGGCCCAGCAACAGGGCCAGCCCGATCGCGACGCCGATGTGGATGAGCATCCACTCGGCGACCCGCAGTGGCACCCCCGCCGCTTCCAGCCGCAGGCCGAGGGCGGCCTCGAAGTCGCGCTGCTGGACCACCCTGCCGGCGAACTCGACGGCGGACCGGGCAACCGGGCTGCTCCCGAGAGCGGTGGTCGGCGCCGCCTCCTTGTCCGGGGCGCGCCCGGACAGCGTGTAGATGGACAGCCGCCGGCGCACTCGCCCCTGCCGGTCGCTGGTGCGGTCGGCCGAGCTCAGCACGACAGCGAGCAGGATCAGCAGACCGAGGAACAGGGCCCCGAGCGCCATCGGCAGCGCGGACTGCGGGACCAGCGTCGCCGCCCTGCCGATCGCCACCGGCGCAGGGCCGAACTGCCGGGCCGGCGCGATCTGCGGCGCGGCGGCCACGAGGGTGGTGAATGCGGTGTGCGTGAGCAGCGTGTCGCCGGCCTTGGCCGAGACGGTGACGTTGCCCGACGCCGCGGTGATGCTGGCTGGGACGGTGGCCGTCACGTCCAGCTGGTTGGAGATGATCCGGGCCGTCTGGGTGAACGCGGCGGCCAGCTTGTCGGCCTGTCCGGTCGAGATCACCCGGCCCTGGCCCGCGTTGGCGAGCAGCTGCAACGGGCTGGCCTGCCGGGTGTCGGAGCCGACGAAGGACACGGCGTCGAGAGAGACGCCGGCGGCCCGCACCGCCGCGACGGCCTGGACGAGGGTCTTGGTGCTGCCCTCGTCGGCACCGTCACTGAGGACCAGGATGTTGCGCGGGCCAGTGGTGCCGGCGGCGGCGACCCCGAGGATGGTCCCGTCGTACAGGCGCGTCGCGCCCTTTGCCTTGAGCCCGCTGAGGGCGGTCCGCAGGACGTCGCGCTCCCGGGTCGGGGGTACGGCGAGGCG
>JAVEDB010000088.1 GCA_030841185.1 Actinomycetota bacterium
CCCAGCGGGACGTACTCCCATGCCTGCAGGTCCCGCGCGCTCCAGTCGTTGAGCAGGCACACGCCGAAGACATGGTCGGCGAAGGCACCCGCCCCGACCGGCCGGCCCATCGCGGACCCGACACCGACGACGAACGCCACCTCCGCCTCGATGTCCAGCCGCACCGAGGGCCCGTACGACGGGTTGGTCTCACCCGGCAGGACCCGCTGGCCGCTGGGCCGGACGATGTCGGTGCCCGAGACGACAACGGTTCCCGCGCGGCCGTGGTATCCGATGGGCAGGTGCCGCCAGTTGGGCGTGAGCGGTTCGGCATCGGGCCGGAACAGGCGCCCGACGTTCTCGGCGTGGTGCTGCGAGGAGTAGAAGTCGACGTAGTCGGCCACCTCGAACGGCAGGTGCAGCTGCACGTCGTCGCGCGGGACCAGGTGACTCTCGACGAGGTCCCGGTCGGCCTCCACGGTCAACAGCTCCGTCAGCCACGACCGGACGGACGCCCAGGTGGACCGTCCCAGCGCCATGAACGGGTTGAGGCTGGCCTCCTCGAACACGTACCCGCTGTCCAGCCCCTCGACCGCGGCCAGTGGGGCGAGGTCGATGACGTGGTCGCCGACCGCGACCCCGACGCGCGGATCCTCGTCGCCACGGGAGAAGACGCCGTAGGGCAGGTTCTCGACAGGGAAGGGCGAGCCTTCGGGCACGGGCAGCCAGGACGTCACGACTTCTCCTCCACGACGACACCGAGGGCGCGCAGGTCCTCGATCGGTTCGGTGACCCCGCAGCAGCCGAAGGACCGGAAGAGCGACCGTACGGCGGTGGTCTGATCGGACGACAGCGAGCGGATCCGCGACACCAGTGTCGCCGGGTCACGGTGGGACAGGGTCTCGGCGACCTCAGCCGCCGGTGCCCCAGACACGGCGTCCGCGGTGGCGACCAGGATGTTGAGCACCCCGTGGTGTTCGAACCCGGTCTCCGCCGCGGTGTGCCGCACCGCGTGATGCAGGCCGGCCGTCAGCTTGAACGCGACCGACGCCTTCGCGACGCCGGCGAGGAACGCCGCGAGCTCGTTCTCGGTGGGGAAGGCGTCCGCGGTGGTCCCTCCGGTGCGGTACTTGGCGGCCGCCCAGCCGTCCCCGCCGATCAGGCTCAGTGTGTCGTCGACCCCGTCCCGCGGGACCTCGAGGAACCCGACGGCGGAGGCCACTCGGCGTACCTCCGAACCCACCGCAGCCGCCTCGACCCCGAGCCGAGCCAGCGGCGCCTCGACTCCCCGCAGCGTGACGCGCTCGTCGTGACCGACCGCGCCCAACGCGGACCCGAGCCGCTCGGCGGGTTCGTCCAGGACGAGCGAGACGTCGATCGCGGCCTCCGGCGCCAGATCAGCGAGCAGCTCGGCCACCCGGCTCGTCGGACACACGAACGGCCCGACCAGCTCGGCGTACCAGCTCCGGCGATGGAGCGCGTGCTCCGCCAGCGCCAGGGGCATGGGCGCGTTGCCGGGCGGGAACAGGGCCGCGTCGTCCACCAGCCCGGTGACCAGCGTGCGGGAGGCTGCCATCGCCCGCACCCTATCCAGCGCGCTGCATTGACACCGCGGGGAACGCGGGGGACCGTGCGGGAGCCGGTTCCGGCGGACACGAGAGGAGCGGGAGCACCGATGCCCTACTACCGCCAGGTGGGGGAGGTCCCGCGCAAGCGGCACACGCAGTTCCGCCAGCCCGACGGCAGTCTCTATGCCGAGGAGCTGATGGGGGTCGAGGGCTTCTCCTCCGACGCCTCGCTGCTCTACCACCGCAGCATCCCGACCGCCATCGTCGCCAGCGAGATCTTCGCGGCCCCGACCTGGGCCCGTCAGTCCAACCACCCCCTCAAGCCACGCCACTTCACGACGCACAAGCTCGACGTCGCCGGCGATCCGGTGCTCGGTCGCCAGCAGCTGCTGGCCAACGGCGACGTCCGCATCTCGTACGCCGTGGCGGACCGCCCGTCCCCGCTCTACCGCAACGCGATCGGCGACGAGTGCGTCTACGTCGAGAGCGGCACTGCCACGGTCGAGACCGTGTTCGGTGCGTTGGAGGTCTCGACGGGTGACTACGTCGTCATCCCGACATCGACGACGCACCGATGGATCCCCACCGGCGACGACGTGCTGAGGACGTTGGTCATCGAGGCGAGCGGGCACATCGGGCCGCCGCGGCGGTACCTGTCCAGCAAGGGCCAGTTCCTGGAGCACGCGCCCTACTGCGAGCGGGACCTGCGTGGGCCGGCCGAGCCGCTGCAGTCCGAGGGTGTGGACGTCGAGGTCCTCGTGCAGCACCGGGGCCAGGGCTCCGCATCGGCCTGGACGCGTTATCAATACGCGCACCACCCGTTCGACGTGGTCGGCTGGGACGGCTGCCTCTACCCGTACGTCTTCTCGATCAACGACTTCGAGCCGATCACCGGCCGGCTGCATCAGCCGCCACCGGTCCACCAGACCTTCGAAGGCCCGAACTTCGTCATCTGCTCGTTCGTCCCGCGGCTGTTCGACTACCACCCAGAGGGCATCCCCGCGCCGTACAACCATGCCAACGTCGACTCGGACGAGGTGATCTTCTACACCGGTGGGGACTTCATGTCGCGCAAGGGCGCAGGCATCGAGCAGGGCTCGATCTCGTTGCACCCCTCGGGCTTCACGCACGGGCCGCAGCCCGGGTCCGTCGAGGCCTCGATCGGAAAGCAGGCCACCAACGAGTTGGCGGTGATGGTGGACACCTTCCGGCCGCTGGACCTGCTCGAGCCGGCACTGGCGTGCGAGGACACGTCCTACGCGTGGACCTGGGCCGGCCGGAGTCTGTCCTCGGGCGACGACGACACCGGTCCGGACTCCACGACCGGCTGAGCTACCGTCCGGGGCTAGCCCGGACGGTGGTAGCCGAAGAAGCCGCGCGCCTTGATCAGCGCGCCGACCTCCGGCGGCACCATCGACTCCCAGGCGTCGTCCCCGCTCGCGATGCGGTGCAGCACGTCACGGCTGAGGATCGGCAGGTAGTCCGGCTTGTAGTTGTCGAGGTCGACGAAGCTCCCGCGCCGCGACAGGTAGTCGTAGAGCGGCTGCAGGTAGTCGGCGACCGCGAGGTTGTCGATTGTGGTGACCTTGTCGTCGCGCAGCATCGGGTAGACGAACAGCCGCAGGTCGTTCTTGAACAGCCGGCCGAAACTCTCCAGGATCCCGCCGGGCAGGCCCACATGATTCGCCTCGTCGAAGAGATCGATGAGGCTCGGGATGCCCATGACCATCCCGATGCGGCCGTCGGTGCGCCAGGCGAGGTACGCCGCGAGCCGGTGGTAGGCCACGTAGTCGGAGATGAGGACCGTCATCCCGCAGGCGGCAAGAAGGTCGGCCCGGGCGAGGAAGTCGCGGCGGTCGACGGCCTGCGCACCGGCGAGCAGGTTGGCCATCGTCAGCTCGGTGAGCATGAGGATTTCCCGGCCGGCCACCGCCGGATCGGCCTCGAACTTGGCTCGCGCCGACTCGAGCATGTCGATGTTGACCACTGTCGGCGGCCGGAAGCTGCCGCGCTCGACCAGGATGGCCTTCTTGCGCAGCACCTCGCTGGGCTGCAGGACATCGCGGTCCGGTCCGAACATCGCGGCCCCGCTCAGGCCGACCTGGACCAGCTTGAGGGCCATCAGCCGGTTGTCCACCGACCGGAACTCGATGCCCTTGAGCTGGATCATGTCGATCTCGATCCGTCCGGTGGTCAGCCGGTCCAGCAGGCTCTCGACGAGACCGTCGGGTTCGTGGTGGAGGAAGAACGCAGCATGCAGCAGGTTCACGCCGACGACGCCGAGTGCCTCCTGCTGAAGCGCGGCCTCGCCGTCGAGCATCCGCACGTGCAGGATGATCTGGCTGGCCTCGTCGCGCGGATGGGACTGGAACTTCACGCCCATCCAGCCGTGGCACTCGTTGCCACCGCGATAGCTGCGGGCCACGACGGTGTCGGCGAAGGCGAAGAACGCCGTGTCGTCGCCGCGCTCGTCACCGAGCCGGTCCAGGTTGAGCTGGAACTCGTGGTCGAGCATCGCCTGCAGGCGGCCCATCGAGACGTAGCGGTCGGACTTGCCGTAGACGGCGTCGCTGACGGCCATGTC
>JAVEDB010000169.1 GCA_030841185.1 Actinomycetota bacterium
GGCCAAGCCCTCGACGAATCCGTCCGCCATGTGCTGCACGACCAGGATCGGGACCGGGAAGTCGACGGGCAGGTCCGCGAGGATCGTGGCGAGGGCGGGCGGCCCTCCGGTGGAGGCGCCGATGAGGACCACCTGGATCCCGTCGGTGCGGGGACGGACACCCGGCACGACGCCGTCCTGACCGGAGACCACTCGGTGCGCGAGGCCCCTGCTGCGCAGCCGGCTGCGGGGATGGGTGATGACGCGGACCCGGCTGGCCACCTTGAGGTGACGGCGCAGCGCCACGGCGTACTCGGGAGCGCTCGGCAGCGCGTCCAGGGCGCCGACGACGTCGACGGCTCCCGCAGCCAGCGCCTCGCGGGCGTGCAGAGCGGCCTCGCCGCAGACGACGATCGGCGTCGGGCGGGTACCCATGATGCGCTCGATGGCCTCGATGCCGCCGTCATCGGTGTCCAGGTCGAGCAGCACGACGTCCGGCTTGTAGCGGACGACTGCGGCCTCGGCCTCGTCGGCGTTGTTCGCGACGCCCACGACGTTGTAGCCCGGGCCGCCGAGCAGCCCACGCAGCTGTCGGGCCCGCACGCGTCCGAGGGCCACCACGACCACGACCAGCGCAGGCGACACCGCCCCGTTTGATTCCTTGGGCGAGGACACGTCACCTCACTCGGATCGGGACGTGCGTGGCCGCCAGCGTCTGTCTGCCGCATCGTCAGGTCGGTTGCCCGACTTGAGGCGATGTGCGGCCCGTGGCCCGCCTGAAACAATCGACGACGTCATGCCGATCTCTCCGCTGCACGAGCCGGTCCTCGGGTGGTATGCCGCGAACGCCCGGGAGCTGCCCTGGCGAGCCCCGTCGGCGTCGCCCTGGGCGGTGCTCGTCAGTGAGGTGATGCTGCAGCAGACCCCGGTCGCCCGGGTGCTGCCCGTCTACCTGGAGTGGGTACGCCGGTGGCCGGCTCCGGCGGACCTCGCCGCCTGTGCGCCGGGTGCGGCCGTCCGCGTCTGGGGACGGCTCGGCTATCCCCGCCGGGCACTTCGGCTGCACGAGGCGGCGACGGCCATTGTCGAGCGCCACGACGGGAGGGTGCCCTCGTCGTACGACGACCTGCTCGCGCTGCCGGGTGTCGGCGCCTACACGGCAGCCGCCGTGGCGTCGTTCGCGTTCCGGTCCCGGCACGCCGTGCTCGACACGAACGTACGCCGGGTGCTGGCCCGGACGGTCTCGGGACGAGCCCAGCCGCCGTCCTCGCTCGGCTCAGCCGAGCGGCGGGACGCCGAGGAGCTGCTGCCCGACGACCCTGAGGTGGCGGCGACGTGGGCGGTGGCCGTGATGGAGCTCGGCGCGCTGGTGTGCACGGCGCGGGCTCCCCGCTGCGCCGACTGCCCGGTCGCCACCCTCTGTAGGTGGCGCGCCAGTGGTCAGCCGGACTGGGACGGCCCGCCGCCCCGAGTCCAGCGCTTCGCGGGGACCGACCGTCAGGTGCGCGGCCTGCTGATGGCCGTCCTGCGTGAGGCGCACGGGCCGGTGCCCGGCGACCGGCTGGTCGCCGTGTGGTCCGACGGGGACCAGCGGCGACGGGCCCTGGACGGACTGGTCTCCGACGGCCTCGTCGAGCCCCTGGCCGCGAACGAGTTCCAACTCCCCGGCGGCTAACCCCCACCCCCGCCAATTGACCACGCGAGGGGGTCGAGTGGGTGCCGCAACAGCCGTAGACGACTGTTGTCGCTCTTACTGGACTACCTCACGTGGTCAATTGTGGAGCTACTCCTGCTGGCCGGCGACCTCGACGGGCGGGGCATCCGGCAGCGCGGCCTTGTCCTCGCCCGCGAAGGTGAAGGCGGCCTCGTCGCCCTCGCCGGTCGCGTCGACCAGCACGATCTGGCCGGGTCGCACCTCGCCGAAGAGGATCTTCTCGGAGAGCACGTCCTCGATCTCGCGCTGGATGGTCCGCCGCAGCGGGCGGGCACCGAGGACCGGGTCGTAGCCCTTCTTCGCCAGCAGCTCCTTCGCCGCTGTCGTGAGCTCGAGACCCATGTCCTTGTCGTGCAGCCGCTCGTCGAGCTTGGCGAGCATCAGGTCGACGATCTTGACGATCTCCTCCGGCGAGAGCTGGTGGAAGACGACGATGTCGTCGATGCGGTTGAGGAACTCGGGCCGGAAGTGCTGCTTGAGCTCGTCCTGCACCTTGTTCTTCATGCGCTCGTAGCCGGTCGAGCTGTCACCCGCGGCGGCGAAGCCGAGGTTGAAGCCCTTGGAGATGTCGCGGGTGCCGAGGTTCGTCGTCATGATGATGACGGTGTTCTTGAAGTCGACGACCCGGCCCTGCGAGTCGGTCAGGCGACCGTCCTCCAGGATCTGCAGCAGCGAGTTGAAGATGTCGGGGTGGGCCTTCTCGACCTCGTCGAAGAGGACGACCGAGAACGGCTTGCGGCGCACCTTCTCGGTGAGCTGCCCGCCCTCCTCGTAGCCGACGTAGCCGGGGGGTGAGCCGAACAGCCGCGACACGGTGTGCTTCTCGGAGAACTCCGACATGTCGA
>JAVEDB010000179.1 GCA_030841185.1 Actinomycetota bacterium
GGGGGGGCGGGTTGCCCGCCCCGCCCTCGACGACGTGTTCTGGTGCCGGCCTACTCGGCCAGCGCCGGCACGATGTTGACGACCCGGCGGCCGCGCCGCGAGCCGAACTCGACAGCGCCGGCGCTCAGCGCGAACAGCGTGTCGTCACCGCCGCGGCCCACGTTGAGGCCGGGGTGGAAGTGGGTGCCGCGCTGGCGCACGATGATCTCGCCGGCGTTGACCAGCTGACCGCCGAAGCGCTTGACGCCGAGGCGCTGTGAATTGGAGTCGCGCCCGTTGCGGGTGGACGAGGCGCCCTTCTTGTGTGCCATGTCGCGCTGACCTGCTTCCTACTTGCCGGTCTCGATGCCGGTGACCTTGACCTGCGTGTGCTTCTGACGGTGGCCGGACCGGCGGCGGTAGCCGGTCTTGTTCTTGTACTTCAGGATGTCGATCTTCGGGCCCTTCGTCGCGCCCACCACCTCGACGGTGACGGTGGCGCCGGAGAGAGCCTTCTTGTCGCTGGTGACGTCGGTGCCGTCGACGAGCAGCAGGACCGGCAGCGTCACGGACGAGCCCGGGTCGGCCTGGATGCGGTCGATCTCGAGGACGTCGCCGACGGCGACCTTCTCCTGACGGCCTCCGGCACGGACGATCGCGTACACCGCGGACTCGCTTTCTCGACAGATTCGGTGCGGACCCACTCGTGGCGGGCTGAGCGCGCGCGAGGGGAAGGTGCACGAGGCACCGAGGGTCCAGGGTACGAACGGGACGGCGGTCCGGTCAAACCGACCGCCGCCCTCAGCCTCAGGTGCTCGTGACCGGGGCCTCGGCTCGCCGGCGCTTGCGGCGTGGGGCCGGCTCGGACTGGGAATCAGTCTGAGAGCCAGCCTCAGCCTCGGCGGCTCCGTCGTCGGCCGCATGAGCGGAGGACGCCCCCGCCGGCTCGACCGGGTCCTCCACCGCCGCCGGCGAGCTCGCGGCGCCCTTACGCGCCCCACCCCGGCCCCGGCCGCCCTTGCGGTCGGTCGAGGATCCCCCGGAGGGGGTGGCGGACGCGTTCGGGTCGACCGGCTCGGTGTGGATGTGCACCCCGCGGCCGTTGCAGCTCTCACAGACCTCGGAGAAGGCCTCGAACAGGCCCTGCCCGACCCGCTTGCGGGTCATCTGGACCAGCCCCAGCGAGGTCACCTCGGCGACCTGGTGCTTGGTGCGGTCGCGCCCGAGGCACTCGAGCATCCGGCGCAGCACGAGCTCGCGGTTGCTCTCCAGGACCATGTCGATGAAGTCGATCACGATCATCCCCCCGAGGTCGCGCAGCCGCAGCTGGCGAACGATCTCCTCGGCGGCCTCGACGTTGTTCTTGGTGACGGTCTCCTCGAGGTTGCCGCCCGCACCGGTGAACTTCCCGGTGTTCACGTCGATCACGATCATCGCCTCGGTGCGGTCGATGATCAGGTAGCCGCCGCTGGGCAGCCACACCTTGCGGTCCAGCGCCTTGGCCAGCTGCTCGTCGATGCGGTGCGCCGCGAACACGTCCTGCTCGGAGGTCCACCGGGACAGCCGCTCGCGCAGGTCTGGGGCGACATGACCCACGTAGGCGTCGAGCATGTCCCAGGCGTCGTCGCCGGAGACGATGAGCTTCGCGAAGTCCTCGTTGAAGATGTCCCGCACCACCCGGATGGTGAGGTCCGGCTCGCCGTAGAGCAGGGCCGGTGCTGAGGCCGTCTTCGCCTTCTTCTCGATGTCCTCCCACTGCGCCGTCAGCCGGGCGACGTCGCGGGACAGCTCCTCCTCGCTGGCGCCCTCCGCGGCGGTCCGGACGATGACGCCGGCCTCGTCGGGGACGACCTTCTTGAGGATCGCCTTGAGGCGAGCGCGCTCGTTCTCGGGCAGCTTGCGGCTGATCCCGGTCATCGAGCCGTTCGGGACGTAGACGAGGTAGCGCCCGGCCAGCGAGATCTGGCTGGTGAGCCGCGCACCCTTGTGCCCGATGGGGTCCTTCGTGACCTGCACGAGCACGGAGTCCCCGGACTTCAGGGCCTGCTCGATGCGCTTGGGCTGGCCGTCGAGGCCGGCCGCGTCCCAGTTGACCTCGCCCGCGTAGAGCACGGCGTTGCGGCCCTTGCCGATGTCGACGAAAGCGGCCTCCATCGAGGGGAGGACGTTCTGCACCTTGCCGAGGTAGACGTTGCCGAGCGTTCCGGCTGATGAGGCGCTGGCCACGTAGTGCTCGACGAGTACGCCGTCCTCGAGCACGGCGATCTGGGTCCGCTCCCCCGTCTGGCGGACGACCATGACCCGGTCGACCGACTCCCGCCGGGCAAGAAACTCCGCCTCGGTGATGATCGCCGGGCGCTTGCGGCCCGCGTCGCGGCCCTCCCGGCGGCGCTGCTTCTTGGCCTCCAGCCGGGTCGAGCCCTTGAGGGACTTGACGACGTCGGCGTCGTCCCCGGAACCGCCGCGCGACCGGGCCGGGCGGGGCTCACGGACCCGGACGACGGTGTTCGGCGGATCGTCGGGAGCCAGCTCAAGCCCGTCCTCGCCGGTGCCCCGGCGGCGTCGCCGACGGCGCCGGCGGCTACCGGTGCCGTCCCCTGCCTCGTCGGAGTCGTCGCCGTGCTGGGCGTCGTCCCCGTCGGTGCGGGCGGCGTCGTCCTCGCTGTCGCGAGGCTCGCCGCCACTGACCTCGGTGCCGTCAGTGCTGTCCGTGCCGTCGGTGCTGTCCGTGCCGTCGGTGCCGCCCGAGCCGCCCTTCCCCCGGCTCCGGCGGCCGCGGCCACCGCGGCGGCGGCGGCGCGGGCCGCCCTCGCCCTGCTCGTCGTCCTCGTCGGCGGAGTCAGCGTCGTCGCGAGTCACGTCGTCCTCGTCGGACGTGGCGCGACCCGGCCGTTCGGTCACCTCGGGGGCTCGGAACAGCACCCCCGACTGGAAGGGCGACACGCTGGACGAGCCTGCTCCCCCCTCGGCCCGTTCCTGGCCCTCGGGCGCGTCGCTCGCGGCGGCCTTCTTCCGGGACCGCTTGGCCGCCTTGCGCGGCGCCGTGGTCGAGTCACCGTCGTCCTCGGCACCGGCGGGCTCGGGTGTGGACGGGGCGGCAACCTTCTTCGCCGTACGCCGGCGGGCGGGCCGTTCCTCGGCCCTGGATGGCTCAGCCGGCTCAGCCGGCTCTGCCGCAGGCTGCGCGGCGTCGGTCGGCGCGGCCTGAGGGGGCCCGGCCGGACGGCTGGCGGCGCGCCGGCGGCGCGGCCGGGCCGTGCTGGTGCTGGTGGGGTCGTTCTCTGCGGCGCCGTCTGTTCCGGCGCCCATGGGCTCGGTGTCGAGCATCGGGGCAATTCTCCCGTCACGTCCCCGGGCGCCGTGCGGTCGAGAGGTCTAGCTAGCTCTCTCGTCGTCCAGCGCCGCACAGGGACTGTCGTGTCGTGCCGTCCGCTCCAGCGGACGGAAGTCGTCTTGGCACGCCTGCCGTCGCGCTCGCAGCCGAGGCTGCGGGCCGCGCGGGTCAGGCGCCGACGGGGTCCCTATCCGGTGCCAGTGGATCCGACACCGTGCCGGACCGCTCGTCGTGCGGCCCCTGCGCCAGCCTGGTGACCGCGGGGGTCACCGGCGGCGCGAGGTCGCCGATCTGACGGAGTCCGGCGAGGACATCGTCGGGTCGAACGGCAGGTGTCAAGTGCCGGACAACCATCCGAAGTATCGCACACCGGGAGGCATCATCGGTGGAACCAGGCTCCGCGGCGACCTCGCTCACCTCGATCGTGGCCACGGCCGACCGCGAGTCGAACGTGCGCAGCCCGTTCTTGGTCATCCGGCTCACTTCGACCCGGTCCGCGGCGAGGAAGGCCGCGACCGACCGGTGCACCGCCACGCTCGGCAGCCCCGGCAGCCGGATCTCCCACAGCGAGGCCTCCAGCCGGTCGGCCAGGCTGTCGCCGCGGGCCTCGACCACCTCGAGGACGTCCAGATCGGGAGGCAGCGACGCATCAAGGGCCGCCCGCAGCCGCTCCGGGTCACATCGCTGGGCCAGCGCGATCTCCAGGTACTCCGCCTCGCTCGCGGTACCGGTGGGGGCGGCGCCGGCGTAGGAGACCTTCGGGTGCGGCGAGAACCCCGCCGAGTAGGCCATCGGCACGGCCGAGCGCCGCAGCGCCCGCTCGAACGCCCGCTGGAAGTCGCGGTGGCTGGAGAACCGCAGCCGGCCGCGCTTGGCGAAGCGCACCCGCAGCCGCTGGACCACCGGCGCGGCCGGCGGACCTTCGGGCTGCCGCCTGGCCACCTCAGCTCCGCCCGACGGCGGGACCGATGGGTTCGAGGACCTGGTCGCGCGCGGAGTTGAGCACGGTCACCGGCAGCAGCCGTACGCCGGTGGGCCCGACCTGGATCTCGGTGCCCATCTGCGGGCACACGCCGCAGTCGAAGCAGGGCGTCCACCGGCAGTCCTCCACCTCGACCTCGGTGAGCGCGTCCTGCCAGTCCTCCCAGAGCCAGTCCCGGTCCAGCCCGGAGTCCAGGTGGTCCCACGGCAGTACCTCGGCGTAGTCGCGGTCGCGGGTGGTGTACCAGTCGACGTCCACCGGCTCGTGCGCGAGTGCGGTCTCGGCGCAGCTCATCCAGCGCTCGAACGAGAAGTGCTCGCTCCAGCCGTCGAAGCGACCGCCGTCCTCGTAGACCGCCCGGATCACCTTTCCGACCCTCCGGTCGCCCCGGGACAGAAGTCCCTCGACGATGCCGGGCTTGCCGTCGTGGTAGCGGAAGCCGATGGCCTTGGCGAACGCCTTGTCCGACCGGATCGCGTCCCTCAGCTTGGCCAGCCGCGCGTCGGTCGCGTCGTGACCGAGCTGGCCGACCCACTGGAACGGCGTGTGCGGCTTCGGCACGAAACCTCCGATCGACACCGTGCAGCGGATGTCACGGCGCCCGGTCACCTCGCGGCCCGCGGCGATCACCCGCTTCGCGAGCTCGGCGATCTGGACCACGTCCTCGTCGGTCTCGGTCGGCAGCCCGCACATGAAGTAGAGCTTCACCTGCCGCCAGCCGGCGGAGTAGGCCGCCGTGACAGTGCGGATCAGGTCGTCCTCGGTGACCATCTTGTTGATGACCTTGCGGATGCGCTCGCTGCCGCCCTCGGGTGCGAACGTCAGCCCGGAGCGCCGGCCGTTGCGGGTCAGCTCGTTCGCGAGGTAGATGTTGAACGCGTCCACGCGGGTCGAGGGCAACGACAGGGAGGTTTGGGTTCCGTCGTACCGGTCGGCAAGGCCTTTGGTGAGGTCGGCGATCTCACTGTGGTCGGCACTGGAGAGCGAGAGCAGGCCCACCTCCTCGAAGCCGGTGGCCTGCAGGCCGCGCTCGACCATCTCGCCGATGCCCGTGATGGACCGCTCGCGCACCGGCCGGGTGATCATGCCGGCCTGGCAGAACCGGCAGCCACGCGTGCACCCCCGGAAGATCTCGACCGACATCCGCTCGTGCACGGACTCGGCGAGCGGCACCAGCGGCTGCTTGGGATAGGGCCACTCGTCGAGCTCCATCACGGTGTGCTTGCCGACTCGCCACGGCACCCCGGGACGGTTCGGGGCCACCCGCTTGATCCGGCCGTCCGGCAGGTAGTCGACGTCGTAGAACCGCGGCACGTAGACACCGGCGGTGCGCGCCAGGCGCAGCAGGATCTCGTCGCGCCCGCCGGGCGAGCCCTCGGACTTCCACCCACGGATC
>JAVEDB010000187.1 GCA_030841185.1 Actinomycetota bacterium
TCAGTCATGGGTAAGCAGATGAAGGGCCTGTTGGGCGAGAAGCTCGGCATGACCCAGGTCTTCGACGAGAACAACCGGATCGTCCCTGTCACGGTCGTCCAGGCGGGTCCGTGCGTCGTCACCCAGGTCCGCGCGGCCGACGTCGACGGCTATGCGGCGGTGCAGATCGGCTACGGGGCGATCGACCCCCGCAAGGTCAACAAGCCCCGGGCCGGCCACTTCGAGAAGGCCGGCGTGACCCCGCGGCGCTATCTCGTCGAGCTGCGCACGGATGACGCGGGCGACTACACGGCCGGCCAGGAGATCACGACCGACCTCTTCGAGGCCGGCCAGATCGTCGACGTCACCGCCCGGAGCAAGGGCAAGGGCACGGCGGGCGTCATGAAGCGCCACGGGTTCCACGGAGTCGGCGCCTCGCACGGCGCGCACCGCAACCACCGCAAGCCCGGCTCCATCGGTGGGTGCGCCACCCCGGGTCGGGTCTTCCGGGGCATGAAGATGGCCGGCCGGATGGGTGCGGTGCGCACTACCACCCAGAACGTCACCCTGCACGCCATCGACACCGAGCGTGGCCTGCTGCTGATCAAGGGCGCCATCCCCGGCCCCAAGGGCGGCCTCGTGCTCGTCCGCACCGCCGCCAAGGAGGTCGCCAAGTGAGCGCCGCGACGACCGAGCCACGGGAGGCACTGACCGACGACGAGGCGGCCCCACTGGTGGTCGACGTCATCGCCGCCGACGGCACGACCGCGGGCACCATCGAGCTGCCCGCCAACGTCTTCGGGGTGCAGGTCAACATCCCGCTGATCCACCAGGTCGTCGTGGCCCAGCTCGCGGCCGCCCGTCAGGGCACCTCCTCCACGAAGTCGCGGGGCGAGGTCCGCGGCGGTGGCCGCAAGCCCTACCGCCAGAAGGGCACCGGCCGGGCCCGCCAGGGCTCCACCCGGGCCCCGCAGTTCGCCGGCGGCGGCGTCGTCCATGGCCCGTCCCCGCGTTCCTACGCCCAGCGGACCCCCAAGAAGATGAAGGCCGCTGCGCTGCGCGGCGCGCTGTCCGACCGGGCCCGCAACGGACGGCTGCACGTGGTCGCCGGCCTGATCGACGGCGACGTGCCGTCCACGAAGGCCGCCGTGGAGATCCTGGCCGCCGTGTCCCAGCGCCGGCACGTCCTTGTGGTCGTCCAGCGCTCGGACGAGCTCAGCTGGAAGAGCCTGCGCAACGCCGAGACTGTGCACGTGCTGGTCCCGGACCAGCTCAACACCTACGACGTGCTGGTCTCCGACGACATCGTCTTCACCCGGTCGGCGCTCGAGGAGTTCCTGGCCGGGCCGGCCAAGGGCCGCTCGGCCACGGCGTCGGCTCGCGAGAGCGAGGTCGATCCGGCGGAGCCGGAGGTGACCTCCAGTCCTGGCGAGACCACCGAGCCGACCGATGGCGCGCCCAAGACCGTCACCAAGAAGGCTCCCGCCAAGAAGGCAGCCAAGAAGACCGCCGAGAAGGCCGAGAAGGCCGACAAGGCCGAGGCAGGCCCGGCGAAGAAGGCCGCCGCCAAGAAGGCACCCGCGAAGAAGGCGGCGGCCAAGAAGACCGAGCCCGCCGCCGACGAGGCCGGCACCGACGGGAGCGACACGTGAGCATCGATCCGCAGGTCCCCACGCGCATCTCGCGCAAGGACCCCCGAGACGTCCTGCTGGCCCCGGTGGTCTCCGAGAAGAGCTACGGGCTGCTCGACGAGAACAAGTACACGTTCCTCGTCCACCCGGACGCCAACAAGACCGAGATCAAGATCGCGGTCGAGAAGGTGTTCGGGGTCAAGGTCGACGGGGTCAACACGATCAACCGGGCCGGGAAGCGCAAGCGCACCCGCACCGGATTCGGCCGCCGCAGCGCTACCAAGCGCGCCATCGTGACGGTGCATGCGGGCGACCGGATCGACATCTTCGGAGGGCCGGTCAGCTAATGGGTATCCGCAAGTACAAGCCGACAACGCCGGGACGCCGGGGTTCGAGCGTGGCCGACTTCGTCGAGGTCACCCGCTCGGAGCCCGAGAAGTCGCTGGTGCGGCCGCTGCACAGCAAGGGCGGTCGCAACAACGCCGGTCGCATCACCACCCGGCATCAGGGTGGCGGCCACAAGCGCGCCTACCGGGTCATCGACTTCCGGCGCCACGACAAGGACGGGGTCCCGGCCAAGGTCGCGGAGATCGAGTACGACCCCAACCGCACCGCCCGCATCGCCCTGCTGCACTACGCCGACGGCGAGAAGCGCTACATCATCGCGCCGAACCGGCTGCGCCAGGGTGACCGCATCGAGGCCGGTCCCGCCGCGGACATCAAGCCCGGCAACAACCTGCCGATGCGCAACATCCCGGTCGGCACGGTCATCCACGCGATCGAGCTGCGGCCCGGTGGCGGCGCCAAGATCGCCCGGTCCGCGGGGGCGAGCGTGCAGCTCGTCGCCAAGGACGGTCCCTTCGCGCAGCTGCGGATGCCCTCCGGCGAGATCCGCAACGTCGACCTGCGCTGCCGCGCGACGGTGGGTGAGGTCGGCAACGCCGAGCAGTCCAACATCAACTGGGGCAAGGCCGGTCGGATGCGCTGGAAGGGCAAGCGCCCGACCGTCCGCGGCGTGGCGATGAACCCCGTCGACCACCCGCACGGCGGCGGCGAGGGCAAGACCTCCGGCGGCCGTCACCCGGTCAACCCCAACGGCAAGCCCGAGGGGCGCACCAGGCAGGCGAACAAGACCAGCAACGCCCTCATCGTGCGTCGCCGCAAGACCGGTAAGAAGCGCTGACCATGACGTCGATCAGTCCTGTTGGGAGTTCCTGAACATGCCACGTTCCCTGAAGAAGGGTCCCTTCGTGGACGGCCACCTCATGAAGAAGGTGGACGGCCAGAACGACAAGGGGACCAAGAACGTCATCAAGACGTGGTCGCGCCGCTCCATGATCGTGCCGGCCATGCTGGGCCACACGATCGCGGTGCACGACGGACGCAAGCACGTGCCGGTCTTCGTGACCGAGTCGATGGTCGGCCACAAGCTCGGTGAGTTCGCGCCCACCCGCACCTTCCGCGGTCACGTCAAGGACGACAGGAGGGCCCGTCGTGGCTGACGCCCCCACCCGCCGCCGGCGTACGGCCGTGCCCGAGGTCGAGGCCTCCCCGGCGCGCGCCCAGGCCCGCTACGTGCGGGTGACCCCGATGAAGGCCCGTCGGGTCGTCGACCTGATCCGCGGCCGGCAGGCCGACGAGGCGCTCGCCGTGCTGCGGTTCGCCCCGCAGGGCGCAAGCGACCCGGTCTACAAGGTGCTCGCGAGTGCCGTCGCCAACGCGCGGCACCGCGCCGAGCAGTCCAGCCAGCGGCTCGACGTCGAGGACCTCGTCGTCGAGACCGCCTACGTCGACGAGGGCCCCACCCTGAAGCGGTTCCGACCGCGTGCCCAGGGCCGGGCGTTCCGGGTGCGCAAGCGCACCAGCCACATCACCGTGGTCGTCGCCCCCCGTCCCGCCCCCCGCGAGGACTCTCCCAAGACCACGAAGTCCCCCACGGCGCGCAAGACAGCGTCGAAGACGTCGAACAGGAGGGCCCGCTAGTGGGCCAGAAGGTCAACCCTCACGGGTTCCGGCTCGGCATCACCACCGACTTCAAGAGCCGGTGGTACGCCGACAAGATGTACAAGGACTACGTCAAGGAAGACGTGGCCATCCGACGCATGATGAGCAAGGGCATGGAGCGCGCTGGCATCTCCAAGGTGGAGATCGAGCGCACCCGTGACCGGGTCCGCGTGGACATCCACACCGCCCGCCCGGGCATCGTCATCGGACGTCGCGGCGCCGAGGCCGACCGCATCCGCGGTGATCTCGAAAAGCTCACCGGCAAGCAGGTCCAGCTCAACATCCTCGAGGTCAAGAACCCCGAGGTGGACGCCCAGCTCGTCGCGCAGGGCGTCGCGGAGCAGCTGTCCAGCCGGGTGTCGTTCCGTCGCGCCATGCGCAAGTCGATGCAGACCACGATGAAGGCCGGTGCCAAGGGCATCCGGGTGCAGTGCTCCGGCCGCCTCGGCGGTGCCGAGATGTCGCGGTCGGAGTTCTACCGCGAGGGTCGGGTCCCGCTGCACACGCTGCGCGCCAACATCGACTACGGCTTCTACGAGGCCCGCACGACCTTCGGCCGCATCGGGGTCAAGGTCTGGATCTACAAGGGCGACGTCTCGTCGAACCGCGCCGAGCGTGAGGCCCAGCAGGCCCAGGAGCGGCTCGGGCAGCGCAGCCGCCCGGCGCGCGCCGTCCGCCGTCCCGGCGGCACGGACCGCCCCCCGGGCGCGCCCACGACCGACCAGCCGGTTGCCGGGGGCCCCTCGACCGACGCGGCGCCCGCGACGGCCGACGCTCCGGCCGACGTGACCAGCGAGAGCACGCCCACCCAGGGAACGGAGGCCTGACCATGCTGATCCCCCGCAGGGTCAAGCACCGCAAGCAGCACCACCCGGACCGCACCGGCGCGGCCAAGGGCGGCACGGCGATCGCCTTCGGTGACTACGGCATCCAGGCACTCACGCCTGCCTACGTCACCAACCGGCAGATCGAGTCCGCCCGTATCGCGATGACGCGCCATATCAAGCGCGGCGGCAAGGTCTGGATCAACATCTACCCCGACCGGCCGCTGACCAAGAAGCCGGCCGAGACGCGGATGGGCTCCGGCAAGGGCTCACCCGAGTGGTGGGTGGCCAACGTCAAGCCGGGTCGCATCATGTTCGAGCTAGCCGGCGTGCCGGAGCCGATCGCCCGTGAGGCGATGCGCCGCGCGATGCACAAGCTGCCGATGAAGTGCAAATTCGTACGCCGTGAGGGTGGTGTCTGATGGGCATCGGGACACAGGCCGTCGAGATGCGCAGCCTCGAGGACGACGAGCTCGTCAGCAAGCTGCGCGAGGTGAAGGAGGAGCTGTTCAACCTCCGTTTCCAGGCGGCGACCGGACAGCTCGAGAACCACGGACGGCTCCGTGCGGTACGCAAGGAGATCGCCCGCATCTACACCGTGATGCGTGAGCGCGAGCTCGGGATCAGCGCGGTCGAGACCGAGGGCGGTGCACCCGCATGAGCGAGGAGAAGAAGGCAGAGATGACCACCAACCGCGGGTTCCGCAAGACCCGAGAGGGCCTCGTCACCAGCGACAAGATGGACAAGACCGTCGTGGTGGAGGTCGAGGACCGCGTCAAGCACCCGCTGTACGGCAAGGTCATCCGCCGGTCCAGCAACCTGAAGGCCCACGACGAGCAGAACGCCTGCGGCGTCGGCGACCGAGTCCTCCTCATGGAGACCCGGCCGCTGTCGGCGACCAAGCGGTGGCGCGTCGTCGAGGTCATCGAAAAGGCTCAGTGAGCGCCGACCAGGCACTCAGTCCGTTCCGCCAGGCTCGTGAGAGAACCGGCGCGACGATCAGGAGAGACAAGTGATCCAGCAGGAGTCGCGGCTACGTGTCGCCGACAACACGGGTGCCAAGGAGCTGCTGTGCATCCGCGTGCTCGGCGGCTCCGGGCGGCGCTACGCCGGCATCGGGGACGTCATCGTGGCCACCGTCAAGGACGCGATCCCCGGTGGGAACGTCAAGAAGGGTGAGGTCGTGAAGGCTGTCGTCGTGCGCACCGTCAAGGAGCGCCGCCGGCCCGACGGTTCCTACATCCGCTTCGACGAGAACGCCGCGGTCATCATCCGTGACGGGGGCGACCCGCGCGGCACGCGCATCTTCGGCCCGGTCGGCCGCGAGCTCCGCGACAAGCGGTTCATGCGCATCATCTCGCTCGCCCCGGAGGTGCTCTGACATGGCGATGAAGATCAAGAAAGGCGACCGCGTCATCGTGATCAGCGGTAAGGACCGCGGGGTCACGGGACGGGTCATCGAGGCCTACCCGGACACCCAGCGGGTGCTGGTCGAGGGCGTCAACCGGATCAAGAAGCACACCAAGGTCGGCCAGACCAACCGGGGTGCCAAGACCGGCGGCATCATCACCCAGGAGGCTCCCGTCCACGTGAGCAACGTGATGGTGGTCGTCGAGGTCGACGGGCACAAGGTGGGCAGCCGGGTCGGCTACCGCGTCGACACTGTCCAGCGGGACGGCCGCGACAAGACCGTACGTGTCCGCATCGCGAAGCGGACCGGTGAGGAAATCTGATGAGCACCACGACAACCGAGAAGACCGCGCGCCCGGTGCCGCGGCTCAAGGCGCGCTACCGCGAGGAAATGGTCGGCGCCCTGCGTGAGCAGTTCGACTACAGCAACGTCATGCAGGTGCCCGGACTGACCAAGATCGTGGTCAACATGGGGGTCGGCGATGCGGCCAAGGACTCCAAGCTCATGGATGGTGCCGTCCGCGATCTGGCGACCATCACCGGACAGCGGCCGACGGTCACCAAGGCGCGTAAGTCCATCGCCCAGTTCAAGCTCCGCGAGGGGATGCCGATCGGTGCCCACGTCACCCTGCGGGGCGACCGCATGTGGGAGTTCCTCGACCGGCTGCTCGCCCTCGCACTGCCTCGCATTCGTGACTTCCGCGGCCTCTCGCCGCGGCAGTTCGACGGCAAGGGCAACTACACGTTCGGTCTCAACGAGCAGTCGATGTTCCACGAGATCGACCAGGACAAGATCGACCGTGTCCGCGGCATGGACATCACGGTCGTGACCACCGCCAAGACCGACGACGAGGGTCGCGCCCTGCTGCGACTGCTCGGTTTCCCCTTCCAGGCATCATGACCGCCGTTATCAAGGAGGCCTGACCCGTGGCGAAGACCGCCCTGATCAACAAGGCCGCGCGCAAGCCCAAGTTCAAGGTGCGCGGCTACACCCGGTGCCAGCGGTGCGGACGACCGCACTCGGTCTACCGGAAGTTCGGGCTCTGCCGGGTGTGCTTCCGCGAGATGGCGCACGCAGGCGAGCTCCCCGGCATCACCAAGAGCAGCTGGTAACCATTCCGACTCCCCGCACCTCCAAGCACGCCGCAGGTCCGCGGCCCGTACCGGGCCCCGGAAACCACGACGAGAAAGCGGCCTCCAAGCCATGACGACCCGATGACGATGACCGACCCGATCGCGGACATGCTCACCCGTCTGCGCAACGCGAACACGGCGTACCACGACACCGTGGCGATGCCGCACTCCAAGCTCAAGACGCACGTCGCCGAGATCCTCCAGCAGGAGGGCTACATCGGCGGCTGGCACGTCGAGGAGCCGGCGGAGGAGGGCCAGATCGGCAAGACGCTGGTCCTCGAGCTCAAGTACGGCCCCAACCGCGAGCGCTCCATCGCCGGCATCAAGCGCATCTCCAAGCCCGGCCTGCGCGTCTACGCGAAGTCGACCAACCTGCCCAAGGTCCTCGGTGGTCTCGGGGTGGCGATCCTGTCGTCGTCCTCAGGGCTGCTCACCGACCGGCAGGCCGCCAAGAAGGGCGTAGGTGGGGAAGTCCTCGCCTACGTCTGGTAGGGGAGGAGAGCCAGCCATGTCACGTATCGGACGGCTACCCATCCCTGTCCCGTCGGGCGTCGACGTCCAGATCGACGGTCGCGCAGTGACGGTCAAAGGCCCCAAGGGCACCCTGCAGCACACGGTCGCGGAGCCCATCGACATCCGCCGTGAGGACGACGGCACCCTGCAGGTCGTCCGGCCCAACGACGAGCGGGCCAACCGTGCCCTGCACGGCCTGTCCCGCACGCTGGTCGCGAACATGGTCATCGGCGTGACCGACGGCTACTCCAAGACCCTGGAGATCGTCGGCACCGGTTACCGCGTCCAGGCCCGGGGAGCCGACCTCGAGTTCGCGCTCGGGTTCAGCCACCCGGTCCACGTCCCGGCACCCGAGGGCATCACGTTCACCGTGGAAGCACCCACGCGCTTCGTGGTCTCCGGCGTCGACAAGCAGAAGGTCGGCGAGGTCGCCGCCAAGATCCGCAAGCTCCGCAAGCCCGACCCTTACAAGGGCAAGGG
>JAVEDB010000193.1 GCA_030841185.1 Actinomycetota bacterium
CAGTCGGCATCGACCAGCACGTCGCTGTGGCTCATGCGGTGACCTCCTTGTGCGAACGAGAAGAACGTCGGAACAACAGATAGAGCTCGCAGCCCAGGCAGATGCCGAAGGCCGCATTGAGGAAGGCGGCGCCGAGCGCCGCCCCGGTCGCCAGCAGCGCGAGGACGCGATAGCCGGCAACGAACCCAGCGAGCCCGACGACCGCGAACGCGAGACCTACCGCCTGAGCGAACTTCGTCGGGGCGGCCGCCTCCAACTCCTTCGGCGGCGACAGTCGCGGACGGATCAAGCGGCGGAAGACCACGGCGTACGGCGAACGGCCTGCCGCGCCTAGCGCGAAGACCGCGGCTTGGGCGGCAAGCAGCCACGCGTTCCCGGTGACAAGCACCGCCGCGAGGACCACGGTCGTGACGCTAGCGCCGAAGCGGGGGCTTCGGGGATCAATGTTCATGGGTGCTCCTGACGGAGACGGACGGTGGGCGCGGTGTCAGGAAGCGCGACAGAGCGAGGTCGCCACACGCAGGAGGTCCACTGCGCGGCGCCGAGTCAGTTCGTTACCCACGGGCGTCATCGTAGGTGCGGGGATGGCGCTCCTCGCCGTTGTCCAGGTGTTGAGATGGGTGTCTTCATGGTGAGACGCCCGGTTCGTCGTCATTGCTCGATCGCCTGGCCGAGGGCGGCCACCACGTCCGGCGTACGCGGCTGGCCGCTGGCGCGGCGCACGATCCGCCCGTCGCGGTCCAGGACGAGAACGGTCGGCGTCCGGCGGATGTCGAGCCGGCGCACCAGCCCGAGGGCCGACTCCGCGTCGACCTCGACGTGGCGAACACCGTCCACCTGGCCGCTTATCTGCGCGAGCAGCCGCCGGGTGGCCCGGCACGGCTGGCAGAAGGCGGTCGAGAAGTGGACGAGCGTTGCCCGCTCCCCGAGAGGTGACCCCAGGTCCTCGGCGGTCAGGCGCTCACCGTTCGACGACCGAGCCGCGCCGGACCGGCCGAGCCGCCGGCCGGAGACGCGCAGGCACACCCCCGCGGCCGAAGCCACGACCAGAGCGCCTAGCAGCGCGATCAGACCCGCCATAAGGGGTCGAACCGGCCGCGGCGGGGAGGCATTCCCGCGGTCAGCCGATGAGCACGCGGCCGAGGACGTAGGCCACCGGGCCGGCGACGGCCAGCGGCAGCGCGGCCACTGTCGTCGCCACGGGACGAGGCAGCCCCCTCGTCATCACGGAGGCGATGCCGGTGGCGATGGCTGCTGCAGCGCCGAGCGCGAGTCCGACCCCCACCCCTAGGTCGCCGGTCAGGTGGCCCCCCACGGCTCCGACGACGGCACCCGCCAGCACCGCGAGGGCCGCTCGGTGCAGCGCCGGGACCGGCACCTGCTCCGCCAGCCGGGCCGCGAGCACCGACAGGACGACGACGGCCACCAGCGCACCAGCGCCGCGCGTCTCCGCGGCGGCGAGGTAGAGCGCGGCGAAGACCGTGAGTACGACGAGCGCCACGGTTGCCGTGACCGAGGCGGTGACCCGGTCACGATCGCCACGTCGGGCCAGCTGGTGGAGGAAGGCGCCGAGCACCGCGAGGCCCAGCACACCGGTCAGCCCCGTGAGCGGGCGGGGGTCGTCGCGCAGGACGACGAGCAGGTCTGCGCCCAGACCCGCGATGCCCGCCAGGACGGCCCCTCCGAGGGCACCTGGCACCTCGAGGCTTTGATGCCAGCGGAAGATGATCGTTCCCTGCGTGATCAGCACCGCGAGCAGCAGCGCGACCGAGCTGGCGTAGGCGCCAAGAGCCAGCGCACCCGCCAGCGCTGCGGTGACGGCAACGGGCATCCGCGCATGGTGTCAGACCTGGCCGCTACCCCCGGCGAACGGTGGGAGCACCTCGATCACCCCTCCATCGACCAGCGGCGTGGCCGGCCCGCCGCGCACGCCGTCCACGAGGAACGTGCAGTGGGCGAGAACGCGACTGAAGGCGGGGCCCCGCGCGGCCCGCGCGACCGAGAGCACGTCGCCGAGCGTGTCCCCCACAAAGGGCTCCTCGGCGGTTCCGGCCTCGGCGCGGGCAGCGGCCCAGTAGCGGATCGTGCCCCTCACCATCGCCTCGCCTCCGGTCCTTCGTGGGGAGCCCATCTTCTCGCCCTTCGAACAGGCGAGGCGTCCCAGGCTCCCCGCCGTGTTTACTGGCAGTCACGAGAGGGGGCCCATGTGACCGCGCTGCTGCTGTTCACCAACGCTCTGCAGCCCTCCGCCGAGGTGCTGCCGGCGTTGGCACTGCTGTCCCATCGGGTCAAGGTCGCCCCGGCCGAGGTGTCTGCCCTGCTCGACACCCCGCCCGCAGAGGCGCTGCTCGTCGACGGTCGCCGAGACCTCCCCCACGTGCGCTCCCTCTGCCGGCTCATCCGCACCACCGGGGTCGACTGCCCGGTCCTGCTGGTCACCACCGAGGGCGGGCTCGCCGCCGTGACAGCGGACTGGGGTGTGGACGACGTCCTGCTCGATACCGCGGGACCCGCCGAGGTGGAAGCCCGCCTGCGACTGGCGCTGGGGCGGTTCGCCGCGTCGAACGAAACCGGCTCCGGCACTCCCGAGGAGATCCGGCGGGGCGACGTGGCCATCGACGAGGCGACCTACACGGCCCGGGTGCGCGGCCGGTCGCTGGACCTGACGTTCAAGGAGTTCGAGCTGCTGAAGTTCCTCGCGCAGCATCCGGGCCGGGTGTTCACCCGCGCGCAGCTGCTGCAGGAGGTCTGGGGCTACGACTACTACGGGGGCACCCGGACGGTCGACGTCCACGTCCGGCGGTTGCGCGCCAAGCTCGGGACCGAGCACGAATCCCACATCGGCACCGTGCGCAACGTCGGCTACCGCTTCGTGCTCCCGCCGCGCACGGCCGACGCCGGCGACCCCGAGAGGTCACCGGCGCCGGTCGCTTGACAGCGTCCGCCGAGGATCGCCGAAGGCCACCGCCTCGGGGCCTTTAAGGTTCCCGTGTGACCGGCGACGAGGGGTCCATCGACCGGCCTCAGCTCGAGGTCGTCGGGAAGCTTGACCCCGACGAGGTCCGCTCCGTTGCGGTCCTCGTCGAGGCGGCGACCGAGGTTGACGGGGTCCGGCCGCTCTCCGAGCACGTGATGCTCCACCTGCGGTACGGAGGCGACTCTCCCGCCCGCAACGTGCTCGTCTACGTCGGCGGCACCCTCGCGGCGTACGGGCACCTGGACACCACCGACCAGGTGGCCGGTGCCAGCGCGGAGGTCGTGGTGCACCCGGACTTCCGGCGCAGCGGCCTCGGCCGGTTCCTCGTCCAGGCCACGCTCGACGAGACTCCCGACGGGCGGCTCCGCCTCTGGGCGCACGGCGACCAGGCCGCAGCGGCTGCCCTCGCCGCCTCGATGGGGTTCCGCCAGTCGCGAACGCTCCTGCAGCTCCGCCGCTCGCTGTTCGCCGCGCTGCCCAGGCCCGTGCTGCGGCCGGGCATCGCGATTCGCACGTTCGAACCGGGGCGCGACGACGCCACCTGGGTGGCCCTGAACGCCACGGTGTTCCGCGACCATCCCGAGCAGGGCGGCTGGTCCGTCGACGACTTGCACCGACGGATGGCCGAGCCCTGGTTCGACCCTACGGGCTTCTTCCTCGCGGAGCGGGGCGAGCGGATGGTCGGGTTCCACTGGACGAAGGTGCACGGCGGCGAGCACTCGCACGGGCCTGACGGCCGGCACGGCCATGAGGCTATCGGCGAGGTGTACGTCGTCGGGGTGCACCCCGACGAGCACGGCACCGGGCTGGGGAAGGCCCTCACCCTCACCGGCCTGCACCACCTGCGGCAGCTCGGCCTGCCCGAGGCCATGCTCTACGTCGAGGCAGACAACGCGGCCGCCCTCGGCCTCTACACGAGCCTCGGTTTCACCCGCTGGGAGACCGACGTGATGTTCAGCCGCGACGCCGGCTCCGCCGCCTGACAGACAGGTGGCGGCTGTTCATCGCTCGTTCACCTGGAACCGCCAATCGCGACACCTCCGCTCCCTAGCGTCCGCAGCGTCAACCCCAGATGTTTGCGACCAGGTCCGGGAGGATCAACACGTGAAGCTCCAGCGCTTCTCTCGCATTGCGGCCGGCCTTGCCGTTACTGCGCTCGCTCTCACCGCGTGCGGCAGCGACAACAACACCACCTCAAGCGCCAGCAAGAGCAGCACGAGCCCCCAGGCAGACAGCGCCTGTGCCACGGGCACCCTCAACGGCGAGGGCTCCTCGGCCCAGAAGAACGCCATCGAGGAGGCCATCTCCGGCTTCACCGGCCAGTGCAGCGCGGCGACGGTCAACTACAACCCGACGGGATCGGGAACGGGCGTCAAGCAGTTCAACGGTGGCCAGGTGGACTTCGCGGGGTCGGACTCGGCGCTCAAGGCCGACAAGGGCGAGGTGGCCGCCGCCAAGACGCGGTGCCAGAACAACGACGCCTGGAACCTGCCCATGGTCGTCGGACCCATCGCCATCGCCTACAACGTCGCGGGCCTGGACAAGCTCGTGCTGACCCCGGCGGTCGCCGCCGGCATCTTCACGGGCGACATCAAGACCTGGAGCGACCCGAAGATCGCCGCGCTCAACTCCGGCGCCAAGCTCCCGACGGCCGCGATCAAGGTCTTCTTCCGCTCCGACGAGTCGGGCACGACCGAGAACTTCACCAAGTACCTCAAGGGTGCCTCGGGTGGGGTCTGGACAGCAGCGCCGGCCAAGGCCTGGTCCGGCACCGGCGAGGGCAAGGCCAAGTCCGACGGTGTCTCCCAAGGCGTGAAGTCGACACCCAACTCGGTGACCTACGTCGAGTGGTCCTACGCCAAGGACAACCAGCTGGGCATCGCCCAGGTGGACAACGGGGGCGGTCCGGTCGAGCTGACCGGAGAGTCGGTCGGCAAGGCGGTCGTGGCGGCCAAGGCCGATGGGGTCGGCAACGACCTGCGCCTCAAGCTCGACTACACGACCAAGGAGGCCGGGGCCTACCCGGTGCTGCTGGTCACCTATGAGATCGTCTGCTCGAAGGGCCTCGACGCGACGAAGACCAAGCTGCTCAAGTCTTTCCTGACCTACTTCTCGGCGACGGACACCCAGAAGGGCCTCGAGACGATCGGCTATGCACCGCTTCCTGACGCAGTGCGCACCAAGGTGGACGCGGCGATCAAGGCGATCAGCTGAGCGTCGCTAGCCCTCCGAACACCGACCCAGTAGCGCCGCCCCCGGCGGCGCTACTGGCGTCGTCCAGCACTGGTCGGCAAGCAGACCGGCTCTTCGCGGGCGCCGTGCGAGGAGCCGGTCTCGCTGTCGTCCTGCTCGTCGCTCTGGTCGGCATCTTCCTCACCTGGAAGGCCGTGCCGTCGCTGCTCCACAACAAGGCGCCCTTCCTCACCAGCCGCGTCTGGTCGCCGGACACGAACCCGCCCCGGTTCGGCATCGCGGCGCTGCTCTGGACCACGGTGATCTCGAGCATCGTGGCCATGCTCCTTGCGGTGCCGGTCGCGGTCGGGGTCGCCCTTTTCATCACGCAGTACGCCCCGAAGCGGCTGGCCACGCCGGTGGCCTACGTCGTCGACCTGCTGGCAGCGGTGCCCTCGATCATCTTCGGCCTCTGGGGGATCGCGGTTCTCGGGCCGGTCCTCGCCGCCCCGAACTCCGGTCTTCGGCAGGGCATCGAGAACTCGCTCGGCTGGATCCCGTTGTTCAGCAGCACGGGGGTGTCGGCGGGCAACGTCTTCCTCGCCTCGATCGTCCTCGCGATCATGATCCTGCCGATCGTCACTGCCCTCAGCCGCGAGGTCTTCCTGCAGGTCCCCCGCGCCAACATCGAGGCCGCCCAGGCGCTGGGTGCCACCAAGTGGGAGACCATCCGGATGGCCGTCCTCCCGTTCGGCCGGCCCGGCGTGATCAGCGCGTCGATGCTCGGTCTCGGGCGCGCGCTCGGTGAGACGATCGCGGTCACGATCATTCTGTCCACCCCCAACATCGGGGCCCCGTTCGACCCGTCGCTCTGGGCCGGCGGCGAGACATTCGCATCCAAGATCGCAAACGCCGCCGGCGAGTTCGACACCCCGCAGAAGACGGGCGCCTACATCTCCGCCGGGCTGGTCCTGTTCGTCGTCACGTTCGCCGTCAACGCGGTGGCCAGGGTGGTCATCTCCCGGCGCAAGGAGGTCTGACGTGGCCACCGCGACGAGCACGACGCTCGCCCCGATCTCGGATAGCCGCAAGCTGCGCAACCACGTGGCCACGTTCGCCATGTACGCCTGCTTCGTCATCGCCATGATCCCGCTCGTCTGGATCATCTGGACCCTGGTCGCAAAGGGAGCCGGGCTCCTCGGGGACCCGCACTGGTGGACGAACTCTCAGCGAGGCATCACGTCTCGCATCCAGGGCGGTGGCGCCTACCACGCGATCATCGGCACCCTGTTGATGGCCCTCGTCACCGCTCTCATTGCGGTCCCCCTCGGCGTGGGGACGGCGATCTACCTGGTCGAGTACGGCAGGGGCCGGATCGCCCGGGCGGTCAGCTTCATGGTCGACGTGCTCACCGGCGTGCCCTCAATCGTGGCCGCGCTGTTCATCTACGCCCTGTGGATCGGGACGTTCGGCCTGCACCGCGTGGGGTTCGCGGTGTCGCTCGCCCTGGTGCTGCTGATGATCCCGGTGATCGTGCGGTCCACCGAGGAGATGCTGCGCCTGGTTCCCCGCGACCTCCGGGAGGCGGCCTTCGCCTTGGGCGTGCCCCGGTGGAAGACGATCATGAGCATCGTGCTGCCCACCGCCTTCAGCGGAATCGTCACGGGCATCATGCTGGGGCTGGCTCGCGTCATGGGTGAGACAGCCCCGCTGCTGATCCTCGGGCCCTACGCCAAGGCCATCAACACGAACCTCTTCAGCGGCAACATGGCAGCGCTGCCTACGATGATCAACCAGGACCGGGTGGAGGCCCTGAAGCCTGCAGTCGACAGGGTGTGGTCCGCGGCGTTGACCCTGATACTTCTCGTGATGGTGCTGAGTCTGCTCGGCCGGCTCGTCTCCCGGCTCGGCTCCGTAAAGACCTCCCGTTGACGCGCTAAGGAGACGACCACGATGGCGAAGCGAATCGACACCTCGGGGCTCGACGTGTTCTACGGCGACTTCAAGGCGGTCGAGGATGTCTCCCTGACAGTTGAACCGCGCTCGGTGACGGCCTTCATCGGCCCCTCGGGTTGCGGCAAGTCGACGCTGCTGCGGACGTTCAATCGCATGCACGAGGTGGTGCCTGGCGGGCGGGTCGCCGGCAAGGTCCTGCTCGACGACGAGGACTTGTACGCCGAGGGCGTGGACCCCGTCGCGGTCCGGCGTACGGTCGGCATGGTCTTTCAGCGGCCGAACCCGTTCCCCACCATGTCGATCTATGACAACGTCGCGTCCGGCCTGCGGCTCAACGGGGTCAAGGGCCGCACGCTGCTCGACGAGACCGTCGAGCAGTCGTTGCGCCGGGCCAACCTCTGGGAGGAGGTCAAGGACCGCCTCAACAAGGCCGGTTCCGGGCTCTCCGGCGGCCAGCAGCAACGGCTGTGCATCGCCCGCGCGATCGCCGTCGAGCCCCAGGTGCTCCTCATGGACGAACCGTGCTCGGCGCTTGACCCGATCTCCACGCTCGCGATCGAGGACCTCATCTTCGAACTCAAGAACCGCTACACCATCGTCATCGTCACGCACAACATGCAGCAGGCGGCCCGGGTCAGCGACCGGACCGCGTTCTTCACCATCGCGGGGGCAGGCAAGCCCGGGCGGCTCATCGAGATCGGCGACACAGCCGAGATGTTCAGCCGCCCGAGCGAACGGGCGACCGAGGACTACATCACCGGTCGCTTCGGCTGAGGGCCGATCACGTCACGACGACGTTGATGGCGATGTAGGCCAGCGCGGCAACCAGCCCGGCCATCGGGATGGTGAAGATCCACGCCGTCACGATGTTGGCGGCCAGCCCCCACCGGACTGCCTTCATGCGCTTCGTTGCCCCGACGCCCATGATGGCGGTCGTGATCGTGTGTGTCGTCGAGATGGGTGCCTGGAACACGTACGCCGTGGTGTAGAGCACGCTGGCCGCGGTCGTCTCGGCCGCGAAGCCCCGCGGCGGGTCGAGCTCGATGATGCGGCGCCCGAGCGTCCGCATGATGCGCCAGCCACCGGAATAGGTGCCAAGCGAGATGGCGGACGCCGCCAGAACCACGACCCACCAGGGGATGTGAAAGCCGTCCTGGTAGCCACCGGTCACCAGCGCCAGCACGATCACGCCCATCGTCTTCTGCGCGTCCTGGAGACCGTGGCCGAGGGCCATCGCCGCCGCGGACACGGTCTGCGCCATCCGGAAGCCGCGGTTGATCGGACCGGGCCGGCGATTTCGGAACAGCCACAGGATGAGGAGCATGAACAGAAAGGCCCCCAGTCCTCCCACCAGTGGACTGACCACCATGGGGATCACGACCTTGTCGAGGACCTTGTCCCAGTGGACGGTCACCGACCCGATGAGCCCGGCGCCGATGAGGCCACCGATGAGCGCGTGCGAGGAGGAGCTCGGCAGCCCGGCGTACCACGTGAGCAGGTTCCACGTGATCGCACCGACGAGCGCTGCGAAGACGACCACGAGGGCATGCTCGCCCTCCGGCGGCTCGATGACGCTGAAGACGGTTTTCGCGACCCGGGTCCCGAGGAACGCCCCGGCGAAGTTCATCACCGCGGCGAGCAGCAGGGCCACCCTCGGAGTCAGCGCCCGGGTGGACACCGAGGTGGCGATTGCGTTGGCCGCATCGTGGAAGCCGTTGGTGTAGTCGAAAGCCAGCGCGATCACGATCACCGCGACGATAGTCGCAAGCTCCACCTGTCAGGACTCCTTGACGGCGATCGTCTCCACTGTGTTGGCAACGTGCTCGAACGCGTCCGCCGCCGCTTCCAGCTGGTCGACCACCTCCTTGAGCTTGAGCACGGTCAGCGCGTCGTAGTCCCCGTTGAAGAGGTGCGCGAGCAGCCGCCGGTAGACGTGGTCTGCCTCGTTCTCGAGCCTGTTCAGCTCGATCCAGAACTCCTTCAGGTCCTTCATCGAGCGCAGCTTCGGCATGGCCTCGGCGGTGAGTTCGGCGGCGCGCTCGAGCACCGCGACCTGGTCGGCGATCTCCGGCGGCAGCTCGCCGATCTGGTACAGGACGACGAGATCGACGGCTGCCTCCATCGCGTCCATGACGTCGTCGAGGGACGACGCGAGCCGGTAGATGTCCTCCCGGTCGAACGGCGTCACGAAACTCTCGTTGAGCTCGCGCATGATGGCGTGGGTGGCGTCGTCGCCCGCGTGCTCCGCGGCGCGCATCTTCTCGGCGATCTCCTTGCGCTGGAGCGGGTCCGCCCCGAGCAGCTCCTTGAGCAGACGCGCTCCCACCACAAGGTTGTCGCCGGACACAGCGAACATTCCGTAGAAGCTCGTTTTGGTCGGGCGCAGGTTGAAGCGCACAGGTGGCTCCTGGACGGCAGGGGACGACTCGGCACGTTCCGAGGGTGATGCTAGGGGGCGCTCCGCTCAGTCGCGAGCGGAGGTCTCCGGGTGAACTCCGAGGACCTCGTCGATCTGCGCCTGGCTCAGCCGCTGTTCCGAGGCTGAGGCCGCGATGACCAGCTCGCCGTACAGCTCGATCTCGTCGAGCACGAGGGGGTCCTGCACCCTGGCGTCGGTCTTGCGCACCTCCACCCCTTCCTGCCGCCCGGTCGCGGCGCACGCCCCCTACGCCTCAGCCTAGGTATGCCCGGTTTGGACGACCATGACCCGCTCGGACCATCTGGGCCTGATCAGAAGGAGATGGGGGCCGGCGTCCCCTGCCGCATGCCGACCCCCATCACGGTGCGCGGTTCCCGTCGCTCCCTGCTTCAATCCCGGCGACGGTTTCGATTTCCCCTCCCTCGGTAAAGGTGGCCCGGTGACTCCCTCTCGCACCTCAGTGGCCGTGCCCCGACCCCCCTCGGCCGCGGACGCGGGATGGCTGCAGGGCGACCTGCCGGCCCGGCCGGGTCACCCGCTGTCGCGCGTCGGCCGGGTCCTGCTCGTGCTGTTCCTCGTGGTGGTGATGACGCTCGCCGGGCTGCTCATCCTCGCGGCCGTCACCAGCTCCACCGGCGTCCTCGGCTTCCTCATCGGCACCTGCCTGGCCTTGCTGCCCCTCCCGGTCGTGCTGGCGGTGTTCCGCTGGGTCGACCGCTACGAACCGGAGCCGCGGGGGCTGCTTGCGTTCGCCTTCTTCTGGGGAGCGACCGTGGCCGCGCTGGTGGCCGCCGTGCTGAACACCGCAACGACGATGGTGCTCGCCGGGACGGGCGACGCCCCTGCGCACATGACCACGACGGCGGTGTTCGTCGCGCCCTGGGTCGAGGAGGGCGCCAAGGGCGCCGCCGTTCTGGCCGTGTTCCTGTTCCGGCGCCGTGAGTTCGACGGCATCGTCGACGGCATCGTCATCGCCGGCCTCACCGGCGTCGGCTTCGCGTTCACCGAGAACATCCTGTACTTCGGCCGGGCCTTCCTCGCGGGGTCATCGGACCTGGGCCTGTCCGGCGGCCTGTTCGCGGCGGGATTGACGTTCCTGCTCCGGGGGGTGCTCTCGCCGTTCGCCCACCCGCTGTTCACGGTGATGACGGGCATCGGATTCGGAGTGGCAGTCCGCACGAGCAACCGGGCGCTGCGGTTCTTCGCCCCGGTGATCGGATATCTCACCGCCGTGCTGTTGCACGGGTTGTGGAACTACTCGGCCGTCGGCGGGTTGTCGGGATTCCTTACCGGCTACGCGCTCATCATGGCCCCCGCCTTCGTGCTCGTGCTGCTCGTTGTGATCTGGTCCCGGCGCCGCGAGGGAGCG
>JAVEDB010000213.1 GCA_030841185.1 Actinomycetota bacterium
TCGCGTCGTCGAACGTCTCCGACGCGAGCACCGACACGCCGCCGATCCCGTCGCCGCCGGTCTTGGCACCGAACAGCACGACGAGATTGCCGGCACCGGACGCGTGCGCCAGCTTGATGTCCTCGTGCCGCATCACGCCGACACAGAGAGCGTTGACCAGGGGGTTCCCGGCGTACGACGGGTCGAAGACCACCTCGCCGCCGATGTTCGGCAGCCCCAGGCAGTTGCCGTAGCCGCCGATGCCGGCCACGATCCCCGGCAGCACCCGCCGGGTGTCCTCCGCGTCAGCCGGTCCGAAGCGCAGCGGGTCCATCACCGCGATCGGCCGGGCGCCCATCGACATGATGTCGCGCACGATGCCGCCCACACCGGTGGCCGCACCCTGGTAGGGCTCGACGTACGACGGGTGGTTGTGGCTCTCGACCTTGAACGTCGCCGCCCACCCGTGCCCGATGTCGACGACGCCCGCGTTCTCACCGATGCCGACCAGCAAACAGGCGGAGGCGCCTTCGCTGCGCTTGTCACCGAACTGGCGCAGGTGCACCTTCGACGACTTGTAGGAGCAGTGCTCGCTCCACATCACCGAGTACATCGCGAGCTCCGCGCTCGTCGGCCGCCGGCCGAGGATGGTGCGGATCTCGGCGTACTCCTCGGCGCGCAGGCCGAGCTCGGCGTAGGGCTGGGCCAGCTCGGGTGAGACCTCGGCGTCCTTCACGCTGTCCGTCTCCGTCACGCGGGCACCGCGCCGCGATCCAGCACGGCCGCGAGGACGGAGCTGAAGAAGCCGAGCCCGTCAGTCGTCGGACCGGTCAGCTCGTCGACGGCGTGCTCCGGGTGCGGCATCAGGCCGACGACGTTGCCGCGCTCGTTCGCCACGCCCGCGATCGCGCGGTAGGACCCGTTGGGGTTGTCGCCGACGTAGCGCGCGACAACCCGCCCCTCGCCTTCGAGGCGGTCCAGCGTCGCGTCGTCCGCGACATAACCGCCTTCACCGTTCTTCAGCGGTACGACGATCTCCTGCCCGGTCTCGTAGGAGGAGGTCCACGCGGTGGCCGTGCTCTCGATCCGCAGCCGCTGGTCGACGCAATTGAACTTGCGGTGGTCGTTGCGGATCAGAGCACCGGGAAGCAGGTGCGACTCGCACAGGATCTGGAAGCCGTTGCAGATGCCGAGCACCGGGAGCCCCCGGCCGGCCTGCTCGACGACGAGTCCCATCACCGGGGCGAACCGCGCGATCGCCCCGCACCGCAGGTAGTCGCCGTACGAGAAACCGCCCGGCAGCACGACCGCGTCGACGCCACGCAGGTCCTCGTCGCCGTGCCAGAGCGCGACCGCCTGCGCGCCGGCGCGGCGCACGGCCCGGGCCGCATCACGGTCGTCGAGCGAGCCGGGGAAGGTCACCACGCCGACGCGTACGCCGGTCACGGCTCGACCCGCACGGTGAAGTCCTCGATGACCGGGTTCGACAGCAGCGTCTCGGCGGCGTGCCGCAGCTGGGCGAGCCGCTCCTCGGTGACCTCACCGTCCAGCTCGAGCTCGAAGCGCTTGCCCTGGCGGACGTCGGTGACGCCGTCGAAGCCCAGCCGGGGAAGGGCCTGGGCGACGGCCTTGCCCTGCGGGTCGAGGATCTCGGGTTTGAGCATGACGTCGACGACGACGCGGGCCATCCGGTGTGCTCCTGCCAGGACGTGGGCGGTCCGCCCAGACTACCGGCCGGACGGACCGGGGACGGCGCAGGCAGGATCAGGTCGCCGGGGTGTCCGGTGGGTCCTTCGGCTCGTTGCGCAACCGGTCCTCGCGCTCGCGGAGGTCTTCCTCCCAGCGCTTCAACAGCCGCTCCTGCTCGGCATTGCCCTGCTGCATCTGGCGTAGGAAGTCGGGGTCGTCATCGGGACCCATCACCTGGCGCGCCGGCCGTTGCCACTGGGGGCTGCCCGCCGACGACGGCGACGGCCACGGCACGCCGCGGCCACCCACCTTGCCGGGCCGCCCGGCGACGAGCCAGGCCACCCCGCCCACCAGCGGCACGATGAGGATCAGCAGGATCCATGCCCACTTCGGCAGGTTGCGGATCTCCGCCTCGGGCGTCTGGATGCAGTCGATGAGGCAGTAGATGAGTAGCAGGACCTCGATGATGACCGGCGCGAAGCGCAGCACTGCTCCTCCTTTGCGACCCGTCCGACCAACCTTAACCGCCCGATCCCTTGACCGCTGCGTCGATGCGCAGCCCGAGTTCCCGCCAGATCGACGCGGCGAACCTCGTCGTGAGGTGGCTCTGGTCGCGGTAGACGATCAGGCCGTCGGGTGTCGTCGCCGGGCAGGGGTCCCCCGGGCACAGGTAGTCGGTCATCGTGATGAACACGACGCGGGCCAGTCCGCGTGCCGCCACCCGCTCGCCGGCGAGAAGTGGGGCGTCCGGCTCGACGGCGCGGGCCCGCGGGAAGTCGCACGCGTCCGGGCGAGAGGTGTGCTGGGACAGGCAGGAGGGGATGTCGGCGTTCGGCCGCGGGGTGTCCGTCAGGACCACGATGCGCCGCGCCTGCCCCGCCTCCAGGCGCCGGTACAACGTCGCCGAGGTCGCCTCCCAGGTCGCGGCGGCCGCGTTGCGCGACATGAGATGACCGTCCTTGCCGACCAGCGTGTTCGGGTACCCGCTGGCGTGGGCCAGAACCAGGACGTCGAGTCGGGGCAGCGCCGCGAGCCGGGCCTGCACCCGAGTTCGCCACGTCACGCACTCCGGGTAGGCGCGGTGCGCCACGGGCAGGTAGACGGGCGCCTCCTGCAGCGCGCAGTTGCTCTTGGCCCAGAACCACAGCTGCCAGCCGCGGGCCTTGGCCAGCCGCCGTGCCGCCGGCAGCCACTGCGCCGCGTGGGAGTCACCGACGAGCGCCATCACCACCGTGCCGTTGGGGTCACCGAACTGGCAGGTGGGCTGGGGGTAGCTCATCGCGTGGTTGAGGAAGCACCCGGGCGCCCAGGCGATGTCGGCGCGGGCGGCCAGCGGTGTGACCCGCAGGCTGGTGGCCACCGGCCAGACCCGGCCCCGCTGCGGCGGCGCGGCGCTGGCCGATCCGGAGGACAGCGGCTGCGGGACGCTCGGAGCGGCGTCCGCGGCCGACCCCGACGCCGGTGGCCGCTGAGGCCCGGCGGTCGGCTGGGTCGAGGCCAGCGCGGTCGCCGAGAACACCGAGAGCACCGTGAGGGCGGCCCCCATCGCCAGGGACCGCCGCGGCAGCACGGCCAGCCACCGCCCGCGGCGTACCGGCTGCTCCACCAGGACCGAGCTCACCGCAGCGAGCGCGAGGGACCCCAGCACCACCACCGCGACCCACCCCGGGGACAGGGTCGGCGCGGGGCCTCCCTCGGGGTCGACCGTGAGGCCTCCGGTGGCGACCCGGCGGGCGAGCACCAGGCAGGGCCAGTGCCAGAGGTACCAGCCGTAGGAGATGCGCCCGATGTACGCCGGGAGCGGCTTGGCCAGCAGCGCCGACACCCCGCCGGCGTGACGGGTGGCGCCCGCGACGAGCAGCAGCACAGTGCCGATGACCGGTAGCAGCGCGGCCGAGCCGGGGAACGGAGTGGTGGCCCCGAACGAGGTCGCGGCGACCAGGAGCAGGCCGAGCCCGACCCACCCACCGAGCGCCGCCACCGCGCGCGGGAGCCGCGGCAGCACCGGCCGGGCGAGGGCCAGGCCGGCTCCGGCGGCGAGCTCCCAGGCCCGGGTGTGCGTGCCGAAGTACGCCCACGAGCCGGTGCTCGACGTCAGCGTCACGGAGAGGACAAGGGAGACCGCGCCGATGACGGCTATCGCCGCGCCCAGGCGCAGCAGGGCTGCGCGCGGGGAGCGGAGTGCGAGGCTGCCGCGGCCGAGGATCAGCAGCATCAGCAACGGCCACACGACGTAGAACTGCTCCTCGACGCTGAGCGACCAGTAGTGCAGGACGGGGCTCTGGTCGGTCGCAGCCATGTACTGCGTCGAGGCGCTCGCGAAGTGCCAGTTGGCGAACCACAGCGCCGACGCGCGCAGGTCACCGGCGATCGCCGCGTGGTCCAGCGGTGCGTAGATGCGCATCGACGCGATTGCCGTGACGGCGAGCACCAGCGCGGACAGCGGCAGCAGCCG
>JAVEDB010000249.1 GCA_030841185.1 Actinomycetota bacterium
CTGGCTGAGGAACACCGGGATGGCGATGGCGGCGAGGATGCCGATGATGATCATGACCACGAGGAGCTCGATGAGGGTGAATCCGCCCTCACTCTCCTCGGACTTGCGAATGCGAGCGAGCATTTTGCTCTCCCCTTCTGGTACTTGTG
The DNA here is from genome assembly GCA_030841185.1 of Actinomycetota bacterium. GTDB lineage: Bacteria > Actinomycetota > Actinomycetes > JACCUZ01 > JACCUZ01 > JAVEDB01. The sequence goes on from JAVEDB010000249.1 coordinate 150, forward strand.
GTGAACCGTTCGGCGCTCGCCTTGGCAACGCTTCTTGTATGACCGAGGCAGCTGGGCTGTCCGGTTGTTTCCGGATCCCTGGCTTTGCGAGCCCGCCTTGCGACGGGTGTGCCGTTTCTGGCCGAGTGGTTCTATGACAGTCCTTGCATCGGATCTGCCTCGAGCGCACTTGAGCGCCGTTCAGTTCCATTTCTGCGGCACCCGGGTGACACAGACGGAGGGAGCCGGTCAATGGCCGGCTCCCTCGTCCGTGATCCGCCAGCTCAGTCCTTGATCAGGTTGAAGAGCCCGAAGATCGGCATGTAGAGCGCGATGATCATGGAACCGATGATCCCGCCCAGGACAGCGATCATCAGCGGCTCGATCAGTGACGTCAGCGCCTCCGTGGTCGCCTCGACGTCCTGGTCGTAGAACTCGGAGATCTTGAACAGCATCTCGTCCAGGGCACCGGTGTCCTCGCCGACGCTCATCATCTGGACGACCATGGGCGGGAATACGGAGTGGTTCTCGAGCGGCTTCGCGAGCGACTCTCCGCTGCGCACGCTGTCCTGGACGTCCCGGATGGCCCGCTCGAGCACGACGTTGCCCGTCGTGGTCGAGACGATTTCCAGCGCCTGCAGGATCGGCACACCGGACTTCATCATGGTGCCGAGGTTGCGGCTGAACCGGCTGAGGGCGATCTTCTGGAACAGCTTGCCGAAGATCGGCATCTTCAGCTTCAGCGGGTCGAGCACGTTGCGGACCTGGTCGGTGCGCTTCACCTTGGGCCAGGTGATCATGAACGCGATGAAGGCAACGACGCCGATCGGCGCGGCGAACTTCATCGCATTGCTCATGAAGACCAGGATGCGGGTGGGCGCCGGCAGCTTGCCGCCCAGGTCGTCGAACATGTGCGCGAAGATGGGGACGATGAACAGCAGCATGCCGACCACGGCCAGGATCGCGATGATGAACACCACGACCGGGTAGGTCATCGCGGACTTCACCTTGCCGCGCAGCTTGACCTCGGCCTCGTAGTTCTCGGCGATCTGCAGCAGCACCGCGTCGAGGAAGCCGCCGACCTCGCCGGCCCGGATCATGTTCACCATGAGCGGCGGGAAGGCCTCGGGGTGCTTGGCAAGCGAGGCGGATAGTGCCTGGCCGGTCTCGACGTCGTTGCGCACCTCGCGAAGCACCCGCGCGAGCTCCGGGTTCTCGCTCTGCTCAGACAGGATCGACAGCGCGCGGAGCAAGGACAGCGACGAGTTGATCATCACGGCGAACTGCCGGGACATGATCGCCAGGTCCTTGAGCTTCACCTTCTTGCCGAAGCCCGGGATCTTCAGCTCCCGCTTCATCCCGGAGGTCTGGTTCACGGACAGCGGCGCGTAGCCCATGGTCTTGAGCTTCTGGACCACCGCTGCCTGCGACTCGGCCTCGAGGGAGCCGGACACGATCTTCCCGGCTCGGTCCCGGACGGAGTACTCGAACGTCAATGTGGCTGCCATTGTCTGCCTCTCAGGCCTTGCCGGTCAGGCGGTTGAAGTCCTCGATGTGGTGGCACTTCTCCAGGCCGACCTCGTAGGTGATGCGGCCGGACTTGACGAGCTCTGCAAGGTGTTGGTCCATCGTGTGCATCCCGTGCTTGGCGCCCGCCTGCATGGCCGAGTAGATCTGGTGCGTCTTGCCCTCACGGATGAGGTTGCGGACCGCGGGGGTGGCGACGAGCACCTCGGTGGCTACGGCGCGGCCCCGTCCGTCCGACGTCTGCGCGAGTGTCTGGCAGACGACGCCCTGCAGCGAGCCGGCGAGCTGGATGCGCACCTGCTGCTGCTGATGCGGGGGGAACACGTCGATGACGCGGTCGATGGTCTGTGCCGCGTCCGAGGTGTGCAGCGTGGCGAAGACCAGGTGACCGGTCTCTGCTGCGGTCAGCGCCACCGAGATCGTCTCGAGGTCACGCATCTCACCGACGAGGATGATGTCGGGGTCCTGGCGCAGGACGTGCTTGAGGGCGTTCCCGAAGGAGAGGGTGTCCTCCCCCACCTCGCGCTGGTTGATGATGCAGCGCTGGTGGCGGTGCAGGAACTCGATCGGGTCCTCGACCGTCATGATGTGCTCGTCGCGGGTGCGGTTGGCGAGGTCGACGAGTGAGGCAAGGGTGGTCGACTTGCCGGAACCGGTCGGGCCAGTGACGAGGACGAAGCCGCGAGGCAGCTGCGCGAAGCGAGCGACCGACGGCGGCACGCCGAGGTCCTCGAGCTTCTTGATCTCGAACGGGATGATGCGGAACGCGGCACCAAGGGCATCTCGCTGGCGATAGACGTTGACGCGGAACCGGGCGCGGCCGGGGACGCTGTAGGAGAAGTCCAGCTCGAGGAACTCCTCGAACTTCTCGCGCTGCTTCTGCGTCATCGCCGCGTACAGAACCCGCTGGATCAGCGGCGGCGTCAGGACGGGCTGGTTCTCCATCTGGCGGAGCGCGCCGTTGAGGCGGATGGCCGGCCGGGCCCCGGAGGTGAGGTGCAGGTCGGACGCGCCGGTGTCGAGCACGTGCATGAGCAGGTCGTTGAGGTTGATGTCCTCTTCCTCGAGGCCCGTCTCGGTGCTACCGCGCAGGTAAGCCGACTCATCGGCCTCCGACTCCGCGACCAGAACCGACGACTCGGCGACGGCGGGCTGGTTCACCGCAGGCGGGGGCACCTCCCACGGCGGCGGGGCCATCGGGGGGGCGGCGTCGGCGACCAGCTGAGGGGACGCCTGCTCCGGGACGTACGCCGAGGGCGGCTCGGCGAGGTACTCCGGCTGGTGGGAGGGCTCAGGCTGGTGGGAGGGCTCAGGCTGGTAGGACGCCTGCAGCGGCTCGAGGCTCGCCGCCGGGGTGGCGTCGACCGGCGCAGCGAACGGGATCGTCGCGTTGAGGGACGGCGCGAAGGGGGACGCCACCTCCTGGGGAGGCGAGAGGGGGGCAGCCTCCGACGCAGGCGCCAGAGGAGCCGCCTCGAGAGGAGGAGCGAAGGGAAGACCCTCGCCGGGGATCGGCTGCCCGATCGGCGCGGGGGCCTCGTAGGTGTAGCTCCACCCGCCGTCGGCCACGGCCTGCTCGTCCTCAGTCACGGGAGCAGGACCGGGCACGAAAGCGCTCGGCTGGTCCGGCTGCACCGGCTGGAATCCGGAGGTCTCCACCTGCTGTCCCCTTTCGACGTGTCGCGCGCTCGCGCGGCACCGAGCCGATCTGGCGCGCCAGATCTGTCTCCTGCGTGGCATCGGTCGAGCAGGCGCTGTGCTTGAGTGCCGACGGGCACCTTGCCAAGCCTTTAGACGACAACTCGCAGGATCTCGTCCAGGCTGGTGACTCCCGCGAGCACCTTCTGCAGACCGTCGTCGCGCAAGGTGACCATGCCTTCCTCGCGCGCGACCTCGCCGATCGCGGTGGCCGACGAGTGCTCGACGGCCATCCGCTCGATCGTCTCGCTGACCACCATCACCTCGTGCAGCGCCAGCCGACCCTTGTAGCCGGTCTTCGAGCACACCGAGCAGCCGACGGCCCGGTACAGCGTCGGCAGCGGCTTGCCGTCCTCCCAGGGGAATCTCGCCTGCACCAGCATCTCCGCCGTGGGAGTGAACTCCTCCTTGCACTTCTTGCACAGCCGGCGGGCCAGTCGTTGCGCCAGGATGCAGTCCAGTGCCGATCCCACGAGGAAGGGTTCGATCCCCATCTCGGTGAGGCGGGTCACCGCGGACGGCGCGTCGTTCGTGTGCAGCGTGGACAGGACGAGGTGACCGGTGAGGGAAGCCTCCACGGCGATCTGCGCGGTCTCGTGGTCGCGGATCTCACCGATGAGGACAATGTCCGGGTCCGAACGCAGGATCGACCGCAGCGCCGACGCGAAGTTGAGGCCGGCCTTGACGTTCGTCTGGACCTGGTTGATGCCCGGGAGCCGGTACTCCACCGGGTCCTCGACCGTGATGACGTTCACCTCGGGCTTGCTGACGATGTTCAGCGTCGCGTAGAGCGTCGTGGACTTTCCGGAACCCGTCGGCCCGGTCACGAGGATCATCCCGTAGGGCTTGGTGAAGCTCTGCGAGTAGACGTTGTAGTTGTGCTCGGAGAAACCGAGGTCGGACAGGTCGAGGCGGGCGGTGGAGTTGTCCAGGATTCGCATGACGACCTTCTCGCCCCACACCGTCGGCAGGGTGGCGACGCGCAGGTCGATCTTCCTGCCGTGGGCGTTGACCGAGAGCCGCCCGTCCTGCGGGATGCGCCGCTCGGCGATGTTGATGTCCGCCATGATCTTGAGTCGGCTGATGACGCCCTGCTGGATCGCCTTGGGTGACCGCATGATCTCGTGCAGCACGCCGTCGATGCGGAACCGCACGCGCAGGTCGTGCTCGCCGGGCTCCAGGTGGATGTCCGAGGCGCGGTCCTGGATGGCCTGGGTGATGAGCAGGTTGACGTACTTGACGATCGGCGCGTCCTCGACGATCTCCTTGACCTTGGAGAGGTCGTCCTCCTCCTCCTGCGCGTCCAGCACGCTGGTGAGGTCGTCCATGTCGGAGTCGGCGCGGTAGTAGCGGTCGATGGCCGCGGCGACGTCGGCACGCGTGGCCACCACCGGCTTGACGTCCATGCCGGTGAGCGACCTGAGGTCGTCGATGGCGAAGACGTTGGCGGGGTCCGCCATCGCGACGAGGAGACGGCCGTCCTCGAAGCCGATGGGGATGGCCGAGTGCCGGCGGCAGACGGCGCCGGGCACGCGGCCGAGGGCCGAGCCGTCCACCGGGAAGTCGGAGAGGTCGACGAAGCGCAGGCCGATCTGGGTGGCGAGGGCCGCAACCAGCTGTGACTCGGTGAGGACGCCTTGTTCGATGAGGACCCGGCCGAGGGCGCGCCCGACTCGCTGCTGCTCCTCGTAGGCGACCGCGAGCTGGTCGGAGTTGACGAGCCCGCCCTCGAGCAGGATGTCGCCGAGCTGCTTCACTCGAGCTCCTTCCAGACGAGGTCGTGGGCGGTCCGGGACGGGTGCCCCGGATCAATCAAGCGATTCCCTGGACCATCGGGCGGAATGGCTCCGATCTGAAGAGTCAGACGTGACCCGTCAGCAGGGCTGCCACCTGCCCGATGGACAGCGCCAGGTCGGAGTCCGGCGGGAGGGCCAGCTCGCCACCATCGGCGAAGACCAGGTGCACGACGACACCCGTTTCGCGACGGCGGTGCCGCCCTGGCGAGAGCTCGAGACCCCAGATAGTGACCATGGACGGTGCCGCGTCAGGCGCGGACGGCCTCGGCCTCGACCTCGTCGAGCACGGCGTACAGCAGGGCCAGCAGCACGTTCTTGACCGACTCCTTGTCGGTGGCGTCGACGGCCATGATGGCGACGTCGCCGGGAACCTGCAGGGCGTCGCGTACCCGGTCGACGAGCCCGTGGTCGTCCGGTGCGGCCCGGTTGAGCGCCACGACGTACGGGACCCTCGCCATCCGCCGGAAGGCGTCCTGGATCCCCGCGGCCTCCTGGACCGAGTCGTCCCGCTCGGCGTCGATGAGCAGCAGGTAGCCGATCATCCCCTCGCCGAGGATCTCCCACATGAAGTCGAAGCGCTCCTGGCCGGGTGTCCCGAACAGGTAGAGCACGAGGTCACGGTCGATCGTGATCCGCCCGAAGTCCATGGCGACGGTCGTCTCCGCCTTGCGCGAGCGGGTCTTGTCGGTGATCCCGCGCTCGGTGGACAGCACGGTGATCTCGCTGATCGTGCGGATCAGCGTCGTCTTCCCGGCCGAGAACGGACCGGTGACGACGACCTTGACGGCCTGTCCCCCACGGCGTCGGGTACGTGGCGTTGCCATGTCAGAGCCCCCTGACGCCCGCGATGAGCCGCAGCATCAGGCTGCGGTTGACCGAGGGGTCTCGCTCGATGACGGCGGCGTCGGGGTCGAGCGCCACGGCGGTCGCCGCCATCGCGTCGCCGGCGTTGCCGGGACCGGGGCCGCCCTGATTGCCCAGTGGCTGGTTGGCACGGGGTGACTGCGCCAGCGCCGGCGTGCCCTCGTCGTACTCGGCCTGACGCTTGGGCAGGAAGGGCTCGGACCGGGGCGGTACGACGTCGCCGGGGACGTGGGCGCCGCCCAGCATCACCGGGCCGTCGCCGGACGAGGCGGTCACCAGGTCGTCGTCGTTGTCCGCGGGCCTCGCCGTCTCCGCTGCCGGGGTCGGCTCGGCCGAGGGGGCCGGCACGTGCACCGCCGCCGCAACGGCAGCGCTTGCGGCGGCACCGGCGGCCGCGGTAGCGCGGGCCGGAGCCGGCTCGGGCCGGAACGGCTCGCCTTCGAGAGGCGCGAGCATCGCCTGGCGCCGTACGACGACATTCACGTGGTCGTCACCGTCCTCGCGCACGCCGAGCAACCCCCGCTGCACGAGGCCGGCGAGCGTCGTGACAACGGCGTACTGACCGCGACCGGTCAGATCCACCAGGTCGGAGACGGTGCGCCGCCCGTCCACCAGGGCCAGCAGGGCCCACTCCTCGCGGTTCAGCGACGGCTCGCTGTCCAGCGTCAACGGCAGGCTGAGCACGGCGGACGGCGACGGGATGAGCTGGCTGACGGCCTCCCAGCCCTCGCGGCGGGCCTCGGCCTCGGCCAGGACGCTCTCAACGCTGACCGTGACGTCGACGAGGTCGGGGTTCGGCTCGTCGACGACGAAGGCGAAGTCGCCCTCGGTCCAGCGCAGCAGATCGAAAACCGCGTCAAGGGTCTGCTCGCCTACGGCCTCGCGCACGACGTCGGCGTCGACGGCACGTGCTTCGAGAAGGGCTTTGACGACGCCGGTGCCGGCCTCGTTCGCCGCCCGCTCGACGGCCTGGGCGAGCGCCTCGTCGTCGATCGCGCCGGTGCCGATGAGTCGCCGGGCCAGCGGCTGGCGGGTGCCGTCCGCGGAGGCGCCGGTGACCTGGCCCCCCGCGAAGAAGACGACGCCGTCGACACCGTTGCCCGCGAGATGCAGACCGCCACTCTTCTTCGTGAAGCTCAGTAGCTGGAAGATGTCGGGCAGGCTGAATGCGTCGAGTGAGCCCTCGAGCTTCACGTCAGCTCCAGCTCGGGGTCTCGGCCGCGGTTCCGTTCTGGCCGGACCAGCCGTTCTTGGTCACGAACTGGAGGTCGGGGACGTCGGCCGTGGGCTCGGCGGAGGTGTAGTAGTCGTACGCCGGGAGCGGGGCCTCCTCGTACGGCGGGAGCAGCTCCTCCTCGTACTGCGCAGGGGCCTCGTCGTAAGGCGGCGGCGCCTCTTCCTCGTACGGCGCGAGGACCTCGTCCTCGTACGCCGGGAGGACCTCGTCGCGCAGTGCATCGGCGACGGAGGCGGCGGCGCGGCGTACCTCGAAAAGCATCAAGCCGGTCTTCGCCCCTCGGGCCGCGACCGCGACCAGCACCGCTTCGTCGTCGGCCGAGATCAGGAAGACGGTGCCGTTCTCACCCTCGATGTACACCTGCGAGAGCTCGCCACGGCCGAGACCGTCAGCGGCCCGCTCGCCGAGGGACAGCAGGGCGGCGCTCATCGCGGCGACCCGGTCCTCGTCCATGCCGGCAGGGAGGGCCGAGGCCATCGCCAGACCGTCGAAGGAGACGACCGCGGCCGCCTCGATCTCGGGGACCTGCCCCACTAGCTCGGACAGCACCTGGTCCAGCTGTGCCGACCGGCTCATCGCGCCGGACCCGACGTTTGCTTCACTCATCGCCCCACCTCGTGTGCCGACCGGCGTCCCAGTGACCGCCTCACTAGGCCCATCGGCGGGCCGGTCGTCGGGCTTGAGTGGCTCAGACCCGACGCAACGACCGTTCACCGGCGGCCCGCAAGGCCGCGACGAGTCGGTCGTGGGCGGCGGTCTCGCGGGTCATCAGCTCGACCTGGAGCACGGCCTGGTGCACCAGCAGGTCCAGGCCGCCGATGAGGCTGCCGCCGCGCGCCCGCCAGGCCCTGGCGAACGGCGTCGGCCACGGGTCGTAGACGACGTCGAAGAGGACCCCGTGCACCCGGTCGGGCAGCTCTGCGACCAGCCGGTCCGTGCTGCCGGCCGGGGTCGTCGCGATGACCAGCTCGGCCTCGGCGGCTGCCCGCACGGAGCGGCCGGACCAGTCGTCGACCTGCGGGTCGGTCCCCATCCGGTCGGCGGCCCGCAGCAGCGCCTCCGCACGGGTCCGGTCCCGGACCAGGACGTGGGGGGTCCGTTCGCCGAGCAGGCGGAGCGCGGCGAGCGCAGCGGACGCGGTCGCGCCGCCGCCGAGGACGCACGCCCAGGCCACTCCCGTGACCCCGTGCTCGTGCAGGGCCGCCACCATGCCGGGAACGTCGGTGTTCTCACCGCGACGCCCGTCCGGTGCGAGCAGCACCGTGTTGGCGGCGCCGACCTCACCCACCAGGGGGCTGGCGCTGTCGAGCAGGGTCAGCACGGCGGCCTTGAGGGGCATCGTCAGCGACAGACCCGCCCATGACTCGTCCAGCTGGTCCAGGAAGCCGGCCAGCCCCGGCGCGTCCACGTCGTGGGCGTCATAGCTCCAGTCGGTCAGCCCGAGCTCGGCGTACGCCGCCGTGTGCAGCAGGGGCGAGAGCGAGTGCGCGATCGGTGAGCCGAGAACGGCCGCCCGCCGGGTCATCGAGCCGTCGCGCTCACTGGTGGGACGCGAGCTCCTGCTTGAACCGCAGGAACTCCTGGTAGCTCGCCGTGAACTTGGTCTCGCCGGTGTCCGGGTTCACCGTGACGAAGTACAGCCAGTCACCCGCCGGGGGGTTGACGGCCGCAGTGAGCGCCTTCTCCCCCGGTGAGTTGATCGGCCCCGGCGGCAGCCCGGTGTGCTTGTAGGTGTTGTACGGCGAGTTGGTGCCCAGGTCCTTGAACGTCACGATGGTCTTGTCCGCCTTGAGGGCGTAGTTGACCGTCGAGTCGAACTGCAGCGGCATGCCCTGCGCCAGCCGGTTGTAGACGACACGGGCTACCTTGCCGAAGTCGGCGTCGTGCCGGGCCTCGGCCTCGACCAGGCTGGCGATCACCACGAGCTCGTACGGCGGGCGCTTGGTGCGTTCGACGCCGGTGGACTTGGCCACCCGCGCGTAGCTCCGGAACAGCTGGGTGACCAGGCCGTTGGCGGTCGTGTCGGGTGGCACCTCGTAGGTCGCCGGGAACAGGAATCCCTCCGGGTTGCCCTTGGCGTAGGCCGGCAGCCCCAGCGCCGTCGCGTTCTTGAGCGCTTTCTGGAACTCGGCGAGGGAGATGCCGGACTTGCTGGCCAGCCGTTTGAGCGTCTCGTCGAGGCGCAGCCCTTCCGGGAGCGTGACCTTCGCCTGGACCCGCGAGGAGGGGTCGAGCAAGGCGGTCAGCGCGTCGGCGGCGCGCATCTTGAGCTGCAGCTTGTAGAACCCTGGCTGCAGGCCGGCGGAGTCCGGGTTGGCCGTGGCCGCCTGGGTGAACGCATCGACGCTGGCGACGACCCCCTTCGCCTTCAGCATCCGACCGACGGCCGCGAGGCTCTGGCCCTTGACGACCTCGACCTGGATCGTCCCCTCACCGGGACCCGGGTAGTCCTGGGTGGTTCTCGACAGCGTGCTCGCGACCTTGCCCCCGACGGCGCGGACGAGGGCGTAGCCGCCGGCACCCACCGCCAGGATGACCACCAGTGCGATGAGGACGGCAAGGACGCCGCTGCGTTCCCGCTTCTTGCGGCGGCGTCGGCGCGAGGGGCGCTGCTCGTCGGTCCATACCGACAGGTCGGTCATCCCTGCACCTTCTGGTCGTCGGTCGGCTGACTCCCGTCCCGAGCGGGCACGGCTCGCCCTGGAGGGACCCCCGTAGCGCGCTCTTCGTCTAGGGCGCTCTGCAGAATGATGACAGCAGCCGCCTGGTCGACGACCGCGCGCCCCTTCCGGACGCTGACCCCGCCCGCCCGCAGGCCCCGCTGGGCTCCCACCGTGGACAGCCGCTCGTCGACGAGGCGCACCGGTGTCGGGGCGAGCGTGGCGGCGAGCCGCCGCGCGTAGGAAACGGCCGCCGCCGCCGCGACCCCCTCGCGCCCGGCCAGGGTCCGCGGCAGGCCGACCAGCACCTCGACCGCCTCGCGCTCACGGGCGAGCCGGGCCAGCTCGGCCAGGTCGCCGCGGTCCCGCCGGAGCGTCGCGACCGGGGTGGCGAGCACCGCCGCGGGGTCACAGGCGGCAACCCCCACCCGGACCGAACCGACGTCCACGCCCAGTCGCACTCCTGTCCTCATCTAGGCCGGAGCACCCGTCACGCGCTGGCCGACCGCGTGGCGGATCTGGTCGAGGGCTTCCTCGACCTTGCCCGGGTCGGTGCCCCCGCCCTGGGCGACGTCGTCCTTGCCGCCACCTCCGCCCCCGAGGGTCGCGGCGGCGGCCCGCACCAGGTCGCCGGCCCGGACGCCCCACTCCCGGCCGCGGTCGTTCACGGCGACCACGACCACCGGGCGGTCGTGGGCGACGGCCACGCCGGCCACGACGGCGGGCCGGTCGGCGGGGATCCGGCCGCGTACGTCGAGGACGAGCCGGCGCAGGTCGTCGGCGGCGGTGCCGTCCGGCGCCCGGTGGGCCACCACGGCGACCCCGAAGACGTCCGTGGGGTTGGCCGCGAGCTCCGCCGCCGCCTCGAGGACCCGGCTGGACCGGAACCGCTCGAGATCCTTCTCGACCTCCCGCAGCCGGGCGGTCATCGCGGCGATCCGCTCGGGCAGCTCTTCCGGACGCACCTTCAGCGCCTCGGTGAGCTGGGCGACGAGCAGGTGCTCGCGGGCCAGGAAGGAGTACGCGTCCACGCCGACGAGGGCTTCCACCCGGCGTACCCCGGCACCGATCGAGGCCTCGCCGAGGATCTTGACGATGCCGAGCTGCCCGGAGCGCCGGGCGTGGGTGCCGCCGCAGAGCTCACGGGCCCAGTCGCCAACCGAGACGACCCGCACCTGATCGCCGTACTTCTCGCCGAACAGCGCCATCGCCCCCGCCGCGCGGGCCTGCTCCTGGGTCATCACCTCGGCATGGACGTCGAGGTCCGCGGCCAGCACCTCGTTGACCCGCTGCTCGACATCGGTCAGCACCGAGGCGGGGACTGCGTGCGGGGAGGCGAAGTCGAAACGGAACCGTCCAGGGGCGTTCTCGGACCCGGCCTGGGTCGCGGTCTCCCCGAGGGCGTCCCGGAAGGCCTTGTGCACGAGGTGGGTCGCCGTGTGAGCGCGGCTGATCGACCGTCGCCGGTCGACGTCGACCTCCGCCAGCGCGTCGAGCCCGTCGGTCACCTCGCCACTGGTCACCCGGCCGCGGTGCACGACGATGCCGGGCACCGGCGACTGGACGTCGGAGACCTCGAAGAGGGCGCCATTGGCCAGCCGGACCACGCCCTGGTCGGCGAGCTGGCCGCCGCCCTCGGCGTAGAACGGCGTCCGGTCGAGGACGAGCTCGAGCTCGGCTCCCTCGCCGGCCGCGCCGACCCGGGCTCCGTCGAGGAGCAGTCCCCGCACCGAGGACTCGGTGACGACCTCGTCGTAACCGGTGAAGGCGATCGGGCCGCCGTTGTCGAGCACCGACCGGTAGGCGGACACGTCAGCGTGGCCGCTGCGGCGGGCGGCGGCGTCGGCCTTGGCCCGGCCGCGCTGCTCCTGCATCAGGCGGCGGAACCCCGCCTCGTCCACGGAGAGCTGCTGTTCGGCCGCCATCTCGAGGGTGAGCTCGATCGGGAAGCCGTACGTGTCGTGCAGCCGGAACGCGGCGTCCCCGGAGAGCGCGTTGGCGCCGCTGGACCGGGACTCGGCGACCGCGGTGTCTAAGATCGTGGTCCCCGAGGCCAGCGTCCGGCGGAACGCCTCCTCCTCGGCGTACGCGATCTGGCTGATGCGGTCGAAGTTCGACTCCAGCTCCGGGTAGGACGCGGCCATCGCGGCCTTGCTCACGGGGAGCAGTTCGGGGAACACCGAGGCGTCCACCCCGAGCAGCCGCATGGACCGGACCGAGCGGCGCAGGACGCGGCGCAGGACGTAGCCGCGGCCCTCGTTCGACGGGGTGACGCCGTCGTTGATCATCATCAGCGCGCTGCGCACATGGTCGGCGACGACCCGCAGCCGTACGTCGTCCTCGTGGTCGGCGCCGTAGCGCTTGCGGGCCATCTCGGCGGCCCGCGCGAGCACCGGGTAGACCTCGTCGATCTCGTAGAGGTTGTCGACGCCCTGCAGGAGGTAGGCCACCCGCTCGAGGCCCATCCCGGTGTCGATGTTCTTGGCCGGGAGGGGCCCGATGACGTCGAAGTCCTCCTTGCTGCGGACCGCGCCCAGCTCGTCCTGCATGAAGACGAGGTTCCAGAACTCCATGTAGCGGTCGCCGGCCTCCCAGTCGCGATCGGCACCGAACTCGGGACCGCGGTCGATGAGGATCTCGCTCGAGGGGCCGCCCGGGCCGGGGACGCCCATATGCCAGTAGTTGTCCTTCTTGCCCAGTCGGACGATGCGCTCGTCGGCGAGCCCGGCGACCTTCTTCCAGAGCGCGATTGCCTCCTCGTCCTCGTCGTAGACACTGGCGTAGAGCACGCTCTCGGAGAAGCCGTAGCCGCCGTCGCTCTGCGGCCGGGTCACCAGCTCCCAGGCGAGCTCGATGGCGCCTTGCTTGAAGTAGTCGCCGAACGAGAAGTTCCCGTTCATCTGGAAGAAGGTGCCGTGCCGGGTGGTCGTCCCGACCTCCTCGATGTCCAGGGTGCGCACGCATTTCTGCACGCTGGTGGCGCGCGGCCACGGCGGCATGGCCTGGCCGAGCAGGTAGGGCTTGAACGGCACCATCCCGGCGTTGACGAAGAGCAGGTTGGGGTCGTCGGCGAGCAGGGACGCGGAGGGTACGACGGTGTGCTGACGCTCGGAGAAGAACTCCAACCACCGCCGCTTGATCTCGGCGGTCTCCATCAGGGGGTACGTCTCCTCGGGGCGCTCGGCCGCTCGATCAGGTCTGCGGCGGCATCCGGGGGCAGGTCGTGGCCGTCGCTGTCGATGCCGAGGGCGTCGCGAAGCTCGGCCTCGCGCTGGACCATGCCGAGGCGCACCTCGTCGGCAAAAGCGCGCAGCGACTCCCCCAGCCCGCCGGCACTCTCGGCGAGGCCCGCCGGTGTGAAGGCCCTGGCGGTGCGCGTCACCTTGCGCACCACGAGCACGCCCGCGGTCGCGCCGAGCGCGAGCCAGAACATCCGTCTCACGAGGCGGCCCGTCCCTGCTGGCGCCGGCTGGCCTTCGCGGCTGCGCGCTCGGCCTTGATCTGTGACTTCACCCGCTTCTCGACGTCGGCCCGCGACCGGTGGGAAAGCGCGCTGCGGACCCCGTAGGTAAAGGCAGCGATCTTGATGACCGGCGACCCGAGGGTCGCGGCGAAGATGGCCGTGAGGGCCGAGACGTTGGTGGTCACCGACTGGACGTTGGAGGTGATCGCGTCGATCCGCACCAGCTGGCCGTTGGCAGTGGTGACCGTCGTCGTGACCTCGCTGAGCAGCGGCACGGTCTCGTCGGCCACGCCGCGGACCATCCGGCGGGTCTCTTCCAGGACGGCACCGAGCTTGATCAGTGGCCAGGCAAGGAAGCCCACCAGAGCGACGAACGCCACGGCCGCGATGAGCCCCGCAATCTCTCCGGCTGACATGCGCTCGACCCTATCGCGGGCCGACCGCCCCTTTCATCCCCGATCTGGGCTCCCCCTCGAGGCCCCAGACTGAAACGTTCGGCAGCCGTTCGGGGCCGAAATGCCTGCCGAACGTTTCAGTCTGGGTGGTCGGGGGTCTAGGTGCCGCGGATGAGGGTGCGCAGGCGCTCCCAGAGGTCGGCAAGGCGGGACTCAGCGCCGTACCGCGTCGGCCGGTAGTAGGTGCGGCCCAGAACGGCGTCCGGCGCGTACTGCTGCGCCGCGACTCCTCCTGGCTCATCGTGCGGGTAGGCGTAGCCCTTCCCGGAGCCGATCTTGACCGCCCCCGGGTAGTGGGCGTCCCGCAGATGAGGCGGCACCGGGCCGGCCAGCCCACGGCGTACGTCGTCGAGGGCCGCGTCGACCGCGAGGATGACGGCGTTGGACTTCGGGGCCAGCGCGAGATGGATGACCGCCTGGGCGAGGTTGATCCGCGCCTCGGGCATCCCGATCAGCGCGACAGCCTCGGCGGCGGCAACCGCCACCGGCAGCGCCGTGGGGTCGGCCAGCCCGACGTCCTCCGAGGCCAGGATGACCAGCCGCCGGGCGATGAACCGCGGGTCCTCACCCGCCTCGATCATCCGGGCGAGGTAGTGCAGCGCGGCGTCGGCGTCCGAGCCGCGCATCGACTTGATGAAGGCGGAGATCACGTCGTAGTGCTGGTCGCCGTCCCTGTCATAGCGCAGGGCGGCGCGGTCGACGGCCGATTCGAGCGTCTCGACATCCAGGGTGTCGGCGCCCTTGGCGAGGGTGGCACCGGCCGCAGCCTCCAGCGCCGTCAGGGCCCGACGCGCGTCGCCGCCGGCGATCCGGAGCAGGTGCGCCTCGGCCTCCGGGCTCAGCGCGATCGACCCTCCCAGCCCGTGCGGCTCGGAGACAGCCCGGCGGATGACCTCGGCGACGCCCTCGTCGTCGAGCGGGGACAACGTGAGCAGCAGCGACCGCGACAGCAGCGGCGACACGATGGAGAAGTACGGGTTCTCGGTGGTCGCCGCGACCAGGACCACCCAGCGGTTCTCCACCGCGGGAAGCAACGCATCCTGCTGGGTCTTGGAGAACCGGTGCACCTCGTCGATGAACAGCACCGTCTCGCGACCGGTCATGCCGCTCTCCCGCCGCGCGGTCTGGATGACGGCTCGCACGTCCTTCACGCCCGCGTTGACCGCCGAGAGCTCCACGAACGCCCGCCCCGCGGCCGTGCTCACGAGGTAGGCGAGGGTCGTCTTCCCGGTGCCCGGCGGCCCCCAGAGGATCACCGAGGCGGGACCAGCGACGCCTTCGTCGCCGGACACCAGTCGCCGCAGCGGAGACCCGTCGACCAGCAGGTGGTCCTGACCGACGACCTCGTCCAGCGTCCGCGGCCGCATCCGAACGGCCAGCGGCGCGGTCGCGGAACCGGGGCCGCGACCGTCGGCAGCCGCCGCCTCGAACAGGTCCATCCCGGAACGGTAGCCCGGCCGGGCAGAATCGCCGCCGTGCTCACACCCGCCGACCAGGTCGCCGCCTCGCCCCTCCGGCAGCTCTCCGGAGTCGCCGAGCTCCTGAAGGCCTGCGGCGGCGATCTGCACGTCCGGGCCGAGGCGGACCCGCAGCGGGTCGAGTCGACGTGGCAGCACGCCGGGGGGAGCTACGGCTGGGTCATCCCGTCACGCCGGACGGAGGGGCGGGCCCACCTCACGACGTATGGGCCGGGACCGGCCACCACCGCCCTGCTGGTCGCGCTGGACGCGCTACCAGGCTCGAACCTCGGCTCGGTCACCCTCCCGCGCGACGCGGACCGGCACCTGCCCACCACCTACTCGCTCTCCCCGCGCAACGACTGGGAGTGGTTCGTCACGCTGACCCCGCCGCCGGCCCAGCCCGGCGAGGACCAGGTCGACTGGCTGCCCGACGAGGCCGCTGGCGAGATCGCGGACCTGTTGCAGGCCTGGAGCCCGCGGCACGACGCTGATCCCGGCGGGCCCGGGGTGCTCCGCTGGTGCGGGGCCCGCGACCGCACCGGCCGGCTGGTGGCAACGGCGGCGCACACGCAGCGCGTGCCCGGCGTCCCGTACCTCGCATCGATCGCCACCGCCGGAGACGTGCGGGGTCAGGGCTACGGCGCGGCCGTCACCGCCTGGATCACCCGCGCGATCCTCGCCGAGGGAACGGGTTGGGTGACCCTGGGCATGTACAGCGACAACGACGTCGCGCGGCGGCTGTACCTGCGGCTGGGCTTCCGGTGCGACCACCGGTTCACGAGCGGGGCTCTCGTACGCCGGTGAACCTCCCGGGCGCGGGCCCCCCTCAGTTGCGCTGGTCGTCCGGGAGCACCCCGTGGCCCGGCGCGTTGGGCGGCACCGCCCGGTCGGCATCTCTCGGGGTGACGTCGATGCCGGCCTCCTTGCGCTGCTCGGGAGTGATCGGCGTCGGCGCACCGGTGAGCGGGTCGTAACCCGCACCGGTCTTGGGAAAGGCGATGACCTCGCGCAGCGAGTCCACTCCCGACAGGAGCATGCAGACCCGGTCCCAGCCGAACGCGATGCCGCCGTGCGGCGGCGGCCCGAACGCGAACGCGTCGAGCAGGAACCCGAACTTCTCCTGCGCCTCCCCCCGCGACAGGCCGATCACGTCGAAGACGCGCTGCTGCATCTCGGCGCGGTGGATCCTGATCGAGCCGCCGCCGATCTCGTTGCCGTTGCAGACGATGTCGTAGGCGTAGGCGAGCGCCTTGTCGGGCTCGTCCTGGAACCGGTCCGCCCATTCACTGTTCGGCGAGGTGAAGGGGTGGTGCACGGCGGTCCAGCCACCCGTGGCAGAGCGCTCGAACATCGGCGCGTCGACGACCCAGAGGAACGACCAGGCCGACTCGTCGATCAGGCCGCAGCGACGGCCGATCTCGAGCCGGGCAGCGCCGAGCAGCGGCCGCGCCTCGTCGGGCTCACCGGCTGCGAAGAAGATCGCGTCCCCGGGAGCGGCGTCGACGGCCTTGGCGAGTCCGCTGCGCTCCTGCTCGGACAGGTTGCGGGCGATCGGGCCACCGAGCTCACCGTCCGGGCCGACCAGGGCGTAGGCCAGGCCGCGCGACCCCCGGGCCTTCGCCCAGTCCTGCCAGGCGTCCAGTTCACGGCGGCTCTGCGCGGCTCCTCCCGGCATCACCACCGCGCCTACATAGGGCGCCTGGAAGACCCGGAACGGTGTTTCGGCGAAGTACTCGGTCATGTCCACGAGCTCGTACCCGAACCGCATGTCCGGCTTGTCGTTGCCGAACCGGGCCATCGACTCGGCGTACGTCATGACCGGCAGCGGGCGGGGCAGCTCGAAGCCGACCAGCCGCCAGAGCGCGGCGACGATCTCCTCCCCCACCTCGAGCACGTCGGCCTGGTCGACGAAGCTCATCTCGATGTCGAGCTGGGTGAACTCCGGCTGCCGGTCGGCGCGGAAGTCCTCGTCCCGATAGCACCGGGCGATCTGGAAGTACCGCTCGAAGCCGGCGACCATCAGCAGCTGCTTGAACAGCTGCGGCGACTGCGGCAGCGCGTACCAGTGGCCCGGCTGCAGCCGAACCGGCACCAGGAAGTCGCGCGCCCCCTCCGGCGTGGACCTCGTCAACGTCGGCGTCTCCACCTCGACGAAGTCCCGCTCGTGCAGGACCTCGCGCGCGGCCCGGTTGACCTCGCTGCGCAACCGCAGCGCCGCCGCCGGACCCGAGCGGCGCAGGTCCAGGTAGCGGTACTTGAGCCGGACCTCCTCCCCCACCTCGACGTGGTCGTCGATCTGGAACGGCAGCGGCGCGGCCTCGCTCAGCACCTCGACGGAGCTGGCGACCACCTCGACGTCTCCCGTCGGCAGCGCCGGGTTCGCGTTGCCCGCCGGGCGGACCGCGACGTCGCCGGTGACGACGATGCAGAACTCGCTGCGCAGCCCGGCCGCGACCGCCTCGTCCCGGATCACCACCTGCACCAGCCCGGACGCGTCCCGCAGGTCGACGAACGCGACGCCGCCGTGGTCGCGCCGCCGGGCTACCCAGCCAGCGAGGGTCACGGTCTGGCCGGCGTGCTCGGCACGCAACGAGCCGGCCGGGTGGGTGCGGATCACATGCGCTCCTCGGTACGTCGTGCTGGGCCGGGCAGTCGGGGGGTCATCCGGCGGGCTGCCCGGAGACCCTCGGCCGCAGGTCGTCCGCGGCCGGCAGCCAGGTCGTGGGGTCGGCCGGGAGCTGGTCACCGGAGCGGATGTCGCGCACCTCGTGGCCGCCCGATTCGGCCCGGGGGAACCAGACGAACGGGATGCCGCGGCGCTCGGCGAACTTGATCTGCTTGCCGTACTTGCTCGCCTCCGGAGCGACCTCCGTCGGGACGCCCCGCCCGCGCAGCGACGCCGCCACCCCGGCGGCGAGGGGACGCGAGGCCTCGTCGGGCAGGGCGACGAGCACGCAGGTGGGAGTGGACCGGCTGGCGTGCAGGGCGTCGCGGGAGAACAGCGGGCCGAGCGTGCGCGTGACGCCGAAGGAGATGCCGACGCCGGGGTAGGTCGTGCGACCGTCGCTCGCGAGGGCGTCGTAGCGGCCGCCGCTGCAGACCGAGCCCACGTGCTCGAACCCCACCATCTGGGTCTCGTAGACCGTGCCCGTGTAGTAGTCAAGCCCCCGGGCGATCCGCAACTCGGCCACGATCTCGAACCCGGGCCGCGCGGCGCCCGCGACGGCGTCGAGGACCGCGACGAGCTCGTCGAGACCCCGGTCGAGCTGCTCGTGCGTCACGCCCAAGGCGCGCACCCGCTCGGCCACACCCGCGTCGGTGCCGGAGATCTGAGCGAGCTGCAGGCAGGACTCGGCCTGCGAGGCTGACAGGCCGACCTCGGCGGTGAGGACCCCGTGGACCCCGGCCGGTCCGACCTTGTCCATCTTGTCAACCGCCCGGAGCACGCCCGGGACGTCATCAATGCCGAGCCCGCGGTAGAAGCCCTCGATGAGCTTGCGGTTGTTGACCTGCATGCGCAGGGGAGGCAACGGCAGCCGCGCGAACACGTCGGCCATGACGAGGGCCATCTCGGCGTCGTGGTGGAACGCCAGGGTGTCGGCGCCGATAACGTCGATGTCGGCCTGGGTGAACTCGCGGTAGCGGCCCTCCTGAGGGCGTTCACCCCGCCAGGCCTTCTGGATCTGGTAGCGGCGGAAGGGAAACGCCAGCTTGCCGGCGTTCTCCAGGACGTAGCGCGCGAACGGCACCGTCAGGTCGTAGTGCAGGCCGAGCTGCTTCGCCCGGTCCGGCTCGGGGTCCGCGTCGTCGGCCTGCAGCCGCCGGAGCAGGTAGACCTCCTTGTCGATCTCGCCCGCGTGCAGCAGCTGGTCAAGAGGCTCGACGGCCCTGGTCTCGACGGAGGCGAAGCCGTGCAGCTCGAACACCTCGCGGAGCACGTCGAGGACGTGCTGCTCGACGATGCGCTCGGCCGGTGACCACTCGGGGAACCCGCTCAGCGGTCGCGGCCTGCTCACCGGCTCACAACCCGCGTCCGGGCGCGGCTGCACCCGGCGTACCGGCGACCAGGCCCCGGAGGAACGGGTTGGTCGAACGCTCGCGGCCGATGGTCGTCTGCTCGCCGTGCCCGGGCAGCACGACGACGTCGTCCGCGAGCGGGAGCACCTTGGTCGCGAGACTGCGCAGCATGGTCGCGTGGTCCCCGCCCGGCAGATCGGTGCGCCCGATCGAGCCGGCGAACAACAAGTCACCCGAGAGCATCACCTCGGACCCGCCCTGGTCGCGGTCGGGCAGCCGGAAGGCCACCGACCCCCGGGTGTGCCCCGGTGCGTGGTCGACCGTGATCTCGAGACCCGCGATCCGCAGAGGCACGCCGTCCACGAGCGGCTTGACGTCGTCCGGTTCAGTCCACTCGAGCCGGCCGCCGAACACGGCGCGGGTCTCCGGCGACAGCCCGAGCATCGGGTCGGCGAGCAGCTCGTCGTCGCCAGGATGGATGTACGCCGGGATGCCGCGCGCACCGCAGACAGGGGCGACCGAGAAAGTGTGGTCGATGTGGCCGTGGGTCAGCAGCACCGCAACCGGTCGCAGCCGGTGCTCCGCGAGAACGCGGTCGAGTTCGGCGACCACGTCGACACCCGGGTCCACCACGACGCAGTCCGCGCCAGCGTCCGGAGCGACCACGTAGCAGTGGGTGCCGAACGCGGCGGCGGGGAAGCCGGCGATGAGCACGTGGTGCCTTCCGGATCGGGGATGCGGGCGGATCCCCGGACGGGGACCGCCACTGGTGTGCGCGGGATTCGAGCCTACCGGCGGCGCTGCGGAGCTCGCGAACTCCTTTGTGCCCGCAGCCCTGCGCAGGGATTGCCTAGACTGTGCG
>JAVEDB010000256.1 GCA_030841185.1 Actinomycetota bacterium
CTCGAATACGGCATGATCGACCGCATCCTCACCACCCGTTCGATGTAGCGTTCGCGCCCGTCCGCCACGCGGCGGTCTGGCCTAAAGGAAGCGTCCAGGCACCTCCTCGGGGTACCGTCGAGGCACACACCACCCGGTCAGGATCGGGCCGGACAGGGAGAGGGAGAGGCCGCGTGGCACGCATCGGTGACGGCGGTGACCTGCTCAAGTGCTCTTTCTGCGGAAAGAGCCAGAAGCAGGTCAAGAAGCTCATCGCCGGCCCCGGCGTCTACATCTGCGACGAGTGCATCGACCTCTGCAACGAGATCATCGAGGAGGAGCTCTCCGAGAGCTCCGACCTCAAGTGGGACGAGCTGCCCAAGCCGATGGAGATCTGCGAGTTCCTGGACCAGTACGTCGTGGGCCAGGACGTCGCGAAGAAGGCCCTCGCGGTTGCCGTCTACAACCACTACAAGCGCGTCCAGGCCGGTGAGTCCGGCAAGCCCGGCCGCGACGAGCACGTCGAGCTCGCCAAGTCCAACATCCTCCTGATCGGCCCCACCGGCTGCGGCAAGACCCACCTGGCGCAGACCCTGGCCCGGATGCTGAACGTCCCGTTCGCGATTGCGGATGCAACGGCCCTGACCGAGGCCGGCTACGTCGGCGAGGACGTCGAGAACATCCTGCTCAAACTGATCCAGGCCGCTGACTACGACGTCAAGAAGGCCGAGACCGGCATCATCTACATCGACGAGGTCGACAAGATCGCTCGCAAGAGCGAGAACCCGTCGATCACCCGCGACGTCTCGGGCGAGGGCGTGCAACAGGCACTGCTGAAGATCCTCGAGGGCACGACCGCCTCGGTGCCGCCGCAGGGCGGCCGCAAGCACCCGCACCAGGAGTTCATCCAGATCGACACGACCAACGTGCTGTTCATCGTGGGGGGCGCCTTCTCCGGGCTCGAGAAGATCATCGAGAGCCGGATCGGCCGCAAGGGTCTCGGCTTCAGCGCCACCTTGCACACCAAGGCCGAGCGCGATGCCGCGGACGTCTTCGGCGAGGTGCTCCCCGAGGATCTGCTGAAGTTCGGGATGATCCCGGAGTTCATCGGTCGGCTCCCGGTCATCACCAGCGTGCGCAACCTCGACCAGGACGCCCTCGTGCGCATCCTCAGCGAGCCACGCAACGCTCTGGTCAAGCAGTACGAGCGCCTGTTCGACCTCGACGGCGTCGAGCTGGAGTTCACCGACGACGCCCTCGAGTCGGTGGCCGACCAGGCCATCCTGCGCGGCACCGGAGCCCGTGGCCTGCGCGCCATCATGGAAGAGGTCCTGCTGTCGGTGATGTACGAGGTGCCGTCCCGCAAGGACGTCGCCAAGGTCGTCATCAACCGCGACGTCGTGCTCGAGCACGTCAACCCGACGCTGGTGCCGCGCGAGACCAAGCGGGAGCGTCGCGAGAAGTCCGCCTGACGCCCGCCTTTGCGCGTCAGCTTCGGTGCACGACGGCTTCCCGCACGCGCAGCGGCAAGTTCCGGTCCGGCGATGGAGATAGGTCGAAGACCGCGACCAGGACGATGGAGTCCACAGCTACGCAGACCTGCCCGGTTGACGCGCCGGTGAGGGTGGCGCAGCTCATCCGGCCGCCGAGTCGTCCGGCGTCGCGGTCGACTGGCTCGGACATCGTGACGCTGGTCGGCGTTCCGTGGTGGGCTCCCGCCCAGAAGTCGGTGACGGACGCATCAATCGGGATCCGCCCGGCGCCCTTCGGAGGTCGCATGCTCAGTACGACGATCTGGTGCCTGGACCGATCCGAGTAGATCCCGGCCTGAGCGTCGCGGAAGTCGCGGGGGAGCCTGCTCAGGACCGAATCCATCGCGTTCTGAGCGTCAATTCCGGTCTGTCGCGGAAGGTTCTCGATGCTCGCGGGGAACACGACCGTCGTCGCCGCGTCGAGAGCCTTCGCGCGCTGGTTGAGGAAGACCGGGACAGCAATGGCGGCCAGGATGCCCAGCAGCGCGAGTCCGACGGGCACGGCAATTACCACGATGGCCCATGCCGGCAGCCCTCCGAGACCCCGGGACGCTGCCGCCGGCGGGTAGTACCCGGCGGGCCCCGTGCCGAACTGCGAGGGAGCCGGCGCCGTGCCGAACTGCGAGGGCGGCGGTCCACCGAACTGTGAGGGCGGCGGTCCACCGAACTGCGAGGGCGGGGCTGCTCCGAACGTGCTGCTCGGCTGGGTCGCGAAGCTGCTTGCGCCTGATCGCGGCGGTCCGGCGAAGAACCCGAGGTCCGGGATCGGTGGTGCCTTCGCAACCGGAGGTTCCTCCGGAGTGGTGCTGTCCACGACTGTGCCCCTCGGCTGGGAACGCTCTTTCCCGGGAGAGGTCGACCGGCCTCAGCGCGACCTTGAGCGTGTTCAGCCGGGGCAGTAGCCGGGCCTCACGACGACGACGTGCGTCTGGACCGTGCTCGCCACGCAGGTCAACTCGTCCCGGTAGGACACGAGAACGCCCCACTGGATCGTGTTGTCGTAGACGACCTTGCCGTCCTTGCTGAAAAAGCCTCGGAGGGTTCCCCAGCGGTCACGCGGGTGCACGGCGGTCTCCCGTTGCAGCACGCTGTCCAACGAGTTCTGGAAGGCGACGACGTCGGTCGTCTTCACGTCTGACTTGGTTGC
>JAVEDB010000263.1 GCA_030841185.1 Actinomycetota bacterium
CCGACGAAGTCTGCGACGAACGGGGTAGCCGGCGCCCCGAGGATCGTCGCGGGGACGTCGTACTGCTCGATCTTGCCTGCCTGCGAGAACACCGCGATGCGGTCGCCGAGCCGCACTGCTTCCTCGATGTCGTGGGTGACGAACAGGATGGTCTTGCGTACCTCCGCCTGCAGGCGGAGGAACTCAGCCTGCAGTCGGTCGCGGACGATCGGGTCGACGGCCCCGAACGGCTCGTCCATCAGCAGCACGGGGGGATCGGCGGCCAGCGCCCGGGCAACGCCCACCCGTTGCCGCTGACCACCGGAGAGCTGGTGCGGATAGCGGTCGGCGTACCTCCCCGGCTCGAGTCCCACCAGGTCGAGCAGCTCGTTCACCCGGGTGCGGATACGTGCCTTGTCCCACCCGAGCAGCTTCGGCACTGTCGCCACGTTGGCTGCGACGTCCTGGTGGGGGAACAGCCCGACCTGCTGGATCACGTAGCCCATCCGGCGGCGCAGCTCGACCGGGTCGGTCCGGGTGACGTCCTCGCCGTTGAGCAGGATCCGGCCGCTCGTCGGCTCGATCAGCCGGTTGACCATCTTCAACGTCGTGGACTTGCCGCACCCCGAAGGGCCCACGAGGACCACGAGCTCGCCCTCGGGCACGTCGAGGTCCAGCTCGTGGACGGCGACTGTCCCGTCGGGAAAGCGCTTGCCGACGCCGTCGAGACGGATCATCGGTTCTTGGGTAGCGTCCACCCGTGGCCTCTCTGCTGGCTCAGGACCAGCCGTCGAACCCGTGGTTCACGTGGGACTACGTCGCAAACAACCGGCAGGACATCTTGTCTGCTCTCGAGCAGCACGTCACCCTCACGGTCGAGACAATCCTGATCGCGCTGCTCCTGTCCTTTCCCCTCGCCCTGCTCGCCTACCGGTACCGACGGCTCGCCGGTCCCGTCCTCGCGCTGACCGGCGTGCTCTACACCATCCCGTCGCTGTCACTGTTCGCGTTCCTCGCGCCGTTCACCGGCCTGCGGGCGCGGACGGTCCTGATCGGTCTGGTGATGTACGCGCTGCTGATCCTGGTCCGCAACATCCTGGCCGGCCTGGACGGCGTGCCCGACGAGGTCCGTGAGGCCGCCCTGGGGATGGGCTACGGCCGGGGCCGGATGCTGCTCTCGGTGGAGCTGCCGGTGGCACTGCCCACGATCATGGCGGGGGTCAGGGTGGCGACCGTGTCCACGATCGCCCTGATCACGGTGGGCGTGATCGTGGGCTACGGCGGTCTCGGCGGGCTGTTGCTCGCGGGCTTCCAGAACAACTTCTACCACGCGGAGATCCTCACCGCGTCGTTGCTGACCGTCGCCCTGGGACTGACTGCCGACCTGCTGCTCGCTGGTGTCACGAGAGTGTTGACGCCGTGGGCGAGGAGCCGGTCGTGAGTCCTCTCCACGCCGCGTTCGTGTGGCTGAACGATCCGGCCAACTGGCAGGGTCGCAACGGCGTTCCGTACCTGACGTACGAGCATCTCTACATCTCGCTGTTCGCCGTCCTGCTGGCCGCCGTCGTGGCGCTGCCTCTCGCCATGGCGCTCGGCCACCTCGGTCGCGGCGGGGGGTTCACCGTGACGGTCACCAACGTCTCGCGGGCGATCCCGACCCTGGCGTTGCTGACGGTGTTCGCGGCCACGTCGATCGGCTTCGGCAACCGCGCGACGATCATCGCGCTGGCGATCTTCGCGGCGCCACCGTTGCTCACCAACACCTACGTCGGCATCCGCGGCGTCGACCGCGACATCATCGAGGCGGCCAGGGGGATGGGGATGGCCGAGCGGTCGGTGCTGTTCCGGGTCGAGGTCCCGCTGGCCCTGCCGCTCATCGCCGCCGGTTTCCGGACCGCGGCCGTCCAGGTCGTGGCCACGGCCACGCTCGCTGCGCTGGTGGGCGGTGGTGGGCTGGGCACGATCATCAACGCCGGGTTCGGCCAGCAGGACCAGGGTCAGATCCTGGCCGGCGGGGTGCTCGTGGCGCTGCTGGCGCTGCTCACCGAGACCGCCCTGGCGCTCGTCCAGCGCGCCGTGACCCCGGGTCGGGAGAAGCGCCGGACCACGCGGCGGGCGGTCGAGGCGGCGGATGCCGTCTCCGTTTCGTAACGCGGACCCGGTTGCGCAGACGGGATGCGCAGGGTTGAGTTGACCCTGCGGGTCGAGCAACGGTCCGCCAGACACGCGCCCCGGCTGACCGCCGGTGGCGGGACACAAAAGGCGGCCAACAATGCGTACGCGTTCTCTTCTCGACCTCGGCAAGGTGGCGATCCCCGCCGTACTTCTGGCCCTGACTCTCTCGGCCTGCGGCGACAGCGGCTCCTCGGGGACCTCCAACACGACAAAGGCCTCGAACTCGTCGACCTCCTCGGCCAACTCGACCAAGTGCGACGGCGTCCCCGGCACCCAGCTGGTTGCCCTGGAGGACGACAAGAAGCTGCAGACCGTCGACAACGTCATCCCGGCGATCAACGCGAAGGCCGCCACGCCGCCGCTCATCGCGGCGCTCGACAAGGTCTCAGCGGCGCTCACGACCGAGAAGCTCGTCGCGCTGAACAAGAAGACGGACATCGAGCGTGCCACTCCGGCCGCGGCCGCGAAGGAGTTCGCGACGGCCGAGAACCTCAACACCGGGCTCTCCGGCGGATCGGGCAACATCACGATCGGCGCTGCCAACTTCTCCGAGAACCAGACGCTCGCCAACCTCTACGCCGGTGTGCTGAACGCCGCTGGCTTCAAGGCCAAGGTCAAGACCGTCGGCAACCGTGAGCTGTACGAGCCGGCGCTGGAGAAGGGCGAGCTGCAGGTCGTGCCGGAGTACGCCGGGACGCTGACCGAGTTCCTCAACAAGAAGCAGAACGGCGCCAACGCTGCCCCCAAGGCGAGCGGTGACCTGAACGCGACCGTGGCGGCCCTGACCGAGCTGGGCGCGAAGGCCGGACTCAAGTTCGGGAAGCCGGCCGAGGCGGCCGACCAGAACACCTTCGCCGTCACCAAGGGCTTCGCCGACAAGTACTCCGTGAGCAAGCTCTCCGACCTGGCCGCGAAGTGCGGCGGCGGGCTCACCCTCGGTGGACCGCCGGAGTGCCCGAAGCGGCCCTTCTGCCAGCCGGGACTGGAGCAGAAGTACGGGCTGAAGTTCACGTTCACCGCGCTGGACGCCGGCGGCCCGCTCTCCAAGACCGCACTGAAGACCGGAAAGGTCGCGCTGTCCCTGGTGTTCTCCTCGGACGCAGCCCTCGCCGGCTGACGCCTCGCCGGCGTCGGCCGGTCGCCGGTGGCCCCTCCTGACCATGGACCTGGAATTCAGCGGCGAGATGTGGTTCTGGAAGGGTCCCGCGCCGTGGCACTTCGTCACCGTTCCCGATGACGAGTGTGGTGCGCTGGAAGCGGTTGCTGCTCAGGTGACCTACGGCTGGGGAATGATCCCGGTCACGGCGCAGATCGGGGACACCCGGTGGGAGACCTCGCTGTTCCCGAAAGATGGGCGGTACATCGTGCCGGTCAAGGTGCGCGTACAGCGGGCGGAAGGGCTTCAGCTCGGCGACGTGGTCACCGTCCGGCTGGCCGTCGACGTCTGAACCGTTGTTTGGCTCCCGGCCCACGCTCCAGAGCCCTACCACCATCTGGGCCGGGAGCCCGGTGCCGCCGTTGAACCCTGGCGTCGCTTCCGACGTGCTGATTGGTGGGCTCGACCATCACCGGAGGCGAGAATGGGTTTCGGACGACATGCAGCTCGTCGGTCTGCCTTGCGGCAGCTCCTGGTCGTGGCCGCCATCACGCTGCTAGCCGGCTGTGGTGGCAGCTCCGGTAACTCCACTAGCTCGGTAGGTTCGTACGGCAAGGGCCCGAGCAAATCCGCAACCGCCAGCGCCGCAGTAGGGACGCAGGTCATGGTCGAAGAGAGCGATTTTGCTCTCAAGCTCTCGCCGACGCCGGCCAAGGCGGGCACCTACACGTTCGTGGCAAAGAACGTCGGTCAGGTGATCCATGCGCTGGAGATCGAGGGCCAAGGGGCGAAGAAGGAGACAACGACCATCTCGGCCGGACAATCCGCCTCTCTGACGATCACCCTGAAGAAGGGCACCTACGAGCTCTACTGCCCGGTCGACCGGCACAGGGACAAGGGGATGAAGGTGACCATCACGGTCTCCTGAAGCACCATGGACGTCGTGACCACGCCAAGGGTGAACCGAAGCGGCCGCTCGTCCGTGATCCCTGACATGGGCTCGGCCACGGTGGACGAGGCGATGCTCCGTGCGCTGTGGGACGAGCACGCCGGACCGCTGCTCGCCTTCGCCCGTCACCTCACCTCGGGGGACCAAGCGCGTGCGGAGGATCTTGTGCAGGAGACGCTGCTGCGCGCGTGGCAGCACCCGGAGGCCGTCGATCCCGCCCGCGGGCCGTTGCGGCCATGGTTGCTCACCGTCGCCCGGCGGGTCGCCATCGACCAGCAGCGCGCTCGGCGGGCGCGGCCGCTGGAGGTCGACGATGCCGTGCTCGAGACACATGTCGTTGACGACGACCCCATCGACCGGGCCATCGAGAGCTGGCTCATCTCTGATGCGCTTGCCTCGCTCACGCCCTCGCACCGAGAGGTTCTGTTGGAGACCTACTACGTCGGGCGAACGGTCGCCGAAGCGGCCGCGGTGCTCGGCATCCCAGAGGGAACGGTCAAGTCGAGAACGTTCTACGCCCTGCGAGCAATGAAGCTGGCGCTCGAGGAACGGCAGGTGCCGCTATGACATGCCGGGAGCAGATCTCGGTCGGCGCATACGCGCTCGGGACCCTGGAACCGGATGACCGGGCCCGCATCGCGGCTCACCTCACGGGTTGCGCCGACTGCCGGGAGACCGCCGAAGCCTTCGCGCCGCTGCCGGCGATGCTCGCAAAAGTGGACCCACAGGAGATCGGCGCATCAGTCGAGCCGTCCGAGTCCGCGTACCAACGGCTCGCGAAAGCGGCCGTGCATCAGCGAGTGCAACGCAGGCGGACGTGGCTCGCGGTCGCCGCTGCGGTCGTGGCGCTCCTCATCGGCGTCACTGCGGTGGGGTTCGTCAACCGGAACAACGGCGACGTCAACAGCACGGCGGTCGCATCGTCGGGCGCCGTGCATGCCCGCGTCACGCTGGAGTCGGTGCCCATCGGAAGCCGCCTGACGCTCCAGCTCAGCGGCGTCTCCGCCGGGGAGCGGTGTCGGCTGGTCGCGATCGCCGACGACGGCCGGCGCGAAGTGGCCGGGACCTGGGAGGCGACCTACGAGGGCACAGCGACGATCCGAGGTACGACGAGCATCCCGGCGTCGTCCGTACGCTCCCTGCTCGTGGAGACCCTGGACGGGCGTGCGCTCGTCCGCCTCATTCCGCGGGGCAGTCGGGCCTGACCCCAGCTGCTGGCCTTGTCAGTGCTGGCTCACCTGGAAGCACGCAACGTCGTACTGGCTGACCGCGTGGGTCGATGCGGCGTGCAGCGCGGAGCTGGAGCCTTCGCTGCCGGCATACACGGTTTCGGCGTGCGCGAACCCGGGGCTGGAGAAGCCGGCCGGACGGCTCGTCGATGTCTCGCAGCTGGCATTCGGCTGGCCGGTCCCTGACGGATTGGCGGCGGCGACGGCGGTGCCCGTGAGCCCCAGGCCCATGATCGCGGCGGTGGTGGCAACGGCAACGGGGATGAAAGCGCGCTTCATGGGATCTCCTGCGAGTGAGCTGGAGGGACTTGCTGACACCCGTGTACACGCGGGCGCGACCGACCCGGTTCAGCGCCGAGCTTCAAACGGCGGGCCGCGGCGTACATTCACAGCATGGGCCCCTCAGAGTGCCTTCCCCGGTGACCACGTCCCGGCTGGGGCGCGTCCCACTGGTGGCGCTGGTGCTCGCCGCCGCCTACTCGGTGGCGGTGTTAGTGGCGGCCTTCGTCGCTCCGGTCTACGAGTCGGACAGTTCGTCGTCCTCCGGTGCCACGTCACAGGGAGCAGACACGCTGGTCGGTGTGAACGGTCCGGGTGTGGCCATCGTCATGGTCGTTCCGCTGCTGGTGACACTGGCCGTTGCGGCGGTGCTCTCGATGGCTCCGCCTCGTCGGGCACTGCCCATCGCGTGGACGCTCACCGGACTGCTCGCGGCGGGGAACCTGTTGGCCATGCTGTCGGTCGGGGTGTTCGTCCTTCCCGTCACCGTTGCCCTCTTCGTCGCCTGCGCCGCTCAGGGCGCCATCAGCTCGCCGGCCCGCACCGGAACGGCAAGTGTGTTGCCCGGAGGGGCCAGCGGGCACACCCAGGCCGGGTCGTAGGCGCAGGACGGGTTGTAGGCGAAGTTGAGGTCGACGACGAGGGCACCACTCGGCGTACTCCCGAGGTCCGCGCCCTTGACCGTGTCGAGGAGGTAACGGCCGGCCCCGTAGGTCTCATGTCCGGCCGTCGCATCCTTCACCGGCACGAAGAGGCCTCCGCCGTACGACGCCAACCACCAGGCGTCGAGGTCACCGAGGGCGGGAAGATGCATGACTCCGAAGCGCTCGAACGGGACGACCCCGTCCGTCGCGGTGGGAACCTCGAACCGGCGCGGCTCGACGTCTTCGTCGAGCGTCACCTCGAACCGAAGCGATGGGTCGTACGGCGCCACTGGCAGCCCGTCGAACGACTCCCGGTCCGCCGGCAGCAACGGCGAGTCGGGATGCGTCGCGAAAAGCTCGTCGCGGCCCCGACGCCATCGCTCGTGGGCACTCTCGGGGTCGCCGTCGGCGCGGACCTGCGCGTACAGCTCGTGGACGCGTCGCCGCCAGTCGAGCAGGGTGAGGCTCATCCGGGAAGCCTGCCACGCCCTCCAGGCCGATGGCCGAGCCGCGTCCGATCCCCGGCGCACGAACGTGCCGCGTGCCTCCCACAGATCGGGCTGCCCCCGGCGTAGCCTCCGCGCATGGCCGCCAGCCGCCGCGTTTCCCCCGCTGCGTCTCGTCCGCCCGGCACACGCAGCGCTCCCCGCGCCCGTGGTCGGCGCCGACGTCCGTCGCTGTGGCGCCGCGCACTCCTTGCCCTGCCGTCCCCCTCGCTACCGCGTCGTCGTGACCGGCTGGCAGAGCTGCAGACCGAGATCCATGGGCTGCGGATCGTCGTGTCCGCACTGCGGGCCGAGATCCGCGAGCTCCAACAGCGTCCGGTAGTCGAGAGCGCGCCGGCCGTGGAGCTTCCCTCGGTGACCCTCTTGCTGCCCCTTGCGTGGGCGGCGCTCGAGGCGGGCGTGGCTGCCGACGCGGACCTGCCCATCGACCTCGGACCCGACACGGCTCCGACCGAGATCGACCTGCGCCGGCTGCCCGAGGCGGCGCTGCTCGATCCACGCCTCGCGCGCGAGGCCGAGGGCATCGAGCGCCTGCTCGCCGACGAGACCGCCGATGTCCCCGCGGCCGAGCTGGAGCGCGAGACCGCCTGACGCCCGAAGGAGTCAGCGGCTACTTGTCGATGTCCCCGACGACGAAGAACATCGACCCGAGGATCGCGACCATGTCCGCGATCAGCGCGCCCGGCAACAACTCACCCAGCACCTGGATGTTGTTGAACGACGCCGATCGCAGCTTGAGTCGCCACGGCGTCTTGTCGCCCTTTGACACGAGGTAGTAGCCGTTGATGCCCAACGGGTTCTCGGTCCAGGCGTACGTCGCGCCCTCCGGCACCTTCAGCACCTTGGGCAGCCGGGTGTTGATCGGTCCCGGTGGCAGCGACCCGAGCCGGTCGAGGCAGGCGTCGGCCAGGTCGAGCGAAACCTGCAGCTGCTCGAACAGGCACTGGAACCGGGAGAGGCAGTCCCCGTCGGTCCTCGTGACGACGGTGACGGGGAGCTCGCCGTACGCCAGGTAGGGCTCGTCGCGGCGCAGGTCGAAGTCGACGCCGGAGGCCCGCGCGATCGGCCCGCTCACGCCGTAGGCCGCGACCATCTCCGGCGAGATGATGCCGACTCCCTTGGTGCGGGCCAGGAAGATCTCGTTGCCCATCACGAGGCGGTCCAGATCAGGCAGCCGGGACCGTACGTCGGTCACCGCCCGCCGAGCCCGTCCGAGCCAGCCGGCCGGCAGGTCCTCCTTGAGGCCTCCGACGCGGTTGAACATGTAGTGCATCCGGCCGCCGGAGATCTCCTCCATCACCGCCTGCAGGGTCTCCCGCTCGCGGAAGGCGTAGAAGATCGGCGTGATCGCCCCGAGCTCGATCGGATAGGACCCGAGGAACATCAAGTGGTTGAGCACCCGGTTGAGCTCGGCCAGCAGGGTGCGGGCCCAGACGGCGCGCACCGGCACGTCCATGCCGAGCATCCGCTCCGCGGCCAGGACCACTCCCAGCTCGTTGGCGAACGCCGAGAGCCAGTCGTGCCGGTTGGCCAGCACGATGATCTGCCGGTAGTCGCGGACCTCGAAGAGCTTCTCGGCGCCGCGGTGCATGTAGCCCACGATCGGCTCGGCGTCCACGATGCGCTCTCCGTCGAGAGTGATCCGCAGCCGCAGGACGCCGTGGGTGGACGGGTGCTGGGGTCCGATGTTCAGGACCATGTCCTGGGTCGCGATGCGACCACCGTCGTCCACCAGGTCGGCACCCGCGCCCATGCCGACGATCCGCTCGGTCACCACGCCCCGAGTCTGCCAGCACGGAACTCGCGCGTCGTCCTACTAGCCTGCCTGTCATGACCCAGCCCGACCTGGAGCCCTTCGCTCCCCCCGGAGCCCCCTGGGTCCGGGTGTCGCCTCGACTCGCCACGCTGCGCCGGCTCCTGCTGCTCGTGTTCGGCCTGGTGATCGCGGTGGCGGCCCTGGTGGTGGGCGTCTTCGTGTGGTGGGCCGGCCTGACTGTCTTCCTGGTCGGACTGGTGGCCGTTGGCTGGATGTGGGTGATCGTCGGGCGCGCGGTGCGCTCCTGGGGGTACGCCGAGCGGGCGGACGACCTCCTCATCACGCGCGGCATCCTGTACCGCCAGCTCGTCGTCGTCCCCTACGGGCGCATGCAGTTCGTGGACGTGACCGCCGGCCCGCTGGACCGGCGCTTCGGGCTGGCGACGGTGCAGCTGCACACCGCCGCGGCCGCCACCGACGCGCAGATCCCCGGCCTCGTGCCCGCGGAGGCGGCCCGGCTGCGCGACCGGCTGGCCGCTCGCGGCGAGGCCAGCTCGGCGGGCCTCTAGGTGTCGGTCCAGACAACGGCCGGGGTGCCGTTCCACCGCCTGCACCCGCTCACCCCGCTGCTGCGGGGGTGGAAGGTCTTCGCGGCCGTGGCGGCCATCGCGACCCAGCAGCTGTACGGCGGCGTCTCGGTGGGCTGGTTGCTGGCGGGCATCGCCGCGAGCATCCCGGTGGCGGCTGCCTACGGCTACGTCTCGTGGCGCTTCACCCACTACCTGATCGATGGCGGCGACCTGCGGCTCGAGACCGGCGTGCTGTTCCGCCGGTCGCGCCGGGTGCGGCTCGACCGGTTGCAGGCCGTGGACGTGGTGCGCCCCCTTGTCGCTCGGGTGCTCGGGCTCGCCGAGCTGCGGCTCGAGGTCGCGGGCGGCGACTCCTCGGAAGCGCCGCTGGCCTACCTGTCCGAGCCCGCGGCCCAGGCGTTGCGTGCCGAGCTGCTGGCGCGGGCGGCCGGCCTGCACTCCGACACGCCGGAGGCTCCCGAGGCAGTCCTGGTCCGGGTGCCGCTGCGCCTTCTGGTCCAGTCCCAGCTGCTCTCCGTCGGAGTGATGCTCGGCCTGGCGGCGTTGCTTGTCGTCGCCGCCGTGATGATCGTGCTCAGTGAGTGGCAGATGCTTGCCTTCGTCATCCCGCTGGCGCTGACCGTCGTGCCCGCGGTGATCACACCCGTCCTGTCGCACTTCGACTTCACCCTCGCCGACTCCCCGGACGGGCTGCGGTTGCGTCATGGGCTGCTGGAGACGCGGGCTCAGACTGTGCCGCCGGGTCGCATCCAGGCCCTGCGGATCGTGCAGCCACTGCTCTGGCGGTCCCGCGACTGGTGCCGGGTCGAGGTCAACGTCGCGGGCTACAGCGGGGAGGAGGCGGGCCAGACCTCTGTCCTGCTGCCGGTCGCAACGCTTGATGATGCGTTCACCGTGCTGCGACGGGTGCTCCCCGATGTCGACGTTGAACAGGTGGCCCTGCACGGCGTACCGCATGCCGCGCGCCTCGTCGATCCGTGGGGCTGGAAGGTGGAGGCTGCCGGCGCCGACGACCGCGTGTTCGTCGCGCGGCGCGGTCGCTTCCGGCGCGAGACGGACATCGTCCCCCACGAGCGGGTGCAGAGCGTCCGGGTCACGCAAGGACCGCTGCAGCGCCGGTTGAAGCTCGCGACGATGCACCTGGACACCAGCCCGGGTCCGGTGAAGCCGACAGCGGCACATCGCGATGCCGTCGAGGCGAGGCGGCTCGTGGACGCCGAGGTCGACGCGGCCCACCGAGCACGCGGTGCGGCCCGCCCGGAACGCTGGATGCACCTCCTCGAGCAGCCTCCGCACCCTACGGTTGGTCAGTGACTGATTCGCTCGACTTCACCGACGCGCGGTTCGTGGATGATCCCTACCCGTCCTTCGCCGCGCTGCGCAGCCGCGCCCCGATGCTCTGGCACGAGCCCACGAACCAGTGGCTCACGCTGACCTACGAGCTGGCCAACGCCGTGCTGCGGGACCGGCGGATGGGCCGGCTCTGGCACGACAAGGAGCCGGCCGAGCGCTTCGAGCCGTTCAACCGGCTGCACCGCAACCAGATGATGGAGAACGAGCCGCCGGACCACACGCGGCTGCGCTCCCTCGTCGCGAAGGCCTTCGCCCGGGGCCACATCGAGCGGCTGCGGCCGCGCGTGCAGGAGATCGCCGACGGCCTCCTCGACCGCCTCCCTGCCGACGGGACGTTCGACGTCATCGCCGACTACGCGGAGCCGCTGCCGGTCGCGGTCATCGCGGAGCTGCTCGGGGTGCCCGAGGAGGACCGCCACCTGCTCCGTCCCTGGTCGGGGGCGATCGTGAAGATGTACGAGTACGGCCGGGACGCCGACGTCGAGCCTGCCGCGGTGGCGGCGTCCGCGGCGTTCGACGACTACATGCGTGGGCTGGCGGCAGAGCGCCGCGCCCGGCCGCGCGACGACCTCGTCAGCCATCTCGCGGCGGCCGAGGACGGCGGCACCCGCCTCTCCGCCGACGAGGTGGTGGCGTCGGCGATCCTGCTGCTCAACGCCGGGCACGAGGCGTCCGTCAACGCCTTCGGCAACGGGATCGTCGCCCTGCTGCACGAGCCGGAACAGCTCGCCCGCGTCTGCGCCGACGAGGACCTCGTGCCGGCGGCCATCGAGGAGATGATCCGCTACGACGCGCCGCTGCAGCTCTTCGAGCGCACGGCCATGGAGGACATCGACCTGGGTGGCACCGTCGTGCCGGCCGGTGGGCGGGTCGCCGCGTTGCTCGGGGCCGCGAACCGCGACCCGGAGATGTTCGCCGCGCCCGACGTCTTCGACGTGGCGCGCCGTCCGAACCAGCACATCGGCTTCGGGGCCGGCGTCCACCACTGCCTCGGCGCCCCCTTGGCTCGGATGGAGCTGCAGATCTCGCTACCGACGTTGCTGCGCCGCAAGCCGGACCTGGCGCTGGCCGGTGACCCGGTGCGCCGACCGACGTTCGTGCTGCGCGGGTACGCATCCGTGCCGGTCTCCGCGTGAGCGACGTCAGCCAGGAGGAGCTCGTCGTCCTGCTCGACGAGAGCGGTCAGCCCTGCGGAACCGCGCCGAAGGCGACCGTCCACCACGAGTCCACCCCACTGCACCTGGCCTTCTCGTGCTGGCTCTTCGACACCGCCGGCGAGCAGGTGCTGCTGACCCGGCGCGCGGCGGCGAAGCGAACCTGGCCGTTGGTCTGGACCAACAGCTTCTGCGGGCACCCGGCTCCCGATGAGGCCGTCGACGAGGCGGTGCGGCGCCGGGCCGGCGACGAGCTCGGCGTGCGTCTGGGCGAGCTGCACCTCGAGCTGCCCGACTTCCGCTACACCGCACGGATGGCCGACGGCGTCTCCGAGAACGAGGTCTGCCCGGTCTACACCGCAACGCTCGGCAACGACCCGGTGCCCGACCCTGCCGAGGTGGACTCGTTCGTATGGGTGCCCTGGTCCACGCTGTTCGCAGCGGTCGCCGACGACCCGGAGCGCTACAGCCCCTGGATGCGGCTACAGCTCCCGCTGCTCGCCGCCAAGCGCGGCGGGTAGCGGCGTCTCGAACGACTGGATGAGCCAGCCGAAGTCGCCGAGCCCGCCGAGCTCGCGCAGCTCCGCGAGCTCGCCAGCCCGGGCCAGCGCTCCGACGTACCTGCCGGGGTCGCTCGTCGCCAGCTCCGAGTGGGGCCGCTCGGCGACCAACCCGAGCGCCGCGAGGGCCGCCCGTTGCGTGGTGAGCACGGTTGCCGTCGCGCCGGCTCGCCGGCCGGCCTCGGCGCAGGCATCCAGCGCGACGTGCGCGGTGATGTCGCACGACCCGTCCGGCACCGGCGGGACCTGCCGCCCGTCGCGATAACCGGTCAGGGTGCCCGCAGGTGGCCGGTCGGCGACACCGTGCGCGTAGTCGATCGCGACGGCGATCCCGGAGCCGAGCCGGTCGAGGACACGGGCCCACGCGTCGTCGCGCGGCCAGCCGATCTCGGCCCGATCCCCGTCGGCCCCCAGCGGCCACCACCGCGCCAGCCACGCGGCGTCGCGCTCGGACGGCGGGCCGCCCTCTGCCTCCGCTCCTGTCTCCATGTCGACAACAACGAGCCGCGGCCCGTCCGCGCAGAGCGTGACCACCTCGACGGGCACGTTGTCGAGCCACTCGTTGGCGACCAGCAGCGCGCCGTCGACGTCAGGGACGGCGGGCAACCACTCGACGCCGGCGGGCAGGTCGTCGGGGCGCCCCACGACGTCGACCCCGATCAGCCGCAGCGCCGGATCGAGCCGGTGCAGCTGCACCAGCAGCTCGCCGCGCCCGGAGCCGATATCCACGACGGTGCGCAGCCCTGCCGAGGCGGCCAGGGTGAGCAATGCCTCGGCGAAGAGCGGGGACGCGTGCACGGACGTGCGGAAGTGCGCCGCGGGCCCCGGCGTACGCCGGTAGAAGCCACCCTCGCCGTAGAGCGCCCGCTCGGTGGCGAGCCGCCACGTGACCCACCCGTCTCCCACGGACGCCGAGTCTCCCACCGGCGCGAGCCGGCGAGCCCCGCCGACGCCGTACGCTGTGCGGGCCCGTCCGGTACCCCGCACCCGAGGACTGGAACGACCCGTGTCGCACGACCTGACCGCACCTCGCCCCGCTCGCCTGTCGATCGGGGTGATCGGCGTCGGCCGGGTCGGCGGCGTCCTCGGTGCCGCCCTCGCGGCCGTCGGTCACCGCGTGGTCGCCGTCGCCGCGGTCTCCGACGCGTCCGTGGCGCGGGCGGCCGAGCTGCTGCCCGGCGTCGAGGTCCTCGATCCGCCGGCCGTCGCGGCGCGCGCCGAGCTGTTGCTCCTCACGGTGCCTGACGACGCCCTGCCCGGGCTGGTGGACGGACTGGTGGCCGCCGACGCGGTGCCGCCCGGTCAGCTGCTCGTGCACACGAGTGGTCGGTACGGCACCGGGGTGCTCGACGCCGCGACCCGGCAGGGCGCGCTGCCGCTGGCCCTGCACCCGGCGATGACGTTCACCGGCCGGCGCGAGGACGTGGCCCGTCTCGCGGGCTGCTCCTTCGGCGTCACCGCGCCCGAGCCGTTGCGCCCGATCGCCGAGGCGCTCGTCGTCGAGATGGGCGGTGAGCCGCAGTGGGTGGAGGAGGACCGGCGCGCGCTCTACCACGCGGCCCTGGCCAACGGCGCCAACCACCTGACGACGCTGGTGGCCGAGTCGATGGACCTGCTCGGTCGCTGCGGCATCGAGCACCCGGCCCGGATGTTGGGGCCCCTACTGTCCGCTGCCCTCGACAACGCCCTGCGCTCCGGCGACGCCGCCCTGACCGGACCCGTCGCCCGGGGCGACGCCGGGACCGTCGCCGCGCACTTGCAGGAGCTGGGCAAGGTCTCACCCCAGGCGCTGGCCGCGTACGTCGCGATGGCGCGGCTCACCGCCGACCGCGCGCTGGCGGCCGGGCTGCTGCGACCGGAGGCCGCAGAGGCACTGCTCGACGTGCTGGCCGAGGGGGCCCGACCGTGACCCAGCTGGTGCGCAGCCGGGCTGAGCTGGCCGCGGCCCGGGTCCGCAGCTCGGGTGTCGCCGGCGTCGTGATGACGATGGGCGCCCTGCACGACGGGCACCGCGAGCTGATCCGGGTCGCTCGAGACAGGTGCGAGCTCACCATCGTGACCGTCTTCCTCAACCCCTTGCAGTTCGGGGCCGGTGAGGATCTGTCGCGTTATCCCAAGACGCTCGAGAGCGACCTCGCGCTGTGCACCGCGGAGAACGTGGACATCGTGTTCGCCCCGACGGTGAGCGAGGTCTACCCCGAGAGCGAGCCGCAGGTCCGGGTCTCGGCCGGGCCGCTGGGCGACGTGCTCGAAGGGGCCTCGCGGCCCGGTCACTTCGACGGGGTGCTGACAGTCGTGGCAAAGCTGTTGCACCTCACCGGCGCCGGCGTCGCCTACTTCGGTCAGAAGGACGCCCAACAGCTGCTGCTGATCCGGCGGATGGTCAAGGACCTCGACTTCCCGTGCGAGGTGGTCGCCGTGCCCACGGTGCGCGACCCGGACGGGCTGGCCCTCTCGAGCCGCAACGGCTACCTGTCGGCCGAGGACCGGACAGTCGCCCTCGCCCTGTCCCGCGCCTTACGCGCCGGCGCCGCGGCGGCACCCGAAGGCCCGGCGGCGGTACGCCGAGTGACCGCTGACGTGCTGCGCGACCAGTCGGGGGTGGACGTCGACTACCTGGTCCTCGCCGACCCGGTGAACCTGCACGACGTACCCGAGGACTTTGCCGGTGCGGCGCTGCTCGCTGTTGCCGCGCGCGTCGGCACCACGCGGTTGATCGACAACCTCGTCGTCACCCTCGGCGGGCGCTGATGCTGCTCGCGATCGATGTGGGGAACAGCCACACCGTGCTTGGGCTGTTCGACGGTGCGGACCTCGTGGAGCACTGGCGGATCGCGACCCACGCACACCGCACGGCGGACGAGATCGCCGTCGTCCTGCACGGGCTGCTCACCCAGCACCCGGGTCGGGCCGGTGCTGTCGTCGACGGCATCGCGCTGTGCTCGACCGTGCCGTCGGTGCTGCACGAGATGCGCGACATGTGCCGGCGCTACTACGGGGACGTCCGCGCGGTGGTCGTCGAGCCGGGCGTGCGGACCGGCATCCCGGTGCTGACCGACAACCCCAAGGAGGTCGGGACGGACCGCGTGGTCAATGCGCTGGCCGCAGTGGAGCTCTTCGGCGGCCCGTGCATCGTCGTGGACTTCGGCACCGCGACGACGTTCGACGCGGTCTCGGCGAAGGGGGAGTACCTCGGAGGCGCCATCGCCCCGGGCATCGACGTGTCGGTCGAGGCGCTCGGCGTCCGCGGCGCACAGCTGCGCAGTGTCGAGCTGGCGCGGCCGCGCTCGGTCATCGGGCGCAGCACCGTGGAGGCGCTGCAGGCCGGCATCCTCTACGGCTTCGCCGGCCAGGTCGACGGGGTGGTCACCCGGATGGCTGCCGAGCTGGCCGACGACCCGGCCGACGTGACGGTGATCGCGACCGGCGGCCTCGCCACCATCGTGATCGAGGAGGCGACCACCATCGACGTGCACGAGCCGTGGCTGACCCTGGTCGGTCTGCGACTGGTCTTCGAGCGCAACCCGACCTGACCGCGCCGGTAGCCTGGACCGGTGAGCGACCAGCCGGAGAACGCCGTCGACGACCTGCCGGAGCAGATGCGCGTCCGGCGGGACAAGCTCGACCGGCTCCGCGCCGAAGGCACCGACCCCTATCCGCTGGGCTTCCCGCGGACCACGACGGTTGCGGAGCTGCGCGCGTCCCATCCCGACCTCGGGACCGACGTGCGCACCGGTGAGCGGGTGGGGATCGTCGGCCGGGTGATGCTGTCCCGGGTGGGGGGCAAGCTGTCGTTCGCGACGCTGCGCGACGGCACCGGCGACATCCAGGTGATGCTCTCGCAGGACGAGCTCGGCGAGGACGACCTGGCCCGGTGGAAGGCCGATGTCGACCTCGGCGACCACGTGGGCGTCGAAGGGGAGGTCGTCACCTCCCGGCGGGGCGAGCTCTCCGTGCTGGCCAGCCGGTGGGCGCTGACCTCCAAGGCGCTGCGCCCCCTGCCGGACAAGCACAAGGGCCTCACCGACCCGGAGGCCCGGGTGCGGCAGCGCTACGTCGACCTGGTCGTCAACGCCGACTCCCGGGAGATGGTGCGGATGCGGGCCGCGGTGCTGGCCTCGTTGCGCGCCACCCTCGAGGGCCGCGGCTTCCTCGAGGTCGAGACCCCCCTGCTCCAGCCCCTTCACGGGGGCGCGGCCGCCCGGCCGTTCGCCACCCACCTGAACGCCTTCGACATGCCGGTCTACCTGCGGATCGCCACCGAGCTCTACCTCAAGCGGCTGGTCGTCGGCGGCATCGAGCGCGTCTACGAGATCGGCCGCGTCTTCCGCAACGAGGGTGTCGACTCCACCCACAGCCCGGAGTTCACCGAGCTCGAGGCCTACGGGGCCTACTTCGACTACGAGTCGATGGCCGAGCTGACCCGTGACCTCGTCGTGGACGCCGCGCGGGCGCTGGACCACACCGTCGTGCCCGACGGTCACGGCGGTGAGATCGACCTGGCAGGGGAGTGGCGCCGGCTCCCGATCCACCAGGCGGTGGCCGAGGCGGTCGGCGAGGAGGTGACCGTGGCGACGCGGGCCGAGGTGCTCCGCAAGATCGCCGACCGGCACGAGGTCCCGCTGCGGCCGGGCTGGACCGCCGGCGAGGTCGTCCTGGAGCTCTTCGAGAAGCTGGTCGAGCACACGCTGATGGCGCCGACGTTCATCCTCGACTACCCGGTGGACGTGCGGCCGCTGGCCAGGGCACATCGCAGCACCGAGGGCCTGGTGGAGGCCTGGGACCTGATCATCGGGGGCGTCGAGCTCGGCGTCGCCTACTCCGAGCTCATCGACCCGGTCGAGCAGCGCCGCCGGCTGGTCGAGCAGGCGGTCAAGGGCGCCGCCGGCGACCCGGAGGCCATGCAGCTGGACGAGGACTTCCTGCGCGCCCTGGAGTACGGCGCGCCGCCGATGGGCGGCATGGGCATGGGAGTCGACCGCCTGATCATGCTGCTGGCCGGCACCGGCATCCGGGACACCATCGCCTTCCCGCTGCTCAAGCCGGAGCAGGGCTGATGGACATCGAGGCCGTCGCCGCGGCCCTGCTGCCTCCGGTCGTGGTCGGCGGGGCGTTTATCGCTATCGCCCGCGCCGCAATTCGGCACACCGACGGAGGGGTAAAGCGGGTCCCGGCCGAGGACAACGACGACGATTCCTGAGGAATTGACGACGGAATTGCACGCAATGGTGAATGTGCCATATCGTTCCCCGGAAATTGGGCAGGAACCCGGCGGAGGATATTCATGGCGCAGAAAGTCCAGATCACGCTCGTCGACGACATCGATGGCGGCCCCGCTGTCGAGACGGTGTCCTTCTCGCTGGACGGCGTCGCCTACGAGATCGACCTGAGCGAAGGCAACGCGGCCCGCCTCCGGGACGCGCTTGCCCCCTACGTCGGCCCAGCGCGCCGCCGCGGTGGCCGCGCGGCGGCCGGGAGCGGTCGAGGCCGGTCGTCGCGCAGCCGGGGCGCCAACAACCGGACGGCGCAGATCCGCGCCTGGGCCCGCGAGAACGGCCACAAGGTCAACGAGCGCGGCCGCATTCCGGCCGACATCACCGCCGCCTACGAAAAAGCACACGGCTGAGCCGTCTCGGTTCCGGCTAATTTCCGCCGTCTTCGGGGCGGCTGAGGGTGAACTCCGGCTCCCATTCCGACGCGGGGGCCGTGTGCAGGCGCCAATAGTGCTCGGCGATCCGGTCCGGGTCGAAGAACGTGCCCGGCTTGAGGACCCCGCGGATTGTCACTGTCGTGACGTGCACGCCGTCGTCGCGCAGATCGGCGGCGACGGACAGGGCCAGGTTGCGCAACCCGGCCTTGGCGACCCCCAGCCCGGCCGCCTTGACCGACGGGCGCAGCGCCGCCTCGCTCCCGGTGAGCAGCACCGTCCCGCTCCCGCGGGCCCGCATGGCGGGGGCGACCTCCTGGACCGCGACCAGGGCGCCCGCGACCCCGACGAGCAGGCCGTGCACGAAGCGCCCGTAGTCCACCTCGGTGGGGCGGCCCTCGACGTACTCCGAGGCGTTGTAAACGAGCACGTCGGGGTCGCCCAGCACCCGGCGTACCTCCGCCATTGCGGTCCGTAGCGATGCCTCGTCGGCGACATCGGCCTCGACCGCCTGCACGCGTACGCCGAGCGCGGTGAGCTCCTCGACGATCGGGGCGAGCCGGTCGCGCGAGCGGGCCACCAGCGCGACGTCGAAGCCCTCCGCGGCAAATCGCCGGGCGATCGAGAGCCCGAGGCCCGGACCCGCCGCAACCACCGCGACGATGCCGCTCATCTGGCCTCCCGGGGGTCGCCTGGACGGTCTTGGTGAAGATTACGCAACGGTCCGGGCATCACCCGTCCGGCGCGCGTTCGCTCCCGGCGTACGGGTACCGGAACTACGGTGAAGTTCCTGGGGGTTGGACCCGATGCACAAGCCAACGGACGCGACATGAGCGGTCAGCATGCGGGACTAGCATGCAAGGGACAGAAGGTGGGCCCTCCACCCGCTGCCCGACCGCTCTCTGCAAGGAGCGATTAGATGTTCGAAAGATTCACCGACCGAGCGCGGCGTGTTGTCGTCCTGGCCCAAGAAGAGGCCCGGATGCTCAACCACAACTACATCGGCACCGAGCACATCCTGCTCGGGCTGATCCACGAGGGTGAGGGCGTCGCCGCCAAGGCGCTGGAGTCGCTCGGCATCTCCCTGGAAGCCGTGCGCTCCCAGGTCGAGGAGATCATCGGTCAGGGCCAGCAGGCGCCGTCGGGACACATCCCGTTCACGCCGCGGGCCAAGAAGGTCCTCGAGCTGAGCCTGCGCGAGGCGCTGCAGCTCGGCCACAACTACATCGGCACCGAGCACATCCTGCTCGGCCTCATCCGCGAGGGCGAGGGCGTCGCAGCCCAGGTCCTGGTCAAGCTCGGCGCGGACCTCAACCGGGTCCGCCAGCAGGTCATCCAGCTGCTGTCGGGCTACCAGGGCAAGGAGACCGCCGCAGCCGGCGGCCCGACCGAGGGTGCCCCGTCGACCTCGCTGGTGCTCGACCAGTTCGGCCGCAACCTCACCCAGGGCGCGCGCGAGGGCAAGCTCGACCCGGTGATCGGGCGCGAGAAGGAGATCGAGCGGGTCATGCAGGTGCTGTCCCGCCGCACCAAGAACAACCCGGTCCTCATCGGCGAGCCCGGCGTGGGCAAGACCGCCGTGGTCGAGGGCCTGGCCCAGGCCATCGTCAAGGGCGAGGTGCCCGAGACGCTCAAGGACAAGCAGCTCTACACGCTCGACCTCGGTGCGCTGGTCGCCGGCTCGCGCTACCGCGGTGACTTCGAGGAGCGGCTGAAGAAGGTCCTCAAGGAGATCCGCACGCGCGGCGACATCATCCTGTTCATCGACGAGCTGCACACGCTCGTGGGTGCCGGTGCCGCCGAGGGTGCCATCGATGCCGCCTCTATCCTCAAGCCGATGCTGGCCCGCGGTGAGCTGCAGACGATCGGCGCCACGACGCTGGACGAATACCGCAAGCACCTCGAGAAGGACGCCGCTCTCGAGCGGCGCTTCCAGCCCATCCAGGTCGCCGAGCCGACGCTCGCGCACACGATCGAGATCCTCAAGGGTCTGCGCGACCGCTACGAGGCGCACCACCG
>JAVEDB010000274.1 GCA_030841185.1 Actinomycetota bacterium
GCGGAGCTGATGGAGGCCATCACCGGCCAGGTGTCCGACGCACCGCTGTGCATGACCTGCGGGATCAAGATGCGCCCGGCCGGTTCCTGCTACGTCTGCGAGGGCTGCGGCAGCACCAGCGGTTGCAGCTGACCCCAGCCGTCGCTGCCCCGGTTCCCGTCGCGGGAGCCGGGGCAGCAACGCATGCGTCTCCGCCAACCACGGACGTAGCAACACCCAGGGGTTCAGGCCCGACCAGATGCTTGCGCCTACCGAAGACAGTAGGATGGGTCAGCACCGACCCCCCCGGGTGATGCGGTGGGCCAGCGACAACGTCCGCTCTGCGGTTGGTGACTCCGTGGAGTCGCGTCTCGGAGCAGCCGACCAGGCCTGCTCTGCTTGAACGTCCGTCGTCCCGGCGACCGGACTGCGTTACGGGTATGTCGTCGCGTCCGGCGAGACGACCCGGCGCTGGTGAGGAGGACTGTGTGGCTCGACGGGGCCAGGGCCAACCGGCTGCTCGCCGTGCTGCCCCAGCGCACCAGCGACGTGACCGCGGCAACGACGGCATCATGCCGGTGCTGGCGCGCACCGTGCGTGAGGTCGAGAAGGCCGTGGTGCGAGGTCCGGTCATGCCTTCGGTACGGACAAAGTTCCAGGTCGTCGCACTGCTGGCGCGTGAGGAGCGTGCCCGGGTCCGGACCGATGACAGCAGCCGCCCGGCACAACGGGCCGAGGCGATCAAGCGCCTCGACGGGATCGCACTGATCCTCGCGCAGATCGCCGCCCGCGACACGTCGCTCCTGTCCCTCCTCGCCGAGGATGCTGTCATCTCCGACGCGGCCAAGTCGCTCAAACGGAAGTTGCTCCGGGACGCCGGTCTCGAGGTGCCCCCGGACGAGGTCGCGCCCACGGAGCCCGCCGTCGCCTCCGCCAGTGCGGAGCGTCGCGTCGTGCCGCAGGCGGTCAAGGCGCGACAGTTGGCCAACCCCTTCCTAGCCCCGGACTTCGAGTCCGACCGGCAGACCACGATCGCCCGCCGGCTGAGCAGCTGGGAGCTCCTCGGCCCCCTCTTCAGCTCGTTCGAGGACGCCGGCGGGGGAGCCACGCAATCCATGGCGCTGCCCGCGGCGTCCTCCCTGCGGGCGGCCGGCGTCCTGCAGCTGATGCCGCACCAGGCGCAGGTGGTGGCCGCTGCCGCCGCCGGGCACCGCACCTTCCTGCTGGCCGACGAGCCCGGGCTGGGCAAGACCGCGCAAGCTTTGCTCGCGGCGCAAGCAGCGAACGCCTACCCGCTCCTCGCCGTGGTGCCGAACGTCGTCAAGACCAACTGGGCCCGCGAGGTCGGCCTCTGGACGCCCAACCGGACGGCCACCGTGATCCACGGCAACGGCGACACGATCGACGGC
Source organism: Actinomycetota bacterium (assembly GCA_030841185.1). Lineage (GTDB taxonomy): Bacteria > Actinomycetota > Actinomycetes > JACCUZ01 > JACCUZ01 > JAVEDB01. The sequence continues at coordinate 1,389 of JAVEDB010000274.1, forward strand.
TTCGCGGACATCGTCATCGTCAACTACGAGGTGCTCGACCGCCACGTCGGGTGGATCGGCAGCTTCGGCTTCCGCGGCATGGTCGTCGACGAGGCCCACTTCATCAAGAACAAGTCCTCGCAACGCTCACAGCACGTGCTCGAGCTGTCCGAGCGCATCCGCGGTCGCGTCGCGCGGCCGCTGCTGATGGCTCTCACCGGCACACCGCTTATCAACGACATCGAGGACTTCAAGGCGATCTGGCAGTTCCTCGGCTGGATCGACGACAAGCAGCCGCTCGGCCGCCTGATGCAGGCGCTTGAGGACACCGGGTTGACGCCGGCCGACCGCGGCTTCTACCCCGCTGCTCGCAAGTGCGTGGTCGACCTGGGCATCGTCCGCCGCCGCAAGGTCGATGTCGCCGCCGACATCCCCGCTCGCCGCATCGCCGACCTTCCTGTCGAGCTCGATGAGAAGGCCGGCCGTTCTATCCGCGAAGCAGAGCGTTTCCTCGCCGGCCGCATGGTGGCGCAGTACGAGAGCGCACTCGCACGGCGCAAGGCGGGCCCCCTCGTGGAGGGCATAGACCACGTCCTCGTGCGCAGGATCGCCACCCGGGAACGGAAGGAGGCGACGACGGCGAAGACCGAAGAGAACGTATTCAGCATGATGCGGCGCATCGGTCAGGCCAAGGCCGCCCTCGCCGCCGACTACGCCGCGCAGCTGGCACGGAGCGCGGGCAAAGTCGTCTTCTTCGCCAAGCACATCGACGTGATGGACATCGCCGAGGAGACGTTCACCAAACGCGGGATCCGCTTCTCGTCGATCCGTGGTGACCAGACGTCGAGGGCGCGGCAGACGCAGATCGACGCCTTCGTGAACGATCCCGATGTTGCCGTTGCCGTCTGCTCCGTGACCGCGGCGGGCGTGGGCATTAACCTGCAAGTCGCGTCCAACATCGTGCTGGCCGAGCTGTCCTGGACCGCCGCGGAGCAGACCCAGGCCATCGACCGAAGCCACCGCATCGGTCAGACCGAGCCGGTCACCGCCTGGCGCATCATCGCCGCGCAGACCATCGACGCGCGCATCGCCGAGCTGATCGACAGCAAGGCCGGGCTGGCAGCCCGGGCGCTCGACGGTTCGGAGGAGGAAGTGTCGTCATCAGCCGACGTGCAGCTCGAGGCCTTAGTGGGCCTGTTGACCGAGGCGTTGACGGCCAGGCAGGCGTCCTAGCCTTCCCGCACCGGACACGTGCGGCCTACAGTCCGGGGCATGGAGAAGGCCACCTTCGCGGCTCGGCCTCGAAAATCGCAGAAATCGTTGACACGAAGGGTGATCGAGCGCTCACTACAAGGAGATATACGGATCTCCCGGGGGCGTCATGGACACCTATCTCGTGCGAAATCAGACTCCGGACCGGCTCGTCGTGGAAGGCGACCCTGTTCGGCTGGTGCTGGCCCCGCTGCAGCGGGTCCGCGTCAACGGCGATCCGGCCCACCAGCTGGGGACCTCGGCGTTGGCCGCCCGCACCGACCACGCGCTCGACTGGGAGCGAGAGCCCGTGCGGTCCAGCCGGCTGGTGGCCGCCGCCTGGCTCGCCAGCGTGGGCATCACCGCCACGCTGGTCGGCCTCCTGGACCTGGCCCTGACCAAGCGATTCCAGCTCTTCTCCATCGGCCTGGGGATCGGACTTGCGTGTGCCGTCATCGCTGCGTTGGTGATTGCCGGCTGGCAGGGCGGCGATGCGTCAACAACGGACGACCAGGAGTTCCTCGGCGCGACGAGGATCCGCGGCAACCTCGGGCAGATCGCCCGGGACTTCGCCATTGCCACCGTGCAGGGGCTGACGTTCGCGTTGATGGTGATCCTGGCGATCGGGGTGCCGGCCGCCGCGATCTACTACGGCACCGAGCTCTCCGACGTCGTGCGGCTGCACTCCTGGCACGAGCTCGAGCTGATCCAGGGTCCCGGTGCCCAGGACATCATCGTTGCCCGGGTGCTCCAGCTCATCCTGCTGATCCTGGTCTCACTCGTCCCGGCGCTGATGTACTTCCAGTTCAACCGCGAAAAGCTCAGCACCCTCGTCGACCGCTGGCTGCACGCCATCTTCCGGCTCGACCCGAGCCTGCACACCGTCTCCGACGTCGACGCCAAGTACGGCCGCCGCGTCGAGGAGTTCTACGGGACC
>JAVEDB010000277.1 GCA_030841185.1 Actinomycetota bacterium
CCCTTCGACAGCCGGGACCGCGCCGGCAACGTCTGGTGGCTGGCCGCGCTGTCGATGGGCGAGTCGTGGCACAACCTGCACCATGCCGACCCGACCTGCGCGCGCACCGGCGTACTCCGGGGACAGATCGACTCCGGCGCGCGCGTCATCCAGCTGTTCGAGTCGCTGGGTTGGGCGTACGACGTGCGCTGGCCGCGTCAGGATCGACTGGACGCGCGGCGGGCACACCGAGAAGCCGCCTGATGCCGACCCCCCGGCAGAATGGCCGGGTGAGTCCACCGCGCAAGACCAGCACCGCCACTCCGGGTCGCCGCGACGGACGGGCACCGCGGATGACGGGCAAGGAGCGCCGCGAGCAACTGCTTGACGTGGGGCGCAACCTGTTTGCGCACAAGGGCTTCGACGCGACCTCTGTGGAGGAGATCGCGCTGAAGGCCGGCGTGTCCAAGCCGGTGGTCTATGAGCACTTCGGCGGCAAGGAGGGTCTCTACGCGGTCGTGGTCGACCGGGAGATGAGCCGCCTGCTCGATGCGATCACCGGTGCGCTGACGAGCACGGGGAAGCCTCGTGAGCTGGTGGAGCGGGCGGCCTTCGCGTTGCTCGACTACGTGGAGTCCTCGAGCGACGGCTTCCGCATCCTGGTGCGCGACTCTCCGGTCGCGCAGTCGACCGGGTCGTTCTCCAGCCTGCTCAGCGACGCGGCAAGCCAGGTCGAGCACATCATGGGCAACCAGTTCAAGATGCGCGGCTTCGACCCCAAGCACGCGCCGATGTACGCGCAGATGCTCGTCGGCATGGTCGCGCTGACCGGCCAGTGGTGGCTGGATGCCCGTAAGCCCGCCAAGGCGGTGGTCGCGGCCCACCTCGTGAACCTCGCGTGGAACGGGCTGTCCGGGCTCGAGGCGAAGCCCGCTATGAAGACGGCGGCCAGCCGGAAGGCGTGAGCGGCTAACGGGGCTCGAGCAGCTCGATCCGGTTGCCGTTGGGGTCGGTGACGTAGCAGCGACGGAAGCCGGGCAGGTTCTCGTCCCACTGCACGGGGACATCGCGCGACTCGAGCCGGCGGACCAGGCCGTCGAGGTCGTCGACGAGCAGTCCCGGGTGGGCCTTGCGGGCGGCCCGGAACTCCGGCTCGACACCGAGGTGCAGCTCGACGTCGCCGGACCGGAACCACGCACCTCCCCGGGCAGCCAGGGCGGGAGGCTTAGGGACTTCCGTCATGTCCAGCGCATCGACGTAGAAGGCGCGCAGCGCGTCCTCGGAGCCGGCCGGCGCGGCGATCTGGACGTGATGGATGGCCCGGATCACGGCTGGCCGCCCTGGCCGGGTGTGCGGGCGACCACGAAGATGCGCCGGTAGGGCAGCACCGTGCCGAAGGGCTCCTGCGGGTACGCCGAGCGCAGCCGGGGTCGCACGTCGGCGAGGAACTCCTCCTGATCGGCCTCGCTGAGCACGGAGAAGACCGGGCGGAGTGCGGTCCCGGCGAGCCAGTGCAGGACGGCGTCCTCTCCCGGGAGGATCTGCAGGTACGTCGTCACCCAGGCAGCCACGACGCAGCCGAGCTCGGAGAGCGCCCGGACGTAGTCGATGGGCTCTTCCACCGCCGGTGCGGGCAGGTCGGCCGGCAGCGCGTCGCGCCAGCGCTCGGTGGCGCGGACCGCCGCAATCTCGGTGTGGCTGGGCTGGTCGAAGTTGCCCGGAACCTGGAAGGCAAGCCAGCCGGACGGGGCGACGTACCCGAGCAGCTCGGGCAGCAGCTCGACATGTCGAGGAACCCATTGCAAGGTCGCGTTGCTGACCAGCACGTCGACCGGGGCCTCGGGTGCCCACTCGCGGACGTCAGCGAGGGTGAACCGCAGCCTTGGCGTCGCCGACGTCACCAGCTCGCGGGCCCGCTCGATCATCTCGGGTGAGCTGTCGACGCCTTCGACCTGCGCGTCCGGCCAGCGGTCCGCGAGGGTGGCGGTGAGGTTGCCCGGGCCGCAGCCGAGGTCGACGACCGTGGCGGGGGCTTCGGCATCGATCCTGGCGACCAGGTCATGGAACGGCCGGCCGCGCTCGTCGGCGAAGCGCAGGTACTCCGCGGGGTCCCAGCGCATCCAGCCCTCCGACAGTCTCTCGATGTCGAGATACCTGGCGAGTGTCGCGGACCGGCTTTCTTGATGTCAAGAGACATCGGTCGGATACTCGTGCTGCCGGCGCCGCGCCGGCATCGTCAGGGACAGGACAGGGAAGGTCACTGTGCAGGACGAGGTCGACCGGCTGGTCGCCGCGTGGGCGCGCGAGCGACCGGATCTCGACGTACGCCCCCTCGAGGTCCTCAGCAGGGTCACCCGGCTGGGCCGGCACCTCGACCGGGCCCGACGGGCGGCCTTCGCGAAGCACGACCTGGAGGTGTGGGAGTTCGACGTGCTGGCCGCGCTGCGGCGCAGCGGTCCGCCGTACGTCCTGTCCCCGGGCCAGCTGCTCGCGCAGACCCTCGTGACTTCGGGGACGATGACCAACCGCATCGACCGCCTCGAAGCGCAGGGGCTGGTGCAGCGGCGCCCGGACCCCGGTGACCGGCGTGGGGTCCATGTGCGGCTCACGGTCCGCGGCAAGGAGCGGGTCGATGCTGCTCTTGCCGACCTGCTCGCGCGGGAGAAGGAGCTGCTCGCCGGTCTCTCCCCGCGCCAGCAGGAGGCGCTCTCGGTGCTGCTGCGTCAGCTCGTCACCCCGTTCGAGGCCGAAGGGGCGCTGCCGTGACCACCGACGATCGCCACGCGATCTACGCCGCGCTCGGCGATCTCTACGACGCCCTGCCGGCCATCGAGTGCCGAGGCCACTGCTGGGTCGCCTGCGGCCCCATCGACATGAGCAACGCGGAACGGGACCGGATCCGTGAGAGGACGGGTATCGAGATCCGTCCGGTCGACGAGGTCCGTGCCGGGTTGCCACCGAACGCCACTCCGCCTCCGTGTCCCGCCCTAGGTGCGCTGAAGCAGTGCAAGGTCTATGACGTGCGTCCATTCATCTGTCGCGCCTGGGATGTCGCCGAGTCCATGCGCTGCCCGCACGGCTGCGTCCCCGAAGGGGGGTGGCTCTCGGACGACGAGGTGATGATGATGCTGATGCAGTCCAATGTGATCGGCGGTCATGGCTTCGACGAGGACAAGAAGGACCTGTTGGAGGTTCTCACCGACCCACTAGTGCGGCCGCTGTATGCACGGTTCACGCGGGGCGAGCGAGGCGTTCAGGGCGAGCTGGGCGCGGCCATGGACGCAGTCATGAAGGAGAAGCGTCTCGGCCCCTACGCGAAGCGGCGCTGAAAGCGACCACGCATCCGGACCGAAGATTCACCGGTCGACGTGACTCAGGCGCGGACGAACCGGCCCTCGACGAGGACCGGCACCACATCGGTGACATCGAGCTCTCCCGCCAACGCGACGTCCTCCTCGAACCCCTTCTCCACGAGCTCGCGACCGGACGTGCATTCGGGCAACGGCCGCAGGGCCCGGAACGCCAGCACCGCTGCCTCCGCCTCAGGCGTGAGCTGCACGCTCGGGTCCTGACCGCGGAGCCGGTCACCCACGGCGCCGGCACCGACCCAGTCCTCGTACGCCGGGCGCAGCGACCCGTCGCCCCATCGTTCGCCGGCGGGCACCAGACCGATCCGCTCGAAGTCCCGCAGGTACCGGGCAACCGCAGCGGCATTGCGCAGGCAGGCAGCCACCACCGGCACGCCCCCGTTCACCGCCGCGTGCGCGATCGAGGAGCCGTTCGGGGACGGGAGGATCAGCCGGGCGTCGGCGTCCAAGCCGACCAGGCTGGCCGGCGACAACGTCGGTCCCTCGTGCGACGAGCGGTTGCCGGCCAGCTCCGCGTCGATCTGGCGCGCCAGCAGCTGCGCCTCCTCGCCGCCGGTGTGCGGCCACACCTTCGCTCCTCGTTCGACCGCCACCGTGACCGCGGTCGAGAAGGACAGCACGTCGACCAGCACGAGCACGTCAGCCATCTCCGCGAGGACCTTGGCCCCCATCGGCCCCCACTCGAGCGAGACGCTCATGCGGCGGAGGCTACCGGTCCCCGGGCACGCCGCCAGGTTGATCGACCAGCTCCGCCAGCTCGAGCCAGCGCTCCTCGGCCGCCGCACGCTCGGCAAGCAACTCGCGCAGCTCCCGGTCGAGCTCGACGACCCGGACGTGGTCGGCCGCCGCGTCGAGCAGGTCGGCATGCAACCGGGTCTCCCGCTGTCTCAGCCGCTCGAGGGTCCGGTCCAGCCGGGCGAGCTCCTTGCCCGCCGCCCGGTTCGCCCGGGCGTCCGACCCCGATCGCTGCGGCGACGCCCCAGCACCCGTCCCAGCCGTGCGGCTCGTCGCCTTCGCCCGTCCCCGCCGCAGCTCGAGGTACTCGTCCACCCCTCCCGGCAGGTCACGCACTCCCCCGTCACCGAGCAACGCCACCGTCCGGTCGCACACCCGCTCGAGGAAGTACCGGTCGTGCGACACAACGAGCAGCGTCCCCGGCCAGCCGTCGAGCAGGTCCTCCAACGCCGTCAACGTGTCGATGTCGAGATCGTTCGTCGGCTCGTCGAGCAACAGCACGTTGGGCTCGTCCATCAGCAGCCGCAACAGCTGCAGCCGCCGTCGTTCACCCCCGGACAGCTCACCCACCGGCGTCCACTGCTTGTCGCCGACGAAGCCAAACCGCTCACACATCTGGGTGGCGCTGATGAGTTTGCCGCCGCCGAGGTCCACCACTCGGCGTACCTGCTCCACCGCCTCGAGCACCCGCAGTCCCGGGTCCAGCTCCGCGACATCCTGGGAGAGGTACGCCGGCCGCACGGTCACCCCGCGAACCACCTTGCCCGTCGACGGCCGCAGCTCCCCGGTCAACAGCCGCAGCAGCGAGGTCTTGCCCGAGCCGTTCACCCCCGCGATGCCGATCCGGTCTCCCGGACCGACCAGCCACGTCACGTGCTCCAGCAACGCCCGGTGGCCCATCGCCAACGAGGCGTCGAGCACGTCGTAGACCGTCCGCCCCAGCCGCGCACTGGCGAACCGCACGAGCTCCACGCCGTCGCGCGGAGGCGGCTCCTCCGCGATGAGCGCGTTCGCCGCGTCGATGCGGAACCGTGGCTTGGACGTGCGCGCCGGCGGCCCGCGGCGCAGCCACGCCAGCTCCTTGCGCAGCAGGTTGGCCCGCCGCGCGTCCGAGGACGCCTGCATCCGGTTGCGCTCCGCACGCGCGAGGACGTACGCCGAGTAGCCGCCGTCGTAGGCATTGACGGAGCCGCCCTGCACCTCCCATGTCACCGTGCACACCGCGTCGAGGAACCACCGGTCGTGGGTCACGACGACCAGCGCCTCCCGGCGGGCCGACAGGTGCCGGGCCAGCCAGTCGATGCCCTCGACGTCGAGGTGGTTGGTCGGCTCGTCGAGGACCAGCACGTCGTGCTCACCCACCAACGCCGCGGCCAGCGCGACTCGTCGCCGCTCCCCTCCGGAGAGACCGCCCAGCGGCCGGTCGAGCATCGCGTCCAGCGAGTCGCGGTCACCGAAGAGCCCGCCGAGCACCTCCCGGATCCCGGCCTCGGAGGCCCACTCGTGTGTGGGACCGCCGCCCAGGACCTCCTCGCGCACGGTCGCAGCGGGATCGGAGGCGTCGCGCTGGGCCACCGTCGCGACGCGCAGCCCGCCGACGTGGGTGACCCGCCCGGCATCGGGCGGCTCGATCTTCGCGAGCAGCCGCAGCAAGGTCGTCTTGCCGTCGCCGTTGCGGCCGACCACCCCGATCCGATCGCCCTCGCCGACACCGGCGGACACCCTGTCCAGCAGCGTCCGGGTTCCGTATGCCTTGCTGACGTTCTCGAGGTTGACCAGGTTGCGGGCCACTCACACCCTCCGCGCGGCCGAGCCCTCGACGGCTCGGGCGGCCGTTGCGGGTCCCGACGCGCGCTTGACCGACTGGCAGGCGCCGCTGGCGCCAAGAGCCACCGCCAGGTCCAGCGCATGCTCGGTCCCCCGGGCGAGCAGCGCGACGGTCGGTCCGCTGCCGGAGACGACGCTGCCCAGCGCGCCGTACTCGTCGCCGATGTCGAGGATCTGACGCAGCCCGGGTCGCAGGCTGCAGGCCGCGGGCTGGAGGTCGTTGCGCAGCGCCGGGCCGAGGGCGTGCGCATCACCGGCCCGGACGGCCGCCATCAAGGCATCCGACACCCGTGGCTCGGGGAGCACCCGACGCCCCCGGAGGCGGTCGCACTCGGCGTACACCTCTGCCGTGGAGAGCCCCTCGTCGGACAGGGCGAGCACCCACTCGAAGCGGCCCCGGGCCAGCGCCGGCGTGAGCAGCTCACCGCGGCCGAGACCCACCGCCGTGCCTCCCATCAACGCGAACGGCACATCGCTGCCCAGCGTCGTGGCCAGCGTGTGCAGCTCGGCGCGGCTGAGCCCGGTGCCCCACAGCGCGTCGCAGGCGACGAGTGCAGCGGCGGCGTCCGCACTGCCGCCGGCCATGCCGCCGGCAAGCGGGATGCCCTTGTGGATGTGCAGGTGGACCTCGGGTTCCAGCCCGGCGTGCTCCGCGAGGGCGATGGCCGCCCGCGCCGCGAGGTTGCTGTCGTCCCGGGGCACCCCGTCGAAGGGGATCTCGCGGTCACCGCCGACCGTGACCTGCAGGGTGGCCGCCTCGGTCGCGGTGACGTCGTCGTACAGAGAGACGGCGTGGAAGACAGTGGCGAGTTCGTGGTAGCCGTCCGGGCGCCTGCCCCCCACCGCGAGCTGCAGATTTATCTTCGCGGGCGCCCGCACCGTGACCGAGCCCATGTCGGCCACCCTAGGTCCGGACCGGGCGGTGCTCCGCCAGCCGGGCGAAGTCCTCGAGCGGCAGCGCCTCGCCACGGGCCCCGGGGTCGATGCCGGCGGCCCGCAGCGCAGCCTCGGCGCTCTGCGGCGAACCGGCCCAGCCGGACAGGGCGGCCCGCAGCGTCTTGCGGCGCTGGGCGAAGGCCGCGTCGACGACGGCGAAGACCGCCCCCCTGCCGGCGGTCGTGGCCGGCTCCGGCCGGCGATGCAACGCCACCAGCCCGGAGTCCACGTTGGGCGCCGGCCAGAACACGGTGCGACCGATGGCCCCTGCTCGGCGCGCCTCGGCGTACCACGCGATCTTGACCGAGGGGACGCCGTAGACCTTGGACCCCGGCCCCGCGACGAGCCGGTCGGCCACCTCGGCCTGCACCATCACCAGCCCGTGCCGGATCGTCGGGACGTGCTCGAGCAGGTGCAGCAGCACCGGTACGGCCACGTTGTAGGGCAGGTTCGCGACGACGGCGGTGGGCGCCGGTCCCGGCAGCGAGGCCACCCTCATCGCGTCGCCCTCGACGACGTCGAGACGACCGGCCAGTGACGGCGCTCGCTCCGCAACGGTTTCGGCGAGCGCGCCAGCGAGGACGGCGTCGATCTCGATCGCGGTGACGTGCGCGGCGACCGACAAGAGGCCGAGGGTCAGCGAGCCGAGGCCGGGACCGACTTCGAGGACCACGTCGGACGGGGCGATGTCGGCGGTGCGCACGATGCGGCGCACGGTGTTCGCGTCGATGACAAAGTTCTGGCCGAGCTGCTTCGTGGGACGTACGCCGAGCCGGGTCGCGATCGCCCGCACGTCGGCAGGGCCGAGCAGCGCCGCGGCCGCATCGGTCACGGCAGCCGACCCTGGGTCAGAGGTAGCGACCGCACACCGGCCACTGGCCGGCACCGCTGCGGCGGTAGAGCAGCTGGGCACGGTAGGTCTGCTCGGACGCACCGAAGTCGGTCGGGAGTCCTGACCCGCCGACGCTGTGCCACGTGCTCGACGAGAACTGGTACAGCCCGTAGTAGGGACCGGCCGGGTTGTATGCGTTCGGGTTGCCACCGGACTCGCACCGCGCGAGCGCCGCCCAGTTGAGCCCGTCCGCGGCGGCGCTGTGAGCGAGTCGCGGCTTGGTCCCGACGAGCAGCACCTGGATGACCGGCTGCACCACGACCCGGTCACTCACCAGCTTGCGCGAGGCCAGCTTGCGGTCCACGTAGGTCAGCGACCAGGTCAGCACGCGGGCCCCGACCTTGCCCTTGGTCCGCACCCGGGTCTCGCCCTTGAACAATGCCGCCGTCGTGGCGCGCAGCGTGCGGTAGGGGACCGCCTTCTCCTCGACGACGCGCTTGCCGTCGACGCGGGTCACGGCGATGACCTGCTCGTCGGTGGGCACCGACGCCGCGTCGACGTTGAGCCGGTCGGCCGGCCGCAGCGCGATGTTCGCCTCGCTGAGGGCGGCGGCCACCGTCGGGGCGGCGGTCGTGAGCTCGGACCGCTTGCCGTCGGCGAGGAAGGTGAGGTCGTGCGGCAGCCGTACGACGAGCGCGATGCCGGTCCGTGCGATCCGTGCCGACCGGGACGCGGACACGACAGCGCCCTGGGACCGGATGCCGAGCATCATGAGCGCCTCGTCGACACTGCGGGCCGTCGTCCAGACGGTCTCGTGCCGACCGTCGACGGTCAGCGAAACCGGCCGGCCGAAGCGCACCGTGATGTGCTCGCCGCGCTGCAGGGCCCGGTCCGGGCTGGGCACGACGAGGTCGTTGCGGCCGAACTGGATGCCCTGGCTGTCCAGGACCTCGCCCACGCTGCGGGCGAACGTCCGGACCTCGCGGGCGTGACCGTCCACGGAGACGGTGACGGTCTTGTCGAGGGACACGAAAGCGGTCGTCCCCGCGACCAGCGCCGTCACGACACACGCCTGCAGCAGGCGGACGACGGGGCGAGGGGGCTCAAACGGCACAAGCGACCGTAACCACATCGCCCCTGACGACGCAAAGCCGGGCATCCGGCGCTCACCAGGGGTCGAAGGCCGCCGTCGTGTTGGCGGCGACCGCGGCCGCCAGCTCCTCCACGGGCACCTGCTTGACCTCAGCCATGGCCCGGAGCGTGTGCGGGACCAGGTACGACGCGTTCGGCCGGCCCCGGTAGGGCATGGGCGTCAGGAAGGGTGCGTCGGTCTCCACCAGCAGCCGGTCGAGCGGTGCGACGGCGAGCGCGTTCCGCAGCCCGGCCGCGTTCTTGAACGTCACGGTTCCCGCGAACGAGAGCCAGTAGCCCGCCTTGACGCACTCCCGGGCCATCTCGACGTCGCCGGAGAAGCAGTGGAAGACGACCCGGTCCGGCGGCCCAGCATCGGCCAGCACGGCGAGGACGTCCTCGTGCGCGTCCCGGTCATGGATGACCAGCGCCTTGGCGTGCCGCTTCGCCATCTCGATGTGCGCCCGGAACGACGCATGCTGCACCGCGCGGCCGTCGTCTCCGGTCCGGTAGTAGTCCAGCCCGGTCTCGCCGACCGCCCGCACCCGCTCGGTCGCCGCGAGCCGATCGATCTCGGCCAGCGCCTCGTCGAGGGCGGTCGGTCCGTTGGCGGCCAGCCGGGGTGCCTCGTTCGGGTGCAGCGAGACCCCGGCCACGATCGACGGATGCTCGTGCGCCGTGGCGACCGCCCACCGCGCACCGGCCAGGTCGCAGCCGATCTGCACGATGCGCGGGACACCGACCGAAGCTGCCAGCTCCAGCGCCCGCTCGACGCTGAGTGCGCCGTCGCCGTCCTCTCCCGGTGCGAGGTCGAGGTGGCAGTGGCTGTCGGCCACCTCCACGGTCAGCGGCTCCGGCAGCGGTGGGCGCTCCTGGCTCACGACCCGGCCTTCTGCTCGAGGCGGCCCAGCTCCTCCTCGACGATCGAGGGATCGAGCTTGCGGAACACCGGGGTCGGTGCCGACAACGGCGTGCCGGGCACGATCGGGATCGACTCCCACCGGGCCTGCGCAGCCGCGTAGTCACCGGTGATCACGGGATAGTCGGAGTTGCCCTCCTCAGACACCTGCCGCACCTCCGGCAGCCCCGACCACGTCCCTTCGCCGCCGAGCTGCTCGTGCACGGCCTGCGCCGCATGAGGGAGGAACGGCGTCAGCAGCGTGTTGCAGTCGCGCACCGCTTGCAGCGCGACGTGCAGCACGGTGGCCATCCGGTCCGGGTCTTCGGTGCGCAGCTTCCACGGCTCCTGGTCGGAGATGTACTTGTTCACCTCCGCCACCACCCGCATCGTCTCGGTGACGGCCGCCTTCTGCCGGGACTTCTCGAGCAGAGCGCCGATCGCGGGAAAAGCAGCCCGTACGCCGTCGAGAAGAGCCCGGTCGGCGTCGGTCAGCGCCCCCGCCGCCGGGATCGAGCCGACGTTCTTGGCCGCCATCGACACGGTGCGGTTGACCAGGTTGCCCCAGCCGGCCACCAGCTCGTCGTTGGTGCGCCGCAGGAACTCCGCCCAGGTGAAGTCCGTGTCCTGGCTCTCGGGGCCGGACACCGCGATGAAGTAGCGCAGCGCGTCAGCGTCGTAGCGATCGAGGAAGTCCCGCACGTAGATGACGACGGACCGGGACGAGGAGAACTTGCGGCCCTCCATCGTGAGGAACTCGCTGGAGACCACCTCGGTCGGCAGGCCGAGCTCGCCGAGCGCGCCCGGGTTCCCGCCGCGGCCACCCTTGCCGTCGTAGCCGAGCAGGATCGACGGCCAGATGACCGAGTGGAAGACGATGTTGTCCTTGCCCATGAAGTAGTAGGACGCAGCCTCGTCGGCGTCGGCGGGCTGCCACCACTTCCGCCACGCCTCCGGGTCGCCACTGCGCCGAGCCCACTCGATCGACGCCGACAGGTAGCCGATGACGGCGTCGAACCACACGTAGATGCGCTTGTCGTCGCGGTCGCGCCAGCCCTCGAGCGGGATCGGCACCCCCCAGTCGAGGTCACGGGTGATCGCCCGCGGCTGCAGGTCGGCGACGAGGTTCATCGAGAACTTCAGCACGTTCGGCCGCCAATCAGTGCGCTGGCCGAGCCACTCCTTCAACGCCTCCGCGAAGGCCGGCAGGTCGAGGAAGAAGTGCTCGGTCTCCACGAAGTCAGGCGTCTCGCCGTTGATGCGGCTGACCGGGTTGATCAGGTCGGTGGGGTCCAGCTGGTTGCCGCAGTTGTCGCACTGGTCGCCCCGTGCTGCGCCGTACCCGCAGATCGGGCAGGTGCCCTCGATGTAGCGGTCGGGCAGCGTGCGGCCGGTCGACGGTGAGATGGCACCCATGGTCGTCTTCGCGACGACGTAGCCGTTGTCGTACAGCGTGCGGAACATCTCCTGCACGACGTCGTAGTGGTTGCGGGTCGTGGTGCGGGTGAACAGGTCGTATGTCAGCCCGAGGCGGGCCAGGTCCTCGACGATCACCCGGTTGTAGCGGTCGGCGAGCTCGCGGGTGCCCACCCCCTCGGCATCCGCCTGCACCTGGATCGGGGTCCCGTGCTCGTCGGTGCCGCTGACCATCAGCACCTGGTGCCCTGCCATCCGCATGTACCGGCTGAACACGTCGGAGGGAACGCCGAAACCGGAGACGTGGCCGATGTGCCGCGGGCCGTTGGCGTAGGGCCACGCGACCGCGGTGAGGATGTGGCGGGGCATGCGACCAGCCTACGGGCGGGGCTCCACTCGTTTTTCCGCCACGACGGCGTCGAAGACGACCCGCTTGGGGACACCGGCGTCCTGCGCGACCTCGGCGATCGCGGCCTTGCGGGCCGTGCCGCCCTCTTCGCGGGCCCGCACCCGACGGGCCAGCTCCTCGGCGCCGAGGTCCTGCGCCGTCGCCGGATCGGCACCGGCCACCACGACGGTGATCTCGCCGCGGACCCCGGCACCGGCCCACTCGGCCAGCTCGGCCAGCCCGCCTCGGCGTACCTCCTCGTAGGTCTTCGTCAGCTCCCGGCACACGGCAACGGCGCGGTCACCGCCGAACACCTCCGCGAGCGCGCCCAGCATGGCGGCGAGCCGGTGCGGCGCCTCGAAGAAGACGAGGGTGCGCGGCTCGGCCGCGAGCTCACGCAGCCGCGAGGCTCGCTCGCCCGCCTTGCGAGGGAGGAAGCCCTCGAAGCAGAACCGGTCGACGGGAAGGCCGGAGACGGCCAGTGCGGCGAGCACGGCGGACGGCCCCGGTACGACGGTCACGGCGACCCCCGCCTCGACGGCCGCCGCCACCAACCGGTAGCCGGGGTCGGAGACCGACGGCATGCCCGCGTCGGTCACGAGCACGACCCGTTGGCCGGCGCGCAGTGCGGACACCAGCTCCGGCGTGCGCGTGGACTCGTTGGCCTCGAAGTAGGACACGACGCGGCCGGTGACCTCGATGGCGAGCGCCGTGGTGAGCCGGCGGAGCCGACGGGTGTCCTCGGCGGCGACGATGTCGGCGGCGGCCAGTTCGCGGGCCAGTCGCGGGGAGGCGTCGCTGGGGTCACCGATCGGAGTGCCCGCGAGGACCAGGGCGCCGGGTATGCCGCTGGCGTCGGTCACGTCGCCATCCTGGCAGGGCCGGCTGCCCGGGTTGGCAGTGCTCGGTCTCTACGATGGCCCGGTGCTGATGACCGCCCGTGCGCAGCAGGCCCGCGAGCGGCTGGTCCGTCCGATGCCGGACGACGGCATCTGGGGCTGGGTGGCGCCGGCGATCATCGCGGTCTTCGCGGGGATCCTCAGGTTCTGGCGGCTTGGCACACCGAAGGCGTTCATCTTCGACGAGACCTACTACGCCAAGGACGCCTACTCCCTGTTGAAGTACGGCGTCGAGCAGAACTTCGTCAAGGGCACCGACACGTCCAAGGACCTCGCCAACGAGCGGATCCTGTCGGGCGACGTGCATGACATCTTCGGCGGCTCCCCGGCGTACGTCGTGCATCCGCCGGGTGGCAAGTGGGTCATCGCGCTCGGTGAGTGGATGTTCGGGCTCAACCCGTTCGGCTGGCGCTTCATGGTCGCGCTGCTCGGGACGCTCTCGGTGCTGATGATCGCGCGGATCGGGCGGCGGCTGTTCCGCTCGACGCTGCTCGGCTGCATCGCAGCGCTGCTGCTGTCTGTGGACGGCCTGCACTACGTGCACAGCCGGACGGCGCTGCTGGACCCCATCCTGATGTTCTGGGCGCTGGCGGCGTTCGGCGCGCTGCTCATCGACCGGGACAAGAGCCGTCGGCGCCTCGCCGACCGGCTGGACGACGTCGACCCGCTGGGGCCCTATCTCGGGCTGCGGCCGTGGCGGATCGCCGCGGGTGTCTTCCTCGGGCTGGCCTGCGCGACGAAGTGGAGCGGTCTGTGGTTCGTCGTCGTGTTCGGTCTGATGACGGTGCTCTGGGACCTGGGGGCACGAAGGAGCGCCGGCGTCCCGCGGCCCTACTTGGGTGCGCTCGTGCGCGATGCCGGCACGGCATTCGCATCGCTCGTCTTCGTGGCGCTCGCCGTCTACCTGGCGTCCTGGACGGGGTGGTTCCTCGGGGGCCACGACGCCTACTTGCGCTACTGGGCCCAGGACAACCCCGGCCCGTCGTACGTCCCTGACGCCCTACGCAGCCTGTGGCACTACCACCACGACGCGTGGAACTTCCACCGCGACCTGCACAGCTTCCATCCCTACCGGTCCAGCCCGTGGGGATGGATGGTGCTCGCCCGCCCGGTTTCGTACTACTACGAGTCACCGGGGCGTGGGACCGGCGGCTGCGATGTCGACAAGTGCTCGCAGGCCATCACCGCGCTGGGCACCCCGGCGATCTGGTGGGCGGGGACGATCGCGGTGTTCGTCCTCCTCTACGTGTGGATCGGACGCCGCGACTGGCGGGCCGGCGCGATCCTCGCCGGTATCGCGGGTGGCTACCTCCCGTGGTTCTTCTTCCAGGGGCGCACGATCTACTCGTTCTACGCGGTCGCGTTCGTGCCCTACGTGGTGCTGGCCGTCACGATGTGCCTGGGATTGATGCTCGGTCCACCCCTTGCGTCCGCGCGGCGCCGACAATGGGGGGCGGCCGCCGTGGGTGGGTACCTGCTGGTGGCCGTCGCCAACTTCGCCTGGCTGCTGCCGGTGCTCTCGGCGCAAGTCGTCCCGTACACCAGCTGGGCACACCGGATGTGGTTCACGTCCTGGATCTGAGGGAGGACCGGATGGCGATCGGAAGCGGCACGAAGGGCGATCCGTGGCTGCTCAAGACACCGCCAGGCAGCTCGGGCTACACCATGTACAAGGACGAGGACGGCGATCCGCCAGCGCTGGTGTGCGTCGTCGGCTCGACGACCCTGAAGTACCACCTGCGGGCGGTCGAGGACCTGCACGGCTGGCTGAAGGAGCAGGGCGACTGGGTACCGCTCGGCGCGGCCGACGAGAAGAAGGCGGCGGCGGAGGGCACCGTCGAGGCGTGGTCGCGATCCGCGGACAACCCGGTGGGTGGGTGGTACGGCCTGCGCAAGGGCTACCGGGGCCGCTTCGGGATGTACCTGCCGCCGCTTCTCGAGGCGCTGGGTCTCGCGGAGCTCACCCATGACGCCCGCAACAACCAGGTCCGCGCTATCTGAGCCGCAGGTACGCCGAGGAGTCCCATGCCCGAGTCACTCACCATCCTGTTCCTGCCCGAGTCGGCGTACGGCCCGACCAACCAGTGCATCGGCCTCGGCGACCTGCTCCTCCGGCGCGGCCACACGGTCGTCTTCGCCTCCGAGTCGTCGTGGGCCGGCAAGCTCGAAGCGCTGGGCTTCGAGGAGCGGCTCGTCGACCTGGCCGCGCCGGACCCCGACGCGGGCGAGGAGGACGCCGGCCAGTTCTGGACGACCTTCATCGCCGAGACCTCCCCGGAGTTCCGGAAGAGCACGACCGCGCAGCTCGAGACCTTCATCAAGCCGACGTACCAGGCCCTGATCGACGGCGCGATGTACGCCGAGCCCGCGCTGAAGAAGATCATCGACGAGGTCCGACCGGATGTGCTGGTCGAGGACAA
>JAVEDB010000022.1 GCA_030841185.1 Actinomycetota bacterium
CCGCTGGCGCTGCTGGCCCTCGGGGTCCGGCTGCTGCGCCACCCGGAGGACGCGTCAGCGGGCGGCCGTATCGGGATCGGCGTCACCGCCCTCGTCGTGGCGACGGCCGGGCTGGTGCACATCGCCCGGGGCTTGCCGGCACCGCCGGACGGGGCGAGGGCGATGCGCGAGGCCGGTGGCGTGCTCGGGTTCCTCGTCTCGTCTCCCGTCGTCGCGGCGGTCTCGACGTACGTCGCGGTGCCGCTCCTGATGCTGGTGCTCTTCTTCGGCCTGCTCGTCGTGACCGCGACGCCGGTGCATGCGCTGCCCGAGCGGATCCGCGTGCTGCGGGACCGCTTCCTGCGCCGGCCACCGCAGGACGCCGACGAGGAGCTCGCTGCCGACGCCGAGCCGCTCCCGCCGTTGCGGCGCGGACGGCCGCGCCGCCGCGTCGGGTCGCTCGCGACGGACGAGGCCCTCGACCTGCCCTACGACAGCCCGGTCGTGGCCGAGGCGACCGACCACACCGTCCAGACCGAGCACCCGCCCCCCGCCCATACCCCGATGCCCCAGCGCGTCGAGCAGCTGCTGCTCTCGGGCGACGTGACCTATTCGCTGCCGGACAGCGCGATCCTGCGCGAGGGCTCGGCGCACAAGACGCGCACGAAGGCCAACGACGCCGTCGTCGAGTCGCTCACCGGCGTCCTCGAGCAGTTCGAGATCGACGCGCAGGTCACCGGCTTCACCCGCGGCCCGACCGTGACGCGCTACGAGGTGGAACTCGGCCAGGCGGTCAAGGTCGAGCGGGTGACCGCACTGAGCAGGAACATTTCGTACGCCGTGGCCAGCGCCGACGTCAGGATCCTGTCCCCGATCCCGGGCAAGTCCGCGATCGGCATCGAGATCCCCAACGTCGACCGGGAGACCGTCAGCCTCGGCGACGTGCTGCGCTCGGGCAACGCCCGCGCCGACCACCACCCGCTGGTCGTGGGCCTCGGCAAGGACGTCGAGGGCGGCTTCGTCGTCGCGAACCTCGCGAAGATGCCGCACCTGCTCGTTGCCGGCGCGACCGGCTCCGGGAAGTCCAGCTGCATCAACTCCCTGATCACCTCGATCATGCTGCGGTCCACCCCCGACGAGGTCCGGATGGTTCTCGTCGACCCCAAGCGGGTGGAGCTCACGGCGTACGAAGGAATCCCGCACCTCATCACGCCGATCATCACCAGCCCGAAGCGCGCGGCCGAGGCGCTCCAGTGGGTCGTGCGTGAGATGGACATGCGCTACGACGACCTGGCGGCCTTCGGCTACCGCCATGTGGACGACTTCAACAACGCCGTGCGCGCCGGCACCGTCACCGCTCCGCCCGGCAGCGAGCGACGGCTGGTGCCCTACCCGTACCTGCTGGTCATCGTCGACGAGCTCGCCGACCTGATGATGGTGGCCCCGCGCGACGTCGAGGACTCGATCGTGCGCATCACCCAGCTCGCCCGGGCGGCCGGGATCCACCTCGTCCTCGCGACCCAGCGGCCGTCGGTGGACGTGGTGACCGGGCTGATCAAGGCCAACGTCCCGTCACGGCTGTCGTTCGCGACGTCGAGCCTCGCGGACAGCCGGGTCATCCTCGACCAGGCCGGGGCGGAGAAGCTCGTCGGCCAGGGCGACGCCCTGTTCCTGCCGATGGGCACGAACAAGGCGATGCGCCTGCAGGGGGCCTGGGTGACCGAGCCCGAGGTCGTCGCGGTGGTCCAGCACTGCAAGGACCAGCTGCAGCCGACCTACCGCGAGGACGTGATGGCCGTCGCGGTCGGGCGGCGCGAGGTCGACGAGGACATCGGCGACGACCTGGACCTGCTGTGCCAGGCGGCCGAGCTGGTCGTCTCCACCCAGTTCGGCTCGACCTCGATGCTGCAGCGCAAGCTGCGGGTCGGTTTCGCGAAGGCCGGGCGGCTGATGGACCTGATGGAGAGCCGCGGGGTCGTCGGCCCGAGCGAGGGCTCCAAGGCGCGCGACGTGCTGGTCAAGGCCGACGAGCTGGACGGCCTGCTGATGACACTGCGAGGGGAGTGAGAGAGGCGCTCGTGGCCGTCGGCAGAACCCGGGCGGACGCGGCGGTGCTGCGACTGCTCCCCGTCCGGAGTCGATCACTCAGGGTGAGACAGATTCCGACCGATAAGGAAGTTGCCCCCTAAAATGGGGCCACCGAGAACGGATTTCGACAGCGCTGACGCGCCCTCGGGCCGACGGGTCCGGGTGCGGCGGGGAGGAGAAGGGCCGTGTCCATCGGCGAGACGCTGACCGTCGCTCGAGAGCGCGCGGGCATCTCGGTCGAGCAGGTCGCGGCGGCCACCCGGCTGCGCCAGACGCTGGTGCGGGCCATCGAGCACGACGACTACGGCCTGTGCGGCGGCGACTTCTACGCCCGGGGCCACATCCGCAACATCGCCCGCACCCTCGGCGTCGATCCCGAGCCGCTGGTCGCCGAGTTCGACGCGAGCCACGTCGAGGAGCCGGCTCCCAAGGCCAGCGAGGTCTTCGAGTCGGAGAAGGTCCGCTCGGAGCGCCGCGGCCCCAACTGGAGCGCCGCGATGGCGGCCGTCCTCGTCCTCGTCGTCGCTTACGGGGTAGCCCATTCGCTCACCGGCGGCCCCCGTCAGGACCCGGGCCCCATCGCCGGCTCACCAGAGCCCTCCCTCGGCAGCTCGGCTCCGCTGGCCGTCTCGCCGAGCAGCTCGTCCGACCCCAGTGCCGTCGCGCAGGCGCCCCGTGACCGGGTGAGCGTGCAGGTCCGGGCCGTCGGTCGCAGCTGGGTGCAGGCGAGCACGGCCGGCGGCAAGGAGCTGTTCCAGGGCGTGCTGCAAGCGGGCGAGGTGCGCAGCTTCACCGACAAGACGCGCATCAAGCTCATCGTCGGCAACGCGGGCGCGATCGCGCTCACCGTCAACGGCACCAAGGTCGGCTCGCCCGGTCGTCCCGGTCAGGTGGTCCGGGTCCAGTTCGGCCCGCAGGACCCCGCCGCCGGCTGACCCCGTCCGCCCGCCGGCTCGACCGGGGAGGCGCGGTGCGCCGGGCGACTACCCTTTGGCCATGCCTGCACAAGCGCCCGCCGGGCGCCGCGTCGCCCTGGTGACGCTGGGCTGCGCGCGCAACGAGGTGGACTCCGAGGAGCTGGCCGGCCGGCTTGCGGCCGACGGCTGGCAGCTGGTCGCAGAGGCGGCGGACGCCGACATCGCCGTGGTGAACACCTGCGGGTTCGTCGAGGCCGCCAAGAAGGACTCGATCGACACCGTGCTGGCAGCCGCGGACCTCAAGGCACCCGGCGGCCCGCGTGCCGTGGTGGCCGTGGGCTGCCTCGCCGAGCGCTACGGCGACCAGCTGGCCGCCGCCCTGCCGGAAGCGGACGCGGTGCTCGGCTTCGACGACTACGCGGAGATCTCGGCGCGGCTGCGCACCGTCCTCGACGGCGGCCAGCACGTCTCGCACGCTCCCCGTGACCGCCGCCGGCTGCTGCCGGTCTCGCCCGTCGAGCGCGGCCAGGGCGACGTCGCTGTGCCCGGGCACGGTGGCCTCACCTCGGAGCGGAGCGTCGACCTGTCCGACTTGCCGCCCGGGGTGGCCCCGGCGTCCGGCCCCCGACAGCTGCGGATGCGCCTCGGCAGCGGCCCGGTGGCGCCGCTGAAGCTGGCGTCGGGATGCGACCGGCGCTGCACGTTCTGCGCGATCCCGTCGTTCCGTGGGTCGTTCGTCTCGCGCCGTCCGGGCGAGATCCTCACCGAGGCACGGTGGCTGGCCGACAACGGCGTCCGCGAGGTCGTCCTGGTGAGCGAGAACTCCACGTCGTACGGCAAGGACCTCGGCGACATCCGCCTGCTTGAGACGCTGCTCCCGGAGATCGCCGCGGTCGACGGCCTGGACCGGGTCCGCGTCAGCTACCTGCAGCCCGCCGAGATGCGGCCCGGACTCATCGACGTGATCGCGGGCACCGACGGGGTCGCGCCGTACTTCGACCTGTCCTTCCAGCACGCGAGCGGTCCGGTGCTGCGCCGGATGCGGCGCTTCGGCGACGGCGATCGGTTCCTCACCCTGATCGAGTCGATCCGGGCGGCCGCACCGACGGCGGGGATCCGGTCCAACGTCATCGTCGGGTTCCCCGGCGAGTCAGAGGCCGACCTGGCGGAGCTCGAGTGCTTCCTCGTCGCGGCCAGGCTGGACGCGGTCGGGGTGTTCGGCTACTCCGAGGAGGACGGCACCGAGGCGGCATCGCTGGACGGCAAGCTCGACTCCGAGGTGGTCCGCGACCGCACCGAGCGCCTTGCCGGGCTCGCCGACGAGCTGGTCGCCCAGCGGGCCGAGGACCGGGTGGGTGAGATGGTCGAGGTCCTGGTCGAGTCGGTGACAGGCTCCGTCGCCGAAGGCCGGGCGGCGCACCAGGCGCCCGAGGTCGACGGGAGTACGACGGTGCGCGGTGCGCAGCTGACGGTCGGCGCGATGTACCGCGCCCGGGTGGACGCCACCGACGGGGCCGACCTGCTGGCCCGACGGGTCGCCGAGTCCGTCGCGTGACCCGACCGCTGCCCCCGGCGGGTGACTTCACCGACCCCCCGAGCGCCTGGAACGTCGCGAACGCCCTCACCGTGCTGCGGCTGTTCCTGGTCCCGGTGTTCCTCCTCCTGCTGATGCACGACCGCGGCGACGACGCCGGCTGGCGGATCGGCGCGTGGGCGACCTTCGCCGTCGCCTCGGCCACCGACCGGGTCGACGGCGAGCTGGCCCGCCGCCGCGGGCTGGTCACCGACTTCGGCAAGATCGCCGACCCGATCGCGGACAAGGCCCTGACCGGCGCCGCACTGGTGGGGCTGTCGGTGCTTGGCGAGCTCTGGTGGTGGGTGACCGTCCTCGTGCTGGTGCGCGAGATCGGCATCACCCTGCTCCGCTTCTTCGTCATCCGGCACGGCGTGATGCCGGCGAGCCGCGGCGGCAAGGTCAAGACGCTGCTGCAAGGAGTCGCGATCGGGCTGTTCGTCCTGCCGCTGCCCGGCTTCCTGCACGGCATTACGGTGGCGGTGATGGTGGCGGCGGTCGTCGTGACGCTGGTGACCGGGGTGGACTACGTCATGCGTGCCGTCCGGCTGCGCCGGACCAGCGAGCGCGCTGCGATGAAGCGCGCCCGGCGGCTACGGCAGTGACGGATCCGAGCCGCGAACCCCGGGAGCTGGCCGAGGACGTGCACTACCTCTTGCGAGGGCTCGGGGCGACGCTGGCGGTGGGGGAGTCCCTCACCGGCGGGCTGGTCGGAGCGCAGCTCACCTCGGTCCCGGGTGCGTCCGAGACCTTTCTCGGCGCGGTGACTGCCTACGCCACTGCGGCCAAGGCGACGTTGCTCGACGTCGACACCGCGCTGCTCGAGCGGGTCGGAGCGGTCGACCCGGCGGTCGCCGTCGCGATGGCGAGGGGAGCGCGGCTGCGGTTCGGAGCGACGTTCGGGCTCGCCACCACCGGCGTGGCGGGACCCGACGGCCAGGACGGCAAGGACCCCGGCACCGTCCACCTGGCGGTGGCCGGCCCGGCCGGCGAGCGGGCCCGGTCGCTGCTGCTGCCGGGTGACCGCGACCAGATCCGGGCCGCCGCGGTCGCTGCCGCCCTGGGGCTGCTGGTCGAGGAGCTCCGCCAGGAAACGGCCGGCGCCGGGAAGCGACCCGGATGATTACAGCGTTACACTCATCGTGCCAGTCACGTCACGTCCTGAGGCGTCCCGCCGTGTCCGCCGTGTCGCGGGCAGTGTCGGCGGTGTCGGTCGGAGCCTGTCGGCCGTGACGGGTACGGTGGGGCCTCCAGACGGAGGTCCCGGTCGACCGAGGGAGGGCACGCAGATGATCTTGCTCCGCCGGTTGCTCGGCGACGTGCTGCGTGAGCGCCGTCGGTCCCAGGCCCGCACCCTGCGCGAGGTGTCCGCCGCCGCCCGGGTGTCGCTCGGCTACCTCTCCGAGGTGGAGCGCGGCCAGAAGGAAGCATCGTCGGAGCTGCTCGGCGCCATCTGCGACGCCCTCGACGTCCCGATGTCCGAGGTGATGCGCGAGGTGAGCGACCAGCTGGCCGTCGCCGAGGGCAGTCCGCTGCTGGCTGCGCCGGCCGACCCAGGACCGCTGCACGTCACCAACGTCGCCGCCTGAGAACCGCACGCATGATCTCGACGCCGGTCGGGTAGGTACTGCTCGTTGAGCGCCCGTCCACCCCACGTCAACGGGGGTGTGGACGGGCGCTCGATGGTGCGGGGGTCATTGCCGGCACGGGTTGGCAGTGCCGGCACCACCACGTCATCCGGTCGTACGGTGGCTCTCCCTGCATCGCCTGATCGATGCGCGTCCCGCATCGACGGCACGGCCGCCCGTGCCGGCCGTAGACCCAGTGCTCGTGGCCGCGCCGTCCGTCGCCGGACGTGATCTGCCACGCGGAGTCCTTGTTCGCCTCGAGCAGGAGGCGGGCCCGCTCGACCAGCCGGGCCAGGTCGCGAACCGCCCCGACAGGAGTGAACGGCGAGACGCCCTGCAGGAACAGCACCTCGACCTTGTAGAGGTTGCCGATGCCGGCCAGGTTGCGCTGGTCCAGCAATGCGTCGCCGATCTCGCGGGCCGGCCGACTGCGCAGCCGCCGCAGCGCTTCGTCGAGGTCCCAGTCGGGCCCGAGCAGGTCCGGGCCAAGGTGCTGCACGGCTCGGTGCTCCTCACCGCGCGGCAGCAGCTCGATGACGGGCAGCCGGTAGCCCACGGCATGCCACTCGTCGGTCTCGAGCACGACGCGGACCTCGAAGTCCGGGCCGCCGCGCCAGCTGTCTCCGGGGCGGTAGAGGTGCCAGGCCCCGTCCATCATGAAATGCGTGTGCAGCGTGAGGTCGCGGCCGATCCTGGTCAGCAGGTGCTTGCCCCGGCTCAGTACTCCGCTGACGACCTGGCCGGCCAGGTCGACGGTCGCGAGCTGGGGTACCCGGAAGTCGGTGCGCGTCAGCGCCCGACCGGCCAGCGCGTCGTGCAACCGCCGGCCGGCCAACCACACCGTGTCTCCTTCGGGCATGTGACCATCGTCTCCTCTGCGAGGGGAAGAATGTCGCCGGTGCCCATTGCTCTCCGGGAATGATGAGTCTGATGTCCCGTCCGTCCGAGTCGAGCAGCCCGCCCGGGCCCGAGCCCGTCACCGTGACGGTGGCGAGGCGGGTGGCGCCGGGGCGCGAGCCCGAGTTCGAGAAGTGGTACGACGGGATCATCGCGTCTGCCAGCCGGTTCCCCGGGTTCCTCGGTTCGGGCATCCTGCGGCCGAGCGCCCCGGGCCAGGACTGGCACGTCGTCTACCGGTTCACCGACGACACGGCGCTGCAGCGCTGGGAGTCCTCTCCTGAGCGGGCCAGCTGGCTGGACCGCGCGGAGTCGTTCGCCGAGGACACCCGCATCCAGCGGGTGTCCGGGCTCGAGACCTGGTTCGCGATGCCGGGCCGCACCGCCCCTGCTCCGCCCCGGTGGAAGATGGCCGCCGTCACCCTGCTCGCGATTGTCCCGCTGGTGCTCGCAATGAACCTGCTGGTCCTCCCGGAGCTCACAGGGTGGCCGCTCATCCTGCGCACCCTGGTCTTCTCGGGCACGCTCACGACCCTGATGACCTGGGTCGTCATGCCCCGGATGACCCGGATCTTCCGCCGGTTCCTCTACGGCCGGCGCTGACTCTCGGCCCTGGTCACGAGCGAAGGCGCAGTCCGCGGGTCGTGGCGTGGAAGCCGGCGGCCTCCAGGGCCGAACCGAGGGTCGAGTCGAGCACCCCGGCCCCGTCGGCCCGCTCCACGGTGATCTTGCCGAGGTGTCCCTCACGGACCGCCAGAGCCAGCGCGTCGACGCCCGGCTGCAGCAGCGCCGGGTCGTCGGACCAGGTGAGCAGGGTGCGGCCGCCCCGCTCGACGTAGAGCACCAGCCGACCGTCGACGAGGACGACGAGCGCTCCGGCCTTGCGCCCCGGCTTGTGCCCGGCCTCCTCGTCGCGTCGCGGCCACGGCAGTGCCGCCCCGAAGGGGTTCGCCGGGTCGGTCGCCGCGAGCAGCAGTGCCCGCGCCGACTCGACCGAGCTGTCGCCCCGGCTCACCGCGACCTCGCCGCGGTCGGTGGCGGCCGCCATTGCGCGGAGCCGATCGACGGCACCGGGCAGCGCGAACTGCGCCGCGCCCAGCCCCTCGATGAAGTAGCCGCGCCGGCAGCGTCCGGTCTCCTCGAACGCGGCCAGCACGCGATAGACGGCCGCGAAACCGCCGGGTGCGCGCTCGGACATCACCGCGCCGCGGGTCACGACTCCGTGCCGGTCGAGCAGGCCCTCCGCGAGCGCGTGCGCCCGCCGCGTCGGGTCGGGCTCGCGATCGGGGAGCAGCCCCCAGCGTCCGGCAACGGTAGGTGGGCCGGACCGGGTGGGCATCGCCGGCCGGCCACGTCCGTAGCGGCCCCGGGGAGCGGGCCGGCGGGTGCGGTGCGCGCCCGCCGAGCCGACGAGGGTGCGCAGCGGGGCCAATGTGTCGTTGGTGACGTGCCCGGACCACACCAGGTCCCACAGCGCGGTGACCAACGGCGCGTCGTCGGTTGAGCCGATGGAGTCGGAGAGCTGTCGGAAGAAGTAGCCGCCGCCACGTGCCAGCACGGCGAGCACCTGCTGGTGCAGCGGACCGGCCGCCGCCTCGGCGTCGCTGTCGGGCAACGTCAGTGCCGCGGAGTCGGCGAGGTGCAGCGAGACCCAGCCGTCCGATCCCGGCAGCGAGCCGTGCCCGGCCCAGATGACGTCACCGGCGGCGGACAGCTGGTCGAGCATCGCCGGGGTGTAGTCGCTCACTCGCGAGGGCAGGACGAGGCCTTCCAGGGCGGAGGCCGGCACCGGCGCTCCCTGCAGCTGCTCGACCGCCCGCAGCACGCCCTCGACTCCCCGCAGCCGGCTGCCCAGGTGCTGCCAGGCGGGCAGGAACCGGGCCAGGGCGTCGACCGGAACCGGCTCGACCTCGCGGCGCAGCGCGGCGAGCGATCGCCGCCGCAGGGTCCGCAGGACTTCGGCGTCGCACCACTCGGTGCCCGCACCGCCGGGCAGGAACTCGCCCTGCACCACCCGACCCGTTGAAGCCAGCCGCTGCAGCGACTGCTCGACCAGCGCGGCTCCGAGACCGAACCGGCGCGCCACGTCGGGCGCGGTGAACGGCCCGTGGGTGCGGGCGTAGCGCGCCACGAGGTCGCCGAGCGGGTCACGCACCGGCTCGAGGAAGGCGAGCGGGACGCCGACGGGCAACGGGGTGCCGAGCGCGTCGCGCAGCCGACCGGCGTCCTCGATGGCGGCCCAGCGCTCCTCACCCGCAACCCGCACCCGGATCGCCCGCCTCGACTCCTCGAGGTCGGCCAACCAGGCCGGCTGCGCACCGCGCTCGACCGCCTCGCCGGTGGTCAGCGGCCCGAGCAGCCGCAACAGGTCGGCGACGCCCTCGACGTCGCGGGCGCGGCGGTCCTCGGAGCGGCGCTGCAGGTCCTGCTCGAGGGAGAGCACTGCGTCGAGGTCGAGCAGCTCGCGAAGCTCGGCCTGGCCGAGGAGCTCGGCGAGCAGCCCCGAGTCGAGTGCCAGGGCCTGGGCTCGCCGCTCGGCCAGCGGTGAGTCACCTTCGTAGAGGAACTGGGCGACGTAGCCGAACAGTAGCGAGCGCGCGAACGGCGACGGCTGGCTCGTCTCCACCTCGACGAAGCGCACCCGCCGGGCCTCCACATCGCGCATCAGACCCACCAGCCCCGGCACGTCGAACACGTCCTGAAGGCACTCGCGCATCGTCTCGAGGACGACCGGGAACGAGCCGTATTCGCTCGCCACGGACAGCAGCTGCGCGGAGCGCTGCCGCTGCTGCCACAACGGAGTGCGCCGGCCGGGGTTGCGCCGCGGCAGCAGCAGCGCGCGGGCCGCGCACTCGCGGAACCGCGACGCGAACAGCGCCGAGCCGCCGACCTCCTGGGTGACGATCGCCTCGATCTCCTCGGGCGCGAACACCGCCACGTCGGCCGCCGGCGGTGCCGACTCGTCGGTGAACTCGGTGTCGGGGAGCCGCAGGACGATCCCGTCGTCGGAGTGCATCGCCTGCACGTCGATGCCGTGCCGCTCCCGCAACCGGGCCGCCACTGCCAGCGCCCACGGCGCGTGCACCTGAGCGCCGTAGGGCGAATGGATCGCGACCCGCCAGTCACCGAGCTCGTCGCGGAAGCGCTCCACGACCACGGTGCGGTCGTCGGGGACATGCCCGGTGGCCGCCCGCTGCTCGTCGAGGTAGCCGAGCAGGTTGTCGGCGGCCCAGTCGTCGAGACCGGAGTCAAGGACCCGCTGCCGCGCCGCCGCAGGCGACAGGCCGCCCACCTCGCGGACGAACGCACCGACCGCGCGGCCCAGCTCGACCGGGCGGCCGAGCGCGTCGCCGTGCCACCAGGGCAGCCGGCCCGGCTGGCCCGGTGCCGGGGACACGAGCACCCGGTCGTGCGTGATGTCCTCGATGCGCCAGCTCGTGGACCCGAGCGTGAAGACGTCTCCCACCCGGGACTCGTAGACCATCTCCTCGTCGAGCTCGCCGACCCGCGCGGCCCGCTCCCCACCGACCAGGAAGACGCCGAACAGGCCGCGGTCCGGAATCGTGCCGCCACTCGTCACCGCCAGCCGCTGGGCGCCGGGGCGACCGGTCAGCGTGCCGGCCGTGCGGTCCCAGACGAGCCGCGGGCGCAGCTCGGCGAAGTCGTCGGAGGGGTAGCGACCGGCGAGCATGTCGAGCACCGACTCGTACGCCGAGCGCGGCAACCCGGCGTAGTTGGCCGCTCGCCGGACCACGTCGAAGAGCTCTTCCACGTCCCACTCGTCGAGGGACACCATCGCCACGACCTGTTGGGCGAGCACGTCGAGCGGGTTGCGGGGGAAGGCAAGCGCCTCGATGGCACCGTCGCGCATCCGCTCGGCGACCACGGCCGTCTGCACCAGGTCGCCGCGGAACTTCGGGAAGATCACTCCCTGCGAGATCGCCCCGACCTGGTGCCCGGCACGGCCGACGCGCTGGAGACCGCTCGCCACCGACGGCGGGGACTCCACCTGGATCACCAGGTCGACGGCGCCCATGTCGATGCCGAGCTCGAGCGAGGACGTCGCGACGACCGCGGGCAGCCGGCCGGCCTTGAGCGCCTCCTCGATCTGCGC
>JAVEDB010000025.1 GCA_030841185.1 Actinomycetota bacterium
GTCGCCTTGACGAACCGGGCCTCTGTGTCTTCGAGCTCGTGAACGACGGCCCGGTGACCGTCATCGTCGAACTCACCTAGAGCTCGGCACGCGTGAGCGACTGCTGGGACGCCGCTATCCCTCCTGCTGTCAGCTCCGCGTCTTCCGGCGTCGACCGCTTGACCAGCGCGAGGGCGACGGGCCCCAGCTCGTGGTGACGCGCTGCGGACGTCACGAAGCCCACGGCGCGTCCGTCGAGCTCCACGGCATCGCCGTGCGCGGGCAGCTGTGAGTCGCTGCCGTCCAGGTGCAGCATGACGAGGCGCCGCGGCGGCCGGCCGAGGTTGTGCACCCGGGCCACCGTCTCCTGTCCGCGGTAGCAGCCTTTGTCCATGTGGACGGCACGCCCGATCCAGTTGACCTCGTGCGGGATCGTGCGGTGATCGGTCTCGAAGCCCAGTCGCGGCTGCCCCGCGGCGATCCGCAGTGCCTCGTAGGCCCAGATGCCCGCCGGCTCCCTGACGAAGGCAACAAGCTGCTCGCGCGGAACGAAGAGGTCGCGTCCGGCCAGGACCCCGTCCGACGCGGTAACGACTCGGCTGACGTGCGCATCGCTGGGCTCGGTGACGGGTTGCCACACCACGGCGTACGACGTGCTCGCGTCCTCGATCTCGACCTTCGACCAGAACCGCATCGAGTCCAGCCACCCGACGAGCGTCCCGGCAGTGCCCGGCTCGATGTGCACCCAGGTGGTGGCACCGTCGTCCACGAGGTAGAGAGCGTGCTCGACGTGTCCGGTGGGGCTCAGGATCAGAGCCTCGGAGGCAACGCCGGGCGGCAGCGCCTCCAGGTGCTGCGAGGTCAACGAGTGCAGCCAGGTCAGGCGGTCGGGTCCGGTGATCCGCAGCACTGGTCGGTGCGAGAGGTCGACGGCTCCGACGCCCGACTCCAGACGGCGCTGCTCACGGAACGGGTCACCGTAGTGAGCGGCGACGTCCTGGTCCGGAGCATCAGCCGGCACCGCGCCAGGCAGTGCGAGAAGGGGGCTGGTCATGACGAGCAGTCCCGGCATCGTCCGTAGATGGCGAAATGCGCGACGTCCGTGTCGAACCCGTGGTCACGCGCGAGTCGTTGCACCAGCGGATCGGCCGCTGAGACGTCGGTCTCCGCGACCGCGCCGCAGTCCCGGCAGACCATGTGCAGGTGGTTCTCGTCGGACGCAGCGTGGTAGGTCGGCGCGCCGTGCCCGAGGTGGGTGTGGGTCACCAGACCGACTTCCTCCAGCAGCTCCAGCGTCCGGTAGACGGTGGAGATGTTGACGCCTGCCGTTGTCTGCACGCGGGCGCAGATCTCGTCCGGCGTCCCGTGGCCCAGCTCGGTCACCGCGCGGAGTACGAGCTCGCGTTGCGGCGTCAGCCGGTAGCCCCTCGACCGCAAGGTCGACTGCAGGAACCGTTCGTCGTCGGCCATGTCAGACCCGCTGCAGCTTGGCGGAGATATGCGGCTGCAGCGGCTGGTCCATCGCCGCCATGTCAAAGGCCCACAGCAGGTCGCCGTCGACCAGGCCGTAGAGCCGGTGTCCGGCCGTGTAGGCCTTGGCTGTGTCGGTGCGGGCGACCACGTCGGTCGCCAGCTCGACCTTCCCGGCGTCAGCCGTGCCCAGCCAGATCTCCACGAAGCCGGTCGGATGAGCCAACAGGACCTCGACCCGTCCCTCGTCGGCCAGCCGCCAGTAGCCCGTCTCCTGCGAGAGCGGCCGGACCTCGTTGCCGTCGTCGTCCAACAACCAGCTGTGGCTGACGTAGTGCAGGAAAGGCTTGCCCGGGGTCTCGGAGAAGGTCACCTCCTGGCTGAAGCGAAAATCCTCGATCGTGGGGTAGCCACCCACGCCGAGACCTCGCCAGGTCCCGACCAGCCAAGCGACGGGGACAAGAACGGGCGGGGCGTCGGGGTGCAGCTCCACGGTGGTCCCGGGCGCCTAGTCCCGGCCCTGATAGAGCCGGTACGCCGTGAGCCCGCCGACGCCCGCTAGGAGGAGGAAGGCGGCAACAAGGATCAAGGCAAAGATGACGTCGACCACATGACGAGTCTACGCCGAGCGACTCGCGACGGGCTCAGGCTGCGTCGCCGCGTGGACACGCGCCGAAGAGGCCGAGATGCGCTGTCTCGGCCTGCTGACCGAGCTGCTCCAAGACGTCGGCGTACTCGGTCTGTGGGCGGTAGGCGCGAGCCCGCGCCAGCCCACGGCTGACCAGCTCGGCCTGCAGGAAACGGCCGGCCACCCACACGTCCCACAGGTCCCGGCCGTACTGATCCCGCTCGGTCGTCCCCTGGTAGTGCGCCATGAGCCGCGTCCCGGGCCGCAGCAGTTCGGTGAGGGCCCGAGCCGACTCGGGTCCGAAACACTGCACCGGTGCATCGGGCTTGACGGACTCCGGCGCATCGATCCCGATCAGCCGCACCCGGACATCGCGGCCGGACCGGCGGGCCACGAACGTGTCACCGTCGACCACCCGCGCTACGGCGGCAGGGAACGCGTCGACGGGCACCTGCGGCCAACCCTCGGTCGATCCGAGCGACGCCCGGACCCCACTGCCCGGCCCAGCGGCGCACCCAGCCATCAGCAGGCAGGCGGCGGTGACCTTCACCGCTCGTGCATCGACTCCCCGCCAGCGCCGCTTGATCACAGCGGACTCCCTGGTCAGTCCAGGGATACAGCCACCTCGACGACCGAGCCCTTGGCTGCCACGACGGATCGGTCCACCGCCGCGGAGCTGGGAGCGAGAGTTCGCAAGGTCCAGCGGCCCGGCGCCGCATAGAAGCGGAACTGCCCGGTCGCCGACGTCGGCACCTCGGCCGTGAACTCGCCGCCGCCGTCGAGCAGCCGGACGTATGCGCCCGCGACGGGCTCGCCGCCGCGGGTCACCGTGCCCTGCACCACCGACTCGTTGTCCAGGGTCACCCCCTCGGTCGAGGGGCCTCCTGCCTTCGCGCCGCACATCAGGCCTGGTCCCCCAACTCGATCGGGACACCCACGAGGGATCCCCACTCCGTCCACGACCCGTCGTAGTTCTTCACGTTCGGCTGGCCCAGCAGCTCGTGCAGCACGAACCAGGTGTGCGACGACCGCTCGCCGATCCGGCAGTAGGCGATCGTGTCCCTCGAGAAGTCGACGCCCTTGTCCTCGTAGAGCTTCTTCAACTCGTCGTCGCTCTTGAAGGTGCCGTCGTCGTTGGCGGTCTGCGACCAGGGGATGTTCTTCGCGGTCGGGATGTGACCGTTGCGCTGCGCCTGCTCCTGCGGGAGATGCGCGGGCGCAGCCAGCCGACCGGCGAACTCGTCGGGAGAGCGGACGTCGACGAGGTTCTGCTGCCCGATCGCGGCCTCGATCTCGTCGCGGAAGGCACGGATCGACTTGTCCTGTTCGGACGCGGTGTACGACGTGCTCGCCCGCTGCACGGCACCGTCGACAAGCTCGCGCGAGTCCAGCTCCCACTTCTTGCGGCCGCCGTCGAGCAGCTTCACGTCGCCGTGGCCGTACAGCTTGAAGTACCAGTAGGCGTAGGCCGCGAACCAGTTGTTGTTGCCGCCGTAGAGAACGACGGTGTCGTCGTTGGCGATGCCGCGCTCGGAGAGCAGCGACTCGAACTGATCCTTGTTCACGAAGTCGCGGCGGACCGGGTCCTGCAGATCCTTCTTCCAGTCCAGCCTGACGGCTCCCTTGATGTGGTTCTTGTCGTAGGCGGCCGTGTCCTCGTCGACCTCGACGAGGACGACCTTGTCGTCATCCAGGTGAGACTCGACCCAGTCGGCATCGACCAGCACGTCGCTGTGGCTCATGCGGTGACCTCCTTGTGCGAACGAGAAGAACGTCGGAACAACAGATAGAGCTCGCAGCCCAGGCAGATGCCGAAGGCCGCATTGAGGAAGGC
>JAVEDB010000072.1 GCA_030841185.1 Actinomycetota bacterium
CGGCCACGGGTGTCGCCCGGGTCCGCCGGTGTCCGGGCGGTCAGCGACGGGCGGCGCCGGGCCAGCTCCCGGATCCCCGCCAGCTGCCGGGCCTGCGCCCAGGACACCAGCCGCTCACACCCGCTCAAGAACGAAACCAGGTCATAGCCGCCCAACACCCGCTCGTCCAACGAACCCAGCAGCGCCGCCAGCTCCGGCCCCGGCTCCAACACATCCAACGGATTCGACGACCCCCACACGGTCGGAACCGATGGCACCTCGGTATCACGGATAGGTGGCGTGGTCGGTGCCTGCCCACCGGCCTCACCGGGGCCCGCACCATCCTCGAACATGTGTTCGATTCTAGGCGACGCCGCCGACAGTTTCACCGACGCTGATCCGCCTGGTGGACAAGCCGACATGGGCCGAAGGACTGGGGGATGAACGGTCAGCTCGCGTCTGCGGTCACGGCTCCCGAGTCGGTTGCTACGCGCGCATGGCCCGGCCCCGTACGGCCCGCAGCATGTGGGTGGTCACGAGCATGTGAGCTCCGCTCCCGATCACGACGATGCGATAGGCACGCCCGTGCGGCCCGGGGAACGCCGCGTACGTCTTGGCGTTCAGCCGGGTCTGGCCAGTTGCCGTGTCATGGAGCTCGAAGACCAACCTGTAGCGCGAGAACCGATGACGCCCAGCCAGGACGAGTCCTTCACCATCAACTGTCTCCGCGATCTCGAAGCCCGATCGTGGCGTTGTGCCAAGCAGCCATGCCAGCGGACTTCTCGAGGCGTCGAGCGATGCTGCCACGTAACGCAACAAGGCGGTCCAGACCACGTCATGAGGCGACGCGATGGTGATTGCATGCTCGTCCACGTACGGAAGGTCGCCGTCGATGCTCACGCCCGCGCCACCCGCCACTGACGGCTCACCACGTCAGGACAGCGCGAGCAGCGCGGCCCTGTCGAGCCCGGTCGCCTCGGTCACCTCGACGTCGTCGAGGGCACCGCAGTCCAGTCCGCGCAATAGGTAGCCCGTCATGGCCCGCGCCGTCGCCGGCTCGTCCAGGACGCCGCCGCTCACCTGCTCGACGTACGCGCGCAACCGCTGGGCCGTCGCCTGCAAGCCCTCCCGGTAGAACGAGAACACCGCCGCGTACCGGCTCACGAGCTGGGCCGGATGCATGTCCCAGCCCTGGTAGATGCCGCGCACGAGCGACCGGCGTACGAGCCCCCCGTGCAGCTGCCACGCCGACCGCACGGCGGTGGTGTCGCCAACAGGCAGCACGTTCGACGATCCGTCGACGACGTCGAGCCCCCGAGACGCTGCCGCTACCTGCATCACCGACTTGGCGTGGTCCGCGACGGGATGGTCCAGCGACTGGTGTGCCGCGGCCACCCCTAGCGCAGCCGAGTAGTCATACGTGCCGTAGTGCAGGCCGACACAACGCTCACCGACAGCATCCGCGATCTGCGTCATCGCCTCCACCGCGTGCGGCGTCTCGATCTGCACCTCGAAGCGCACCCGCGCGCATTCCGGCCCCAGGCCGTCCAGCACCTCGCGCATCGCGAGCACCTGCTCCGGCCCGGTCACCTTCGGCAGCGTGACGACGAAGTCGTCCGGCAACCGCTCGCACCCGGAGAGCAGGAGGTCGAGAGTGCGCAGCGAGCGCTCGCGCGTGATCGCCTCGAAGGACTTGATGCGTACGCCGAGCCGAACCGGCCCCGTCCCGGCGAACAGGGCGCCGGCCCGCGACGCGTCCGCGTCCTCCTCGTCGTCCGGCCGCCCGCCGTACCCGTCCTCGAAATCGACCCGCAGGTCCTCGACCGGCTCGGCCCCCAGCTTGGCGACCACGCGCCGGTAGACGTCGGGATCCACACCGAGGGAAGCCGCGTCCGGCGCATGCGCCTGCAGCGCCTGCAGCGCGTCGGCGCCCCAGCGCTGCGCCGTGTCCGCAACGAACTGGTCAGCGGGGACGTAGGCGGTGTGCACCGGCTGTCGGCCGCGACTCTGCCTCAGCTCGCACCTCCTCTGACTCCCGCGCCGACGCACATCGGGCTCGAAACGCTAACGCGCGGCAGGTCCGACGGTAGCCTTTCGCCATGACCGACCCGATGCCGAACACGGACGATCTGGAGCGCATCGCCGCCGAGCGGGCACGCCTCAAAGAGGCCTATCTCGCGCCGCCCGGAGAACGACCGGCCTCCTCCGCCCGCGGCCTGCACCACTTCGCCCTGGTCAGCTCCGACGTCGAGCAGACGATCCGCTTCTACCAGGAGCTGCTCGAGTTCCCCCTGACGGAGCTGTTCGAGAACCGTGACTACCGGGGGTCCAACCACTTCTTCTTCGACATCGGCAACGGCAACCGGCTGGCCTTCTTCGACTTCCCGGGACTCGACGTCGGTCCCTACCAAGAGGTGCTGGGCGGACTGCACCACATCGCCATCTCGGTGGAGCCGGGTCGCTGGGAACGCCTGCGCGGCAAGCTCGACGATGCGGGCGTGGAGTACCTGCTGGAGAGCGAGGTCTCGATCTACTTCCGTGACCCCGACGGAGCCCGGCTCGAGCTGCTCGCCGACCCGCTCGGCGAGATGTACGGCATGACCGACATCTGACCGAGCGGGCGGCGACGAGCGTCAGGCGCGGAAGGCCACCCACTGGTCGGACGAGCGCGTTGCCTGACCCGCGGTGAACGAGTTCATGCAGGCGTCATCGGTGTAGTCCATGAAGTTGCGGATCGGGTCCACGAGAGAGTCCGACGTGCAGGTGTCCCGACCGACCGGGCACCCGAAGGCCGCGGAGGCCTCCGGAGCTGTGTCGGCGACCAAGTCGCCGCCGGTGCAACCGCCCTGGAAGGTGTGGTAGAGCCCGACCCAGTGGCCCGCCTCGTGCGTCGCGGTGTCACCCAGGTTGTACGGCGCGGCCGTGCCGCCCGGGACGGAGCTGTACTCGATGACCACGCCGTCGTACGTCGGGTTGCTGGCGTAGCTGCTCGGGAACGTTGCCCAGCCGAGGAGGCCGTTGGCCAGCGAGGCCGTGTAGATGTTCAGGGCGTTCTTGCCCCCCTTGCGCAGGGCCGCCTTCATCTGCTTCTCGTTCCTGCTGCCGGACCTCAGCCCGGTGAACCACTTCGAGTTCGTGGTGTGCTCGGTGGCCGTCAGCGCGAACTTGAACGGCGTCGCGCTGTACGCCGCGTTGAGCACCGCGATCTGGTCGGTCACCTGCTTGGCCGGGATGTTGCCCTGAGACAGGGCGGTACCGGCCTGTACCACGTGGAAGTAGACGGGAACGGTGACCGAGCCGTTGGCCAGCCGGGCGCCGGTGAACGTGTCACCGTGCTTTGCAGCATTCGCGCGCTTCTGCGCCAGCGCCGACTTGGTGGCGCGCTCGATGGCCGCAACCTGAGCGCGAGTGAGCTCGTTGGCGTCCTTGGCACCGTGCATCGCACGCGCAGCGGAGCCGGCGCCCGGCACACACACGCCCCGAGCGTCGGTGGCTACCCGGGCCGAGGCGGCCGGGCCGGTGAGTGACGAGACGGCGACGAGACCGGCGACGGCAAGGCCACAGCCCAACGCGCGCCTGGAGGGCAGGTTCTTCATGAGGCTCCCCGACTTTTCCGGCGCGGACCTGACCGCGCCACGGGCCGACCGTATCCGTCGACGTACCGAAAACGGGAGACGTTTGACCAAATCCGTACGTTTCGTGGCGTCGGCGGTTACTAGCCCCCGTCAGTCCCCCGGACCGCCGGAGCCGCCGCCCTCGTCGCCACCGGGGATCTGGCCGTAGATCTCCTTGCAGGCCGGGCAGACCGGGAAGCGCTGCGGGTCGCGGCCTGGCACCCAGACCTTCCCGCACAGCGCGATGACCGGGTCGCCACTGACCGCGGACTCGAGGATCTTCTCCTTGCGGACGTAGTGCGCGAACCGCTCGTGGTCTCCGTCGCTGTGCGCCGTCCGCGGCGTCCGGTCGACCTCCCGCTCCAACAGCGTGTCGGTGCCGCCGCCGATGCCCGGCGCATCGATGCCCGGCTGATCGATGCCTGGAGTCGTCATGTCCCAAGTCTAGGCTGGCACTGCCATGAGCTCACTCGTAAAGATCCTTCGCTACACGGCCTTCACGCGAGATCCGGCGGCCGGGAACCCGGCCGGTGTGGTCCTCGATGCTGCCGACCTCGACGCAGCCACGATGCAGCAGATCGCGGCCGACGTCGGCTACTCGGAGACCGCCTTCCTGTCCGCCTCCGCTGCCCCCGCCGGACACCTCGCAGTCCGCTACTTCAGCCCGCTGGCCGAGGTCCCGTTCTGCGGGCACGCGACGATCGCCTCGGCCGTGGCGCTGGCGGACCGCGACGGCCCGGCTCCGCTCCTGTTCGACACGCTGGCGGGTGAGGTCGCGGTCGACACCTGGTACGACGAGGCGGGTGCCGTCGTCGCGGCACTGACCAGCGTTCCCCCACGGGTCGAAGCGATTGCCGACACCGATCTCGCCGAGACGCTGACGGCGCTGGGCTGGGCGGCCGCCGATCTGGACCCTGCCCTGCCGCCACGGCTTGCCTACGCCGGCGCCTGGCACCCGGTCATCGCGGCGCGCAGCCGCGAGCGGCTGGCCGCCCTGGACTACAACTTCGACCGGCTCGCGGCCTTGATGGCAGACCGCACCTGGACGACCGTGCAGCTGGTGTGGCAGGCCTCCGCGGAGGTCTTCCACGTCCGGGACCCCTTTCCGCCCGGCGGGGTGGTCGAGGACCCGGGCACCGGCGCGGCAGCGGCCGCGTTCGGCGCCTACCTGCGCTCGTTGGGCCTGCTGCCGCCGTCCGGCCGCATCACGCTGCTGCAGGGCGAGGACATGGGCCGTCCCAGCACGCTCACGGTCGATGTCCCGGCCGGCGACGGGCTGCCCGTCACGGTCGCCGGCCACGCGGTCTCGATCGGTCAGTTCAGCGACGGGTCCGCGGGGTAGGTCGAAAGCAGCGCCAGCTCGCCGGTCTGGCGACGCAGCACCGCCCGCCACAGCCCCGCCGGATCGGCCGAGAACGCGTCGTCCGGTTGAGCGGCCACGACGTACCACGACCCCTCGGCGAGCTCCATCTCGAGCTGGCCGGCCCCCCACCCGGCGTACCCCGCGAAGATCCGCAGCGCCGCCATCTCCCCAGCCACCACCTCCGGCGGTGCGTCCAGGTCGAGCAGTCCCAGGGCACCGGCGACGCGCCGCCAGCCGATCGGCTCGTCCTCGGTGCCGCCCGAGACGCTCGCGAGCCCGAGGGCCGAGTCCAGTGACACCGGGCCGCCCTGGAACAGCACCCCTGGTGTTGTCGCGTAGGGCTGCCAGCTCGGCAACACCTCCGAGACGTCGACCGGCGTGGGCCGGTTGACCACGACTCCCAGAGCGCCGTCGGCATCGTGGTCGAGCAGGAGGACGACGGTGCGCACGAAGGTCGCCTCGGTCAGGGCCGGCGCCGCCACGAGCAGCCGCCCGGTCAGACTCATCGGGCCGGCTCTGTGCTCCGGACCGCGGAGCTGACGGCCGCCGCAACCGCACCCGCGACGTCGGGGTGAAACACGCTCGGCACGATGTAGCTGGCGTTGCGCTCCTCGTCGGAGACGACCGCCGCCAACGCGTGCGCCGCGGCGATCAGGGTCTGCACCGTGACCGTCCGGCTGTGGGCGTCGATCAGGCCGCGGAACACGCCAGGAAAGGCCAGCACGTTGTTGATCTGGTTGGGGAAGTCGCTGCGACCGCTTGCCACCACGGCGGCGTACTCCGACGCGACGACCGGATCGACCTCGGGCACCGGGTTCGCCAGTGCGAACACGATGCTGCCGGGGGCCATCGTGGCGATGTCGTCACCCGTGAGGATGTTCGGCGCCGACACCCCGATGAAGACCTCGGCACCGGCCAGGGCGTCGCGCAGCGTTCCGACGAGACCCTGCTCGTTCGTGTTGTCGGTGAGCCAGACCAGCTCGGGACCGAGCCCGGGCCGCGACCGATGCACGATTCCGTCCTTGTCAGCCACGACGACGTGCTTGGCCCCGGAAGCCAGCAGGACCGTGAGGATGGCCATGCCGGCCGCCCCCGCACCCGACATGACGATGCGCACGTCCTCCAGCCGCTTGCCCACCACCTTGAGTGCGTTGGTGAGAGCGGCCAGGACGACGATCGCCGTGCCGTGCTGGTCGTCGTGAAAGACCGGGATATCGAGCTTCTCGCGGAGCCGCCGCTCGATCTCGAAGCATCGCGGCGCGGAGATGTCCTCGAGGTTGATGCCCGCGAACACGGGGGCGATCAGCTCCACCGCGCGCACGATCTCGTCCACGTCCTGGGTGTCCAGGCAGATCGGGAACGCATCGATCCCGGCGAACCGCTTGAAGAGTGCAGCCTTGCCTTCCATCACCGGCAGCGCAGCGAGCGCCCCCAGATTGCCGAGGCCAAGGACGGCGGACCCGTCGGTGACGACGGCGACCATGTTGCGCTTGATGGTGAGCCGGCGGGCGTCCTCGGGGTTCTCCGCGATCGCCAGGCAGATCCTGGCCACCCCCGGCGTGTAGATCATCGACAGGTCGTCGCGGTTGCGGATGGGGACCTTGGACGTGACCTCGATCTTGCCGCCCAGGTGCATGAGGAAGGTCCGGTCCGACACCTTCCCGATCCGCACG
This sequence comes from Actinomycetota bacterium, assembly GCA_030841185.1. Classification (GTDB taxonomy): domain Bacteria; phylum Actinomycetota; class Actinomycetes; order JACCUZ01; family JACCUZ01; genus JAVEDB01. The sequence goes on from JAVEDB010000072.1 coordinate 6,630, forward strand.
CCTTCCACGGCCGCGAGGGCAGCGGTGATCTGCTGGGCGTGCGCGGTGTCGCTGGCCGCGCACGTGACGTCGATGCTCAGCCGGCTCTGGCCTGAGGCGGTCACGTCGAGGGCGGTGACGATGCCGCCAGCCTGCTCGACGGCCGTCGTGAGGCGGCTCACCGCGTTGCCGCTGGCGGGCGCCTCGAGGCGCACCGTTATGGAGTAGGAGATGCTCGGCAGGCTGACCACCTGGCGATCTTCCCAGATGCGGTAACGGGACGGTCACGCGCCCGCGCGGCGCAGTCAAGGTCGGCGGGGTCCGGACCGATACTCGGTCAGGAGGCTCCGTCAGGGTCTCCAGAGACCCGACCGGCACAAGGTGACCTCGATGATGTTCGTGCTCTTGCTCGTCCCAGTGGCGCTGCTCGGCCTAGTGCTGGGCATGGAGCGCATCGAGCGCTGGACGACCAGCGAGAACGAGGAGACCCCGACCTCCTGACCTCGGTCAGCGGTTCGGCAGCCGGACGACGGTGACGAAGAAATCGTCGATCTGCCGCACGACCTTGATGAACCGGTCGAAGTCCACCGGCTTCGTCACATAGGCGTTGGCATGCAGCGAGTAGCTGCGCAGCACATCCTCCTCGGCCTCGGACGTCGTCAGGATCACGACGGGAATGCTGGCGAGGTCAGGGTCGGACTTGATCGCGTTGAGGACCTCCCGGCCGTCCATCCGCGGCAGGTTGAGGTCGAGCAGCACCAGGTCGGGCCGCGGCGCGTCGGCGTGCTCGCCCTCGCGACGCAGGAACGCCATCGCCTCGACGCCGTCGTTGACGACATGCAGCTGGTTCTGGACCTTGTGGTCCTCGAACGCCTCGCGGGTCATCAGCACGTCACCCGGGTCGTCCTCCACGAGAAGTACCTCGATCTGGCGGGCGACAATCGGCTGCGTCATCGAGTGGGTCCTCCTTGGTTCACCGGCAACGTCCACCTGAACGCCGCCCCGTCCGTCACCGTCGTGTCGAGCCACATGCGACCACCGTGATACTCCACGATCTTCTTGCACATCGCGAGCCCGATGCCCGTCCCGCTATAGACATCACGACCGTGCAGGCGCTGGAAGATGACGAAGATCTTCTCCTCGTACTGCGGCTCGATGCCGATGCCATTGTCCCTGCAGGTGAACTCCCACATGTCACCGGCCGGGGTGACACCAATGTGAACCCGCGGCGGTGCGTCCCCGTGGAACTTCACCCCGTTGCCCACCAGGTTCTGGAACAGCTGCACCAGCAGGCTCTGCGCTCCCTCGACGCTCGGAAGCGGGTCCGAGGTCACCTGCGCGCCCGACTCGGAGATCACGACGTCGAGCTGGGCAACGGCCTGGGAGAACGCCTGGTCCAGGTCGACGTCGGTGAAACCGGTGGTCATCCTGCCCACCCGCGAGAACGCGAGCAGGTCGTTGATGAGCTGCTGCATGCGCTTGGCACCGTCGACCGCGAACGCGATGTACTGCTCGCCGCGCTCGTCGAGCTGGTCCTTGTACCTGCGCTCGAGCAGCTGACAGAAGCTCGCGACCTTCCGCAACGGCTCCTGGAGGTCGTGCGAGGCGACATAGGCGAACTGCTCCAGCTCGGCGTTGGATCGCCGCAGGTCCTCGGCCTGCTCCTCGACCAGCTGCTGCGCCTCCAACGCCTGGTGCCGGGCCCCGACGGCCGACGCGTACTCCTCGAGGATGCGCAGCCGCATCCGGTCGATCTGGCCGGCCAGGGTGGCGATCTCGGCGGGCGACGCCGTCACCACCACCTCGTGTGCGAGCTCGCCGTGCTCCACCCGGTCCACCTCGTGCCCGAGCTGCTCGAGGGGCTGGATGACCCATCGGCGAAGCCCGAGCCAGGACAGGACACCGATCACGAGCAGGAGCGTGAGCCCGAGTCCGATGACCACGTAGAGCGTCACGTTCTGGCGTTCCAGGTCGCGCACACTGGCCTTGCGCTCGGCCAGGATCAGCGCCCGGTAGCGCGCCGCGGCGGCGCGCACGGCGTCGTACTCCTCCTGGCTGCGCACCAGGTCAGCCGTCGTGACCCGACCACCGGCACGAACCCGGGCGATGGCCGGATCCAACACCGAGGTGCGCCACTCCTGCACCCGTGCGAGCACCGCCCGCCGGGCCGCCCGGATCTGGGGCAGGTGCCCCTCGTTGGCGTCGAGCCGCTTGGCGATCACCTCGACCGTTCGCTGGCCCTCGACGTACCGCTGGAGGAACCGTTCCTCGCGGGTGAGGGCGAAGCCCCGGAACCCGATGTCCTCGTCGAGGATTGCCTGGTTGAGCTCCGCCGTTCCCGCGTACGACGTGAAAAGCGTCTGGGTGACCCGGTTCTGCGCGGCCACCGACCGGACGGCCGTAAGGACCACTGCCGAGAGGCCGAGCGCGGTGACCGCGCCGATCGCGACGAACGCCACGAGAAGCCGGCGTCGCAGAGTCGTGGGCGTCACGCCTCGTCTGTCCAGGAGAGGATCAGCAACGCGACGTCGTCGGTGAGCTCGCCGCCGTTGCGTTCACGGACCTCGGCAAGGAGGGCGTCGGTGAGTTCGCTGGCGCCGAGTCCGGTGCCCATCAGGTCCAGCAGCAGGCGATGCATTCCGTCCTCGCCGAGGCGCCGGCGCCCGCCCTGGCCGTCGTAGCCCTCGATCAGGCCGTCGGTGTAGAGCATGAGCCGGCAGGTCCGGTCGAACTCGAGGTCGAACCCGGGCCAGAAGTCCCCGTCCACGATGCCCAGGGCAGTCCCCGCCGCCTCGTCAGGGACCGGGGTGATGTCGTGGTCGAGCAGCACGGGCAACGGATGGCCGGCGAGCCAGAACCGCGCGGCGCGCTGTTCGGGGTCGATCCGCACCATCGAGACGGTGGCGAACACCTCCTCGCTCGACCGCTCGCTGGACAGGACTGCATCCATGGACGGCAGCACCGTGTCCGGGTCCACCCCCGCGAGCACCAGCGTGCGCCAGGCGATCCGCAGGCATACACCCAGCGCTGCTTCGTCCGGCCCGTGCCCGGCGACGTCACCGATCATGGCGAAGAGTGAGCCGTCCTTGCACTCCACGACGTCGTAGAAGTCGCCGCCGAGCAGCGACTGGTGCCGGCCGGGCCGGTAGCGCGTCACGACCTCGACACCGCGACTGCTGACCAACGGTTGTGGCAGCAGCCCGCGTTCGAGGCGCGCATTCTCTGCGGCCCGCGCCTCGGACTCGTAGAGACGGCGCGTCGACTCGTCCGCACGCTTGCGCTCGACGGCGTACCGGATGGCGCGGGTGAGCAGCTGGCCGTCGATCGTGCCTTTGACGAGATAGTCCTGGGCGCCGGCCGCGACGGCCTCGGTCCCCCGATGCTCGTCGGCGAGCCCGGTGAGCACCAGAACGGCGATGTTGGGGGCCGCGTCCAGCACCGTCCGCAACGCCTCCATGCCCTGCGCGTCCGGCAGCCCGAGGTCGAGCAGCACGCAGTGGTACTGCTCCGGAAGGTGCTGATGGGCCTCCGCCAGCGAGCGCACCCGGACCAGGTCGATGTCGACAGCCGCGTCGAGCAGCAGCTCGCGGACGAGGAATGCGTCGCCTTCGTCGTCCTCGACGAGCAGCACGCGCGTCTTGGCCACAATGGGCGGCGAGGACGCGCCGCGTGGCGTCGCGCTCGTCTCCGTCACCTACAACCCGCTCCCAGTCGAGGAAAGAAGGGCCGCCCCGTCGTGCCACGCGTGCGCAGGACGCGCCGACATTCTGGCAGACGGCGCTCAGCGAGCCTCGCGAGCAGCCCGTCGCTCGAGTCGGCGGAGCCGTTCCTCGTCGTCAAGGCGGGCCGCCTCCTCCGGCGTGGGGGCGGACCCTCCGAGCCGGGCCGGCAGCCACCAGCGGTCGTCCTCGCCGGACGGCCGATCCGGATAGGAGGCCTGGACCTGCTCGAGAAGAGATGCCATCCGGGCCAGCAGCTGCTCGGTCACCTCGGGCACGTCGGAACCCTTGGGCGGCGGGATCGGCTCGCCCACGGCGATGGAGATGGCTACCTTGGTGCGGCCCAGTCGCTTCGGGTGGTCCTTGGTCCAGACCCGCTGTGACCCCCACAGGACGGTCGGGAGCAGCGGGACCTTCGCCGCCGACGCCATCCGGACGGCACCGGCCTTGAACTCCTTGAGCTCGAAGGAGCGGCTGATCGTCGCCTCCGGGAAGACACCGACGATCTCGCCGTCGCGCAAGGCCTGGACGGCGGTGCGGAAAGAGTTGGCCCCCGCGTCCCTGTCCACTGGGATGTGACGCATCCCGCGCATCAGCGGGCCCGAGACCGGGTGGTCGAAGACCTCTTTCTTGGCCATGAAGCGAACCAGCCGCCGCGAGGGGTGAGCGGCGAACCCGGCATAGGTGAAGTCCATGTAGCCGATGTGGTTGATGACCATCACGGCGCCGCCGACACGCGGGACGTTCTCACTGCCGAGGATCGTGAACCGCAGTCCCTGGGCGGCGAACACCAGGCGGGCAACGTTGATGACGGGGCGGTAGACGGGGTCGGCCACGGACGCAACATAGCCGCCCGACGGCGGTCCACGGCGTACGGGTCAGGCCGGGCGGTACTCCGCGACCAACAGCGCCAGGTCGTCGGCAAGGCTTCCACCCACCAGGCCCTTCAGCGAGGCCTGGATGCGCTCCAACACGCTGTCAAGCGGCCCGTCGGTCAGTGGCGCAGCCACCTCGTCGAGCTCGATGAACTTCCCGTCGGCGCCACGGGCCTCGAGCAGGCCGTCGGTGTACAGGAGGAGGCGGTCGCCGGGCTCGAGCACGGTGCTCGCCGGCTGGGGGTCGGCCCCGAGGCCGAGCGGCAGGCTGTCGGCGTTGCCGATGTAGCGGTACCCGCCGTGCGCGGCGACCAGCGCCGGCGGGTGGCCGCAGCAGACGACCTCACAGGTGCCGTCATCGCCGATCTGGGCGATCAGGGCCGTGACGAAGTCCTCGTCACCCAGGTAGCTGCGCAGCCGCTGGTCCATCTGGCGTGCGACTGCAGCGATGTTGTCGCGGTCCACCGCAGCGGCCCGGAACTCGCCAAGCACAACGGTCGCCATCCGCACGGCGTCGAGCCCCTTGCCCCGGACATCACCGATGATCAGACGCACGCCGCCGTCCACGGACACCACCTCGTACAGGTCACCGCCGACCAACGCTTCGCGTGCGGCGCTGGTGTAGGCGGCCTCGATGTCGATACAGCCGACGCGGCGCGGGACCGGCGGGAGGATGGCGTGCTGGGCCGCCTCGGCGATCCGGGTGATCGCGGCCAGCCGGCCGGTCTGCCGCTGGAACGCCTCGGCGTTCTCCACCGCGACCGCAGCCCGTCGAGCGAGGTCGGAGGCGAAGGCCACGTCGTCCTCGTCGTAGTGACGGCCGGAGTCCGTCGCGACGAGGCTGATCGCACCGAACGTCCCGGTGGCACCGGTGAGCGGAACGGTGAGGACGCTGGACAGCCCGAGCTCGCGGATGACCCGCAGGTGCTCCTCGTCGATCGCCCCGGCGACGATCATCTCGTCGGTGATGTCGGGATAGAGCTCCGGTTCGCCGGTGCGGATGACGTTCGGCGCCCCGGTCGGCGCGTTGGGGTCGACCGGGTAGCGCTCCTGCAGCTCGCTCGCGAGCTCAACCATGGCGGGGTCGGTGTGCGCCACCGCGACGGTCACGAGTTGACCGCCGTCGATGATCTGGATCGAGCACCAGTCGGCAAGGCGCGGCACGATGAGCCGCGCGACGTTGCCCAGCGTGACCCGGTAGTCCAGGCTGCGGGCCAGCTCGGCCGAGGCCTCCGCGAGGAAGGACAGCTTGTCGCCCGCGACGCGGGCCTCCGCCAGCGCGTTGGCCCGCTGAAGGGCCTGGGCACACGCATCGGCCAGCGTGGTCAGGAAGCGCAGGTGCGCCGGGTCCGCAACGTCGCGACTGGGTTCGAAGCTGAGTGAGATCACCCCCAGTCGCAGGTCGCCGATGGACAGGGGGACACATACCAGTGACCTCTCGTCCTCCACGTCGCCTGCCACGGAGGGAAAGCGGTCGCGCAGCTCCTGGCGGGTGTAGACGATGACCGGGGCGTTGTTGCGTACGGCTTCGCTGGCCGGCAGCGCCGCACTGATCGGGTAGGTCTCCCAGCGCTTCGCCACGCCGGCCCGGGCGCCGGTCACGCGGACCAGCCGCAGCGTGTCGTCCGCGACCACCAGCGACACGCTGGCCAGCGGAGAGTCCAGAGCCTGCGCCGCATGGGTGACCACGACCTCGGCGATGTCCTCCACCGTCGCCGCGGCCGCGAGCTCCCCCGTCACTCGCTGGAAGCGTTCCAGGCGCTCGGCCAGCTCCTCGGCCGAGGCGCGGGCCACCCGCTCGGCCTCGTAGAGAACGCTGCGGTCGAGGGCCTGAGCGGCCTGCGCGGCCAACGCCTCCACGAAGGCCCGCTCCTCAGCGTCGAACAAGTGCTGCGCGTCGAAGCTGAACCGCATCGCTCCCACCACCCGGTCCCCGACGAGCAGCGGGACGGCGCACACGGACATGGTCTCCGGCTCGAGGTTCCTGAGCTCCGGGAACCGCTCGTCACGTTCCTGCCTCGACTCGAGCCATACCGCCTGTCGGGTGCGCATGGTCGACGCGGCCGGCAAGGCAGCGTCCCGAGCCTCGCCGCGGAGCCGCTCGACGAGCGGCTCGCCGAAGCCGACTGCACCGATGACCTCGAGCTCGCGTTCGCCGCGAGGGACGAACAGGACACCGCCCGAGGCACCCATCGCCCGGACGCCTTCGGTGACGACTACGCGGGCCACGTCGTCGCCGGACGTCGCCTGGGCGAACGCGGCCGTTGCCTGCTGGAGCCGGGCCGCCCAGGCCGATGCACGTTGCGCCGCGGCCACCGTCCCCAGCTCCTCCAACAGCCGCTGCTCGAGCGTCTTCGGCGGGATCTGGGGCCCGCCCGAGACGATCCGCCGGAGCTGCTCGACCAGCGACTCGACGTACCACCTCCGGAACAGCCGGTGCTGCGGAGGCGTCTCCAGGGTGAGCAGCCGGGCGGCGCGCGCGTAGGCGTCCACCTCGTCCATCGCGGCGAGATAGTCCTCTCCGGCGTCGACGGACCCTGCCGTCAGCTCCAGCGTGAGCTGCGTGCGAGTCTCCCCGCGGGCGGAGGCGGCCAACGCCTGCCGCTTGATCGCCTGTCGTGCTTCGGCGAACCGGTTCACCACGGTCTCGATCAGCTCGGCGAGGTGCGCCGGCACAAGGGCACTGTGGCCGGACGCGGCTCCGGCGGAGGCCAATGCGAACTCGCGCACCAGGTTGTCGACGTGAGCCTTCGCCGCGAGCAACAGGTCGGTGGGGACGTCACCGAGGTCCACCCGGTAGCGCACCTCTCCATCGGGGACGTCGTCCCACGCCGCGAGGAGAGCATCGATGTCCTCCTCGACAGCGCGGGTCGCGTCGAGATCGGCGCTGCCGGCTCGCAACTCGCACCACACGACCTTCCCGCCGCCAACCCTCTCGATCCCCCAGCTGGCGGTGAGCGCCTCGACGACCCTGATGCCTCGCCCCGTCATGCCGTCCGCGCCGGCCCGCCCCCGCAATGGCGCGTGCGACCCGGAGTCCTGCACCTCGATCCGGACCCCGTCCGGGGTCGGCAGCAGCCGGAGGAACACCGGCGGGCCCACGTGCAGCAGGGCGTTGGTCACCAGCTCGGTCACCACCAGGGCGACATCGGCGGAGAGCTGGTCAGCGTCCAGGTCGTGCAGCTGCGCCAGTGCGAACGCCCGGGCCCGTGGCACGGCGTCCGGCTCCCGGCCGACCCGGAGCTGCTCTGTCTCTCGCTGCATGGGTCCTCTCACGGTCACGGGCGTCGGGCCGAGTCAGGGTCGCACGAGCATGCGTGATGGAACACGGTCCGGCATGGCACATTCTCGGCCACATCAGGGGCTGAGAGCACGTATCGGCGCAAATGCCCCTCCGGTGAATGCTCAGATCGGCATGTCGATGAACGGCGAGCGGTAGGCCGGGTCATCGCTCAGGAGGGCCTCGGCCGCGGCCACGTCCACCCGGGACCGCTCCGCCGCAAGCGTCGGACCCAGCAGTCGTACGTCGCCCGCGGTGGCCAGGCCGGTTATCTCCTCGTGGGCCAGCACCCAGGACACCGCACCGCGGATCTGCTCGGCGTCGGTGAGCGGCTCGTACCAGGTGGCGTGGTCCTGGTCCTCGGGGCGGGGCCAGGTCCGGCGCGCGATCGTCTTGATCGTCATCAGGCCGGCGTCCTGGCTGCGCACCTCCTCGACGAGGGCGGCGTAGTCGCGGCGGAAGCCTTCGTCCCGCCACAGGACCGGGTTCAAGGGTGTCAGCACGGTCGCGAACGGGTGGCGGCGAAGAGCCTCGAGGTGCGTCGCTGCCGCGTCCGGACCGTGCCCGGTGATGCCGACCGCGCGAACGAGCCCCTCCTCCTGTGCGCGGATTGCCGCCTCGAGGGCACCACCGGCACCGGTCACCCGGTCGAGCTCGGCCAGGTCGCCGACCGCGTGCAGCTGGATGAGGTCGAGATGATCGGTCCGTAGCCGCTCGAGCGAGGCGTTGATCTGGCCCCAGGCGGCGTCCCGCTCCCGCTCACCCGTCTTGCTGGCCAGGAAGATCCGGTCGCGGATACCGGCCATCCACGGGCCGAGCCGCAGCTCGGCGTCGCCGTAGCTCGCCGCGACATCGACATGGTTGATCCCCCCGTCGAGCGCCTCCTGCACGGAGCGGTCGGCGACGTCTTGGGTGACCTCCGCGAGGGCCGCCGCCCCGTAGACGAGGACCGAGCTCTGGTGCTCCAGGCGGCCGAGCCGGCGATGTTCCATCAGCGCCTCCAGCGATCTCGATGCGGTCAATCCTCGCATGCCAGAGTGTCCTCGTGATCACCCTCGCGCTGGCGGCCCGGATGACCGCCGCCGCACTTGCAGAGGCGGCAGCCGTGGGCGCAAAAGTCTCCGCCGCCGTCGTCGACGCCGGCGGCCACCTCGTGCACTTCCAGCGGATGGACGGTGCCGAGATCGCCGGGCCGACGCTCGCGGTGGACAAGGCCTACACGGCCGTCGCGCATCGGATCGACACGGCAGAGCTCGGACCCCTGGCTGCCCCCGGTGGCGAGCTGGCCGGTCTCGCCGCCAACGGTGGTGGTCGCTACGTGGTCTTCGGCGGCGGGCTGCCTCTTTGGTCCGAGGACCGGGTGGTCGCCGGCATCGGCGTGAGCGGCGGCACCGTCGCCCAGGATGTGCGGTGCGCCCGGGCGGCGTTGAGTCTCTGGGAGACGACCACGGCGGTCCCGCCCGCTGACTAGGGTGCGCTGGTGGCTGATCATCACGTCGGACGCATCCGCTTCATGGACAAGCAGCCGGTCAACCTCGACGGCTTCGCCCACGAGGACGTCGGTCTCGGCCTGGTGGCCATCCGCAGCCCCCATGACCCGCAGCCATCGCTGGTCGTCGAGGACGGCGTGGTCGTGGAGATGGACAGCCGGGCAGCGGCGGACTTCGACACGATCGACGCGATGATCGCGAGCTCCGGCCTCGACCTGGCCGTCGCGTCCGAGGCGATGGCACTGGAGGACGTGGCGCTGGCCCGGATGTTCGTGGACACGGCGGTACCCCGCTCCGAGGTGGCCCGACTCGTGGCGGGCCTGACGCCGGCCAAGCTGGCCCGGGTCGTCGCCATGCTGCGGCCCGCCGAGCTGACCATCGCAATGACGAAGCTGCGGGTGCGGCGCACACCGAGCAACCAGGCCCACGTGACCAACCGGCTGGACGACCCGCTGCTGCTGGCGGCGGACGCAGCGACGGCAGCGGCGTACGGGTTCCGGGAGCTGGAGACGACGGTGCCGGTCCTCGCGGACGCGCCGTCCAACGCCGTTGCCGTCACGGTGGGCGCCGCGGTGGCCTCCCCCGGCGTACTCGTGCAGTGCTCGGTCGAGGAGGCGATGGAGCTCGAGATGGGCATGCGCGGTCTCGTGTCGTACGCCGAGACGGTGAGCATCTACGGCACCGAGTCGGTGTTCATCGACGGCGACGACACGCCGTACAGCAAGGCGCTGCTGGCCGCGGCGTACGCGAGCCGCGGGATCAAGATGCGGGTGTCCTCTGGCGCCGGCTCGGAAGTCCTGATGGGAGGCGCCGAGCAGCGTTCCATGCTCTACCTCGAGTCCCGGTGCGTCTCCCTCGCCCGCGCGATGGGGGTCCAGGGGGTGCAGAACGGCGGTATCGACGGGGCCAGCGTCGCCGGGTCGGTGCCCAAGGGTGTGCGCGAGCTGATGGCCGAGAACGTCATGGTGATGGCGCGCAACCTGGAGTCGTGTTCGGGCAACGACGCGCTGATGTCGGAGTCAGATGTACGCCGCACCTCGCGCACGCTGCCGATCCTGCTCGCCGGGAGCGACTACGTGTGCAGCGGCTTCGGCTCGATCCAGCGCTACGACAACATGTTCGGGCCGTCGCAGTGGAACGCCGAGGACTTCGACGACTGGCTCGCGATGCAGCGTGACTGGGGCGTCGACGGCGGTTTGCGTACCGCGGACCCGGACGAGGTCGACCGGTTGCGGCGGCGTGCGGCGGAGGCGACTCGCGACGTCTACCAGTGGCTCGGGCTCGCCGACTTCACCGACGAGCATGTCGAGCTGGCGATCGACGCGGTGGGTTCCAAGGACCTCGGCGACCCCGACCCGATGGTCGTGCT
>JAVEDB010000073.1 GCA_030841185.1 Actinomycetota bacterium
GATCGCGCGCCATCCGCAGCCACCAGGGACTGCTGATCAGCCCGATGCCCACGACCACCACGATGGCCGCGAGGATGCTGCCGACGAGGCCGTCGAGGTTCACCGGTCCGATGAGCGCGGCGCTGCCGCCGACGATCACGAGCAGGACACCGACGGCCGCCCGCGTCAGCCCCGACCAGCGGGTGGCTCCGGTGACCGCGCGCAGCCGCTCCCGCTGGGCGTCGTCGGCCTGCCGCCAGATGATGACCACGCCGAAGCCCAGGGCGAAGACCGGCAGCGCCGTCTGCGGCCGCAGGCCGATCCCGAGGATGGGCAGCAGCAGGAGTACGCCGAGTGCCACCGCCCCCAGCGCGACCAGCGGCCCGAGGTCCCTGGACTTGCTGGTCGGCTCCGCGCCCTCGTCCGGCCGGAGTGGCGCGAAGACCCAGAACAGCGCGTACATGGCGACGCCCGTCCCGCCGGCCGCTGCGAGGATCACGAAGATCACCCGTACGAGCACGACGTCGAGCCCGAGGTGGTCCGCCAGACCACTCGTGACGCCGGCGATGACGCGGTCCTCGGATCGCCGGTAGAGACGGCGGCCCTGCTCCGCGGGCACGTCGGTGGTCAACACCTGACGATCGTCACACGCGCCGAGCACGCTGCGCATCAGGTGAGCCCCCGAGGCCCCGTCTCAGGGCGCGCTCAGGGTAGGGAGGGGACCTTCCCCGATGGGCAACGGCGCCGTGCCCGGTCACGATCGAGCCATGACAGAAACAGCGCCGCCCGAACCGGGCCCAACACCGCCTCCTGACGCCACCAGCGCCCCACCTCTCGGTGGCAGCTTCCCGCCGCCCCACACCCCGCGGCGGCCGCTGCTCCGCAGCCGGGACGACCGGAAGATCGCCGGTGTCGCCGGCGGACTCGGCCGGTACACGAACGTCGACCCGCTCGTCTTCCGGATCCTCCTCGTCGTCCTGGCCATCTTCGGCGGGTCCGGCCTGCTCCTCTACGCCCTCGCCTGGCTGTTCGTCCCCGAGGAGGGTGAGGCCGAGTCGGAGGCCCAGCGCCTGCTGCGGGGACGGCTGCGTCCCCGCGTGATTGTCGCGATCGTCGTCGGCTTCATCGGCCTGATCGCGTTCGGCCACTCCCTCGGCTCCTCGGAGGGGTTCGGCGGTCTGGCCGCGCTGGCCGCGGTCGGCCTCGCGGCGTACCTCATCATGCGTTCCGACCCGCCGCTGGCCACCGGCCCCGCGGCGTACGCCCCGCCCCCGGCGACGGCGCCCGGCGCGTACGGGCAGACTCCCGGCACGGCGTACACGACCGGAATGGCGCCTGCCCAGACGCTGCCGCTGCCGCCCGCGCCGTCGGTCTACTACGGCCCGCCGGTCCCGCCCACGCCACCCAAGCCGCCCAAGGAGCGCTCGCCGCTCGGCCGGATCACGGTCAGTGTCGCGCTGCTCGCTGCAGGGCTCCTGGTCGCCTGGGACGCGGCAACGTCGTACGACGTGCCTGCGGTGGTCGTCTTCGGAACGGTCCTGGCCGTCATCGGTGCGGGGCTCGTCGTCAGCGCGTTCCTCGGCCGCGCTCGCGGCCTCATCCCGCTCGGCATCCTGCTGGCACTGGTCACCGGGGCGTCTGCCGCGGCGCACGACGTGCCGGTGCATGCGGGCACGGGTGAGCGGGTCTGGGCGCCGACGAGCGCCGCCACCCTGCGCCCCACCTACGAGCTCGGCGCCGGCAGCGCAACGCTCGACCTCCGGCACCTGGCGGCAACGCCCGGCACGCCGCTGCACGTCAAGGTCGACGTCGGTGCCGGGCAGATCCGGGTGCTCCTGCCGGCAGATCTCGGGGCGACGGTGCACGCACACGCGGGCGTCGGCAACATCGTCCTGCCCGGTCAGGAAGACCACAACGGGATGGGCGCCGATGGCACCTGGAGCGACCCCGGCTCCGGCACCGCCGGGTCGGTTGACCTGGACCTGAACGTCGGCTTCGGAGAGGTGGAGGTGCGTGATGGCCAGTCGTGACAGAGGTGGCCTGCGCCGCCACGACATCGACGTGTTCGCCCTGATGGCCGGGCTGGTCTTCCTCGTGCTCGGCGCGGGCTGGGCGCTCAACGAAGCGGCCGGTCTCGACGTCAACGCGCGCTGGACCGTCCCGGTCCTGTTGATCGGGCTCGGCGTGGTCGGGCTCGCCGGCAGCTTCTTCGGCCGGCGGGACGACGTGGCCCAGGATGACGAGACCTGAGGAGGCGGGAGGTCGGTCCGCCTCGGCGGCCCGCGCTATCCTGTCCGCCGTTGCGCGGCGCCCCGGCGTCGTGCGACGCCTGGCAGGTTGCCCGAGTGGCCAAAGGGAGCGGACTGTAAATCCGCCGGCTCAGCCTACGTTGGTTCGAACCCAACACCTGCCACGACGAGGGCCCCTGACCAGCGATGGTCAGGGGCCCTCGACGTTCGGGCCTAGCCGCGGACGTCTCCGCAGAGATGCACCTGCACCCCGAGCCGAGCGAACATGGCCGCCTTCGCTCGGAGCGCCTTGTCGGCGGTCCCGGCGTCTGGTGCGTAGGCGACGTTGAGATGGTTGGCCTTGTGGCGGGCCATGAACTGGTCGCGGCTGACGCCGTGCAGCACCGCGTGCATGATCGGCCACTGGGGCGTCGTGGCGGCCAGCCGACGGTCGGTCTCCTCCTTGGGCAGCTCGATCGCCGTCGCCCGACCCAGGTCCACGTGCAGGACGCCATCCATGATGAAGACACGCGACCACACCACCTCGCCGGGCTTCGAGACACCGCTGAGGGTGCCCCCGCCGAGCGGGAAGTACATCGGCGGCTGGCGCATGCTCCAGGACTTGTCGTAGCCGCCGTTGTGCGAGGCGGGGACCGAGCCGGAGATCTCGAAGACCCAGACGAACTGCCCCTCGTAGTCCTGACCCCAGCGGATGTCGTGCAGCGTCGTGGCCGGGTCGAGGCCCATGGCGACCCAGATGCGGTTGGTGACCAGCGAGTCGACGGCCACGCCTTCGTCGACTTCGTTGAAGTGCGGCAGTGCCTTGCCGTCGTACAGCACGCGGGACCCGTCGCGGCTGGTCACCGGCGGCCGGTCGACGTTGTTGAGCAGCCCCTCCGCCAGGTCGCTGGCCGGGACGACGTCCTTGAGGCCCTGCTGGTACTGGATCCCGACTGCGTCCAGGCCGAAGTCGTCCGACATTCGCAGCGCGGCGATGTACATCCGGAACTGGCTCAGCAGCTGCCCGTCCGTCAGCTCGGTGGCCTCGTCGGTGCCGACGTGGAAGACCAAGCCGGCCCGGTCCAGCCACTCGCGGACCGCCAGCGCCTCCTCGTCGCCGACTCGAGACATCTCCGCCACGAGCGCGCTCTGCGAGAGGCGCTCCTTGTAGATGCCGAGCGGGTTGATGAGCTCGTCGTCGAAGATGGCGTTGTACATCCCCATGCAGCCCTCGTCGAAGACCCCTATGACGGCCTTCTCCCGGACGAGCTGGTCGGCGAGCGCCCTGCCCAGGTCCACCTCGGCATCGCTGCCGAGGTCGCCGAGGTCGGTCACGTGGCTGGTGTCGTGCACCAGGGTCCCGGACTTCAGCCAGCTGCCAAGACAGTCGCGCGCCCACTCGTCGGTGAAGTCCTCGCTCCAGAGGGCCGAATGCGCGATACCCGCCTTCGTGAGGCTCCCGGTGAGGTTCAGCAGGCCCACGAGTCCGGGGAACTGACCGCTCCAGTTGGCCACCACCAGGATCGGGCCGCGATGGCTTCGCAGACCGGCCAGCACATGGTGGCTGTACTGCCAGACGCCCTCGACGACGACCAGGGGAGAGTCGGGCGGCACGCCCTTGAAAACCTCGATACCGGTTCGCTGGCTGTCGATGAAGCCATGCCCTTTCGCCGGGTCGAACGGGTGGGCTCGCCGCACCGACCAGCCCAGGTCTTCTACCGCGGCGGTGAAGTCCGCTTCCAGCTTCTGCTGGGTCGGCCAGCAGGTCACGTTCGCACTGAGGCGAAGGTCCCCGCTGGCCACCGTGTAGAGGACGCCGGGATCGGCCGCGGGTGGCTCGGCTAGCTGCGGGAGTGCGTAGGACGACATGGCTGAACTCCTTCGGGTGACGGCAGGTGACGGCCCATCGGTCAGCGCTCCTGACGGGCGGCGAGGGCATGCGCCACGTCGGCAGTGCTGGTGTACAGCTGGCGGTACAGCGGGTACAGCTCGTCGTACTGCGCGGTGGCCTCGGGCCGTGGGCGCACGACATGCTCGAGCGGGTTCCACCCGTCGACCGAGGCCTCGCCGACGAGCTGGGCGGCCAGCAGGGCGCCTCCGTAGCTCGCCCCGATCGACTGGGTGCGCACCTCCTGCGCGCGGCCGGTGACGTCGGAGATCACCTGCGTCCAGAGCGTCCCCTGGGTGCCGCCGCCCACAGCGACGATTCGCCGGATGTCGCCACCGGCAGCCTCGATGGCCTCGATGTTGTGCCGGACCCCGAAGCCGATCGCCTCGAGCGCGGCGCGGTACAGGTCGCCGCGGGTGTGCGAGAGCGTCAGCCCGGCGATCAATCCGCGGGCCTCCGGGTCCATGATCGGTGTCCGCTCGCCCGCGAAGTACGGCAGCATCATCAGACCGTTGGCCCCGACGCCTGCCTCGTCGGCCAGCTCGATGAGCTCGGCGTAGCCCGGCACGCCGAACAGGTCCCGCAGCCAGCCGGTGACGGCGCCCGAGGTCGCCATCCCGGCCGCCAGGTTGCGGGTGCCGGGCAGGGCGCCGACGGTGCCCCAGAGCGCCGGGCTGGTCAGCCGGTCGGGGACCGTGTGGATCAGGAACATGGTGGTGCCGTACATCAGCATGAGGTCCCCGACACCCTGGGCGCCCACGCTCAGCGCCTCAGCCCAGGCGTCGATGGTGCCGGTGATGACGGGGATGCCCGGTGGCAGCCCGGTCACCTCGGCGGCCTCGCGCGTGACGGTCCCGGCCGCCTCGCCAGGCCAGCGCAGCGGCGGCAGGTCGATGCCGGGTGCGACCTCGTCGGCCCACGGGCGGTACCAGTCCTGTGCGTGAGTGTCGTAGAGCGGGGTGCACTGGCTCGCGGAGTGCTGGTCGAGCACGTAGGCGCCGGTGAGGCCACGCACCAGCCATGAGCTGGGCATGTACAGGCGGCGGGCGCGGGCGAAAAGGTCGGGCTCCGTCTCGGCGACCCACGCGATCTTGGGCCCGGCGGCCTGCGACGAGAGCGCCGAGCCGGCTCGGTCGAGGATCTCCGCCGCGCCGTACCGCTCATCGAGGCGCGCGATCTGCCGACCTGCCCTGGTGTCGACGCCGTAGAGGATGGCCGGGCGCACCGGGTGATCCGCCTCGTCCGCGAGGAGCACGCACGGGCCCATCCCGCTGACGCCGACGGCGACCACGTCCGCCGTGTCGTTGTCCGAGAGGAGGCCGCGGCAGATCGCGACGAACTCGTCCCACCAGACTGCTGGGTCCATCTCGACCATGCCGGGCGCGGGGCGGTCGACGGAGTGCTGCACGGCGCACGAACGCAGCACCTGCCCGTCGAGGTCCACGAGGACGCCCTTGCTGCTCGACGTGCCGATGTCGACGCCGATTACCACGGAGGAACGCACGATCGGCACATTCCCAGAAATCGATTTCACGGTCAAGGCCTCGGATCGATTTCGCCGCGAGCCGTCAGCCCTGCGCCGGGAGGTGAGCCACCGTGGTAGCCGGCCCATCGTCGGCCGAGGTGCTGTCCGTCACGACCAGACGCGCCGGGCTGTCGTCGCCGTTGATCCGGGCGAGGAGCAGTTCGGCCGCTTGCAGCCCGAGACGGCGTGCGGGCCAGGGCAGGACGGTCACCCCTTCGGCCTCCCAGGTATGGAAGGGCAGGTCGCCCAGGGATGCCAGGCCGACGGCCGGTGGGCGCCGGCCCACCTCCAGGAGGTGCTGGAACGCCCCGACCGACATGAGGTTGTTGGCGACGAAGACGGCGTCGGGGGCATGGCGCATGCTGAGGAGGTCGGCCATCGCCGCCCGGCCGCCGTCCACGCGGTAGTCGGAGTAGCGGATGTAGTTGTCCGGGTTGACCCGCCGGTTCCGCCCGGTGAACACCTCTCGCCAGCCGGCTGCGCGTTCCGCCGCGGTCTGTACGTCGCGCGGCCCGGTGATGCAGGCCACCCGGGTGAATCCCTGCTCGTACAGGATTGCCGTCGCGCGTCGACCGCCGTTCTCGTTGTCCATCAGGACGGTGTCGACGTCGTAGCGCGACGACCGGTCCACGATCACCACCGGCGTGCGGCGGGCGAGCAGCTCGTCCAGGTCGGTCGCTGCGGAGGCAGGGGCCAGTACGACCCCGGACATGTGCTCGGACATCGCCACGTCGAGGTAGCGCGCCTCTTTCACCTGCTGCTCGTCGGTGTTGCACAGCACGACCGATAGCCCGGCTGCCTCGGCGCGGTCCTCGACACCCCGGGCCAGCGCCGTGAAGAAGGGGTTCTCGATGTCGGGGATGATCAGGGCGATGACCTGGGAGCTCCGGCGGCGCAGCGATCGCGCCGTGCGGTTGGGCCTGAAGTCGAGCGTGGCGGCTGCCTCGCGCACCCTGTCGGCATACGCCGGCGAGACGGACCCACCGTTGAGGACCCGCGACACCGTGGCCGGGGAAACCCCTGCCAGCGCTGCTACCTGGTAGATCGTGGCCGCCATGGTGTCGTGGAGGCTAGCGCCAGACGGAGACGCGGCGACTCATGAACGCGGCCTCAACCGAAGCTCGTGCATGCCTCCGTCGACGGCGATGGACGTGCCGGTCGTTGAACCCGACCGCGGGCTCGCCAGGTAGGCGACCGCGGTGGCCACCTCCTCCGCCGACACGAGGCGACCGTGTGGCTGGCGTGCCTCCAAGGCGGCGCGCTCGGCTGCCGGGTCGTCCGCCCGCTCGAGCAGACGCGCGATCCACGGGGTGTCCGCGGTGCCGGGGTTGACGCAGTTGACCCGGATCCCCTCCGCCAGATGGTCGGCCGCCATGGCCCGGGTCAGGGCGAGGACTGCCCCCTTGCTGGCGCTGTAGAGCGCCCGCTGCGGCAAACCTGCCGTGGCTGCGATCGAGCCGGTATTGACGATCGCCGCGGCCGGCGAGCGGCGCAGCGCCGGCAGGGCGGCTCGGCTGGCGCGCACCATGCCGAGCAGGTTGATGTCGAGCACCCGCAGCCACTCGGCGTCGTCGTTGTCGGCGACCGTGCCCTGAGCGCCGATGCCTGCGTTGTTCACCAGGACGTCCAGCCGGCCGAGCCCCGCTTCCACCTGGGCCACGGCGTCTCGTACCGAGCCGTCGTCGGCGACGTCGGTGCGCACGGCGAGCGAGCCGGCCGGAGCACCGCTCGGGTTGAGGTCGAGCACCGCCACCCGGGCCCCTTGCGCGATCAGCTCCCGCACCACGGCTGCGCCGATGCCGGAGCCACCGCCTGTGACCGCAGCGACGAGGCCGTCGAAGTCTCCTGCCATGGCTGCCCTCCCTATCCCGTGACCATCTCGTGCCGCTGCCGGCCGAGTCCGTCGATCTCAAGCTCCACGACGTCGCCGGCGCGCAGGTACGGGAATCGGCCGGAGAGGGCCACCCCCTCCGGCGTACCGGTCAACACGAGATCTCCCGGCTCGAGCGCCATGAACTGGCTCAGGTGCCAGACGATGAACTCGACGTCGAAGATCATGTCGGCAGTAGTCGAGTCCTGGCGAGGCTGCCCGTTGACCCAGCTCCGGAGGCGGAGCGCTCGGTGGTCGACGTCCTCGGGCGTGACCAGCCAGGGGCCGGTCGGGCTGAACCCGGGTGCGCACTTGCCCTTGCTCCACTGCCCGCCGGACACCGTGAGCTGGAAGTCGCGCTCCGACAGGTCGTCGGCAACCACGAAGCCGGCGACGTGATCCATGCTCCGGTCCGGCGACTCGACGTACGACGCTCGCCTTCCGATGACGACTCCGAGCTCCACCTCCCAGTCGGTCTTGGTGCTGCCCCGGGGGATCGCGACGGAGTCGTCCGGCCCGCCTACGGTGTTCGGGGTTTTCAGGAAGATCACTGGCTGCTCGGGGGGTGAGGCACCCGACTCGGCCGCGTGGGCGGCGTAGTTCAGGCCGATGCACACGACTGCGCTCGGCCGGGCAATCGGGGGACCGGTGCGCAGCGAGGCCGCGTCCGGGAGCGTCGGCAGGTCGTTCGCGGCCAGCGCCCGGCGAACTTCCTCGATGCCGCCCCGCTCGAAGAAGGCGCCATCCAGGTCGGCGGTCAGCCCGCTCAGGTCGTAGCTCGCACCGGGGGTGACGACGGCCGGGCGCTCGGCGCCCGGGGGGCCTAGGCGGGCGAGCTTCATGCGGTACGCGCTCCTTCGGGCTGGGGAGGGCAGCACCGGCAGACGTCCGATGCCTCGTCAGCCTTTCTATCGCACACCGCGCCTGCCGCGCGACTCCAGATCGGGCGTTGACCACTAGACATCGGATGTCTATGCTCCCTCGGACCGACCCGTCTGGAGGCTCCCGCCGTGAGTCGCATCGTCGCGCTGGAGACTGCGGACGTGCGGTTTCCCACGTCCCTGTCCCTCGACGGCTCCGACGCGATGAACCCCGACCCCGACTACTCCGCCGCCTACCTGCGGGTGTGCACCGACGCGGTCGACGGCCTGGAGGGGCACGCCTTCGTCTTCACCATCGGGCGGGGGAACGACGTCCAGGTCGCCGGCATCCGCGCGCTCGCCGCTCACCTGGTGGGCCGCGACGTCGAGGAGCTGCTCGCCGACATGGGGGCGCTGTGGCGCGAGCTCGTCCACGACTCCCAGCTGCGCTGGCTCGGGCCGGAGAAGGGCGTGATGCACATGGCGGTCGGGGCGGCGGTGAACGCCCTGTGGGACCTCAAAGCCAAGCGCGAGGGGCGGCCGCTGTGGGCGTTGCTGTCCGCCATGTCGCCCGAGGAGCTGGTCGCGCTGATCGACTTCCGCTACCTCACGGACGCTCTCACGAAGGACGAGGCGCTGGACATCCTGCGCGCCGCCGAGCCCGGGCGGGAGAGGCGCAAGGCAGAGCTGCTGGCTACCGGATACCCGGCGTACACGACGACGCCCGGCTGGCTCGGTTACGACGACGTCAAGCTGGCGCGTCTCTGCCGCGAGGCGGTCAAGGACGGCTTCACCCAGATCAAGCTGAAGGTCGGTGCGCACCTCCCCGACGACGTCCGTCGGCTCGCGATCGCTCGCGACGCGGTCGGGCCGGACATCCGGATCGCGGTCGACGCCAACCAGCGCTGGGACGTGGCGGAGGCGATCAGCTGGGTGCGGTCCCTGGCGCCGTACGACCTGGCCTGGGTCGAGGAGCCCACCAGCCCCGACGACGTGCTCGGCCATGCGGCCATCGCCCGCGGGGTCGCCCCTGTCCCGGTCGCGACCGGGGAGCACATGGCCAACCGGGTGATGTTCAAGCAGTTCCTCCAGGCCGATGCCCTTCAGGTCCTGCAGATCGACGCGACCCGTGTGGCCGGGGTGAACGAGAACGTCGCGATCCTGCTCCTCGCGGCGAAGTACGGCGTCCCGGTCTGTCCGCACGCCGGAGGTGTCGGGCTCTGCGAGGCGGTCCAGCACCTGTCGATGTTCGACTTCGTCGCTGTGTCGGGCAGCATCGACGGCCGGATCATCGAGTTCGTCGACCACCTGCACGAGCATTTCGTCACACCCGTCGACGTGCAGGGCGGTCGCTACCTGGCACCACGCGCGCCGGGCGCAGGAACTGAGATGCGCGCTGCCTCCATCGAGGAGTACTCGAACCATGGCTGAGCAGGCCGCGCCCACGCGGCACCCGGACCTCGTGCTGGGCCCGATGGGCTACGGCGCAGCCAACGTCGGCAACCTCTACCGCGCGATGAGCGACGACCAGGCCTGGGCCGTGCTCGACGCGGCGTGGGAGAGCGGGATCCGCTATTTCGACACCGCGCCGCACTACGGGCTGGGCCTGTCGGAGCGCCGGCTCGGCGCATTCCTCGCGACCAAGCCGCGCCGTGACTATGTGCTGTCCACCAAGGTCGGCCGACTGCTGCGGCCCAGCCCGCAGAGCGCCGACCGGCTCGATGACGCCAACCAGTTCGCCGTGCCTGCATCGCTGAAGCGGGTCTGGGACTTCTCGGCTGACGGCGTCCGCGCCAGCCTCGAGGAGTCACTGGAGCGCCTGGGGCTCCAGGCAGTGGACATCCTCTATCTGCACGACCCCGAGGAGCACGACCTCGGCACGGCACTGGCGAGCGGGGTTCCGGCGCTGGTCGCGTTGCGGGAGGAAGGCTTGGTCACCGCTGTCGGGATGGGATCGAAGTCCACCGACGCGTTGCTGGCCGGTGTGCGAGCGGGAGGACTGGACCTCCTCATGGTCGCCGGGCGCTACACCCTGGTCGAGCAGCCGGTTCTGGACGCGGTGATCCCCGAGTGCCGGACCGCGGGGGTCGGGATCGTCGCGGCCGCCGTCTTCAACTCCGGCCTGCTCGCCTCCCCACATCCCGGAGCCGCCTCGCGCTACGAGTACGGCGACGTCCCGGCGGTGCTCCTGGAAAGGACCGCGCGGATCGAGGCCGTCTGCTCGGACTTCGGCGTGGCGCTGCCGGTCGCGGCCCTGCAGTACCCGTTGCGGGAGCCGGTGGTCCGCTCGGTCGTGGTCGGTGGCGCGAAACCGGAGCACGTGCGCGAGAACGCCCACCGGGTGCGGGCCGAGGTCCCGGCGGGACTGTGGGACCGGCTGGCGGCCGAAGGGCTGATCCGGTCATGAGCACCGTCGTCTCCCCGCGGATCGACGCGCACCTGCACATCTGGGACCTCGACCTCAGCGAGTACGCGTGGCTCACTCCGGACATGGGAGCGCTGCACGCCACCTTCACCCCGGAGCAGGCCCGGCGTGAGCTCGACACCTGCGGCGTCGAACGGGCGGTCCTGGTCCAGGCGGAGGACTCCGAACGCGACACCGAGCTCATGCTCGATGCCGCAGACCGGCACCCGTGGGTGGTCGGCGTCGTCGGATGGGTCCAGCTCGACGACCCGCCGACGGCCGAGAAACAGCTGGACCGGTGGCAGCAGCACCCCGCCTTCTGCGGGGTCCGCCACCTTGTCCACGACGACCCGAGGGATGACGTCCTCTCGTTACCCGCGGTCCGCCGGTCGCTGCGCGTCCTGGGCGAACGAGGCCTGCCGTTCGAGGTGCCCAACGCCTGGCCGCGACACCTCGCGGCGACAGCGGCGTTGGCCGAAGCGTTGCCCGAGCTGCGGATCGTGGTGGATCACCTGGGCAAGCCCCCGTCCGGGGATGAGCACTGGTCGCAGTGGCGACGTGACCTGGCCGCCGTCGCCGCCCAACCGGGCACGGTCGCGAAGGTGTCGGGGCTGCAGGTGCCGGGCCGGCCGTTCACCGTCCGCGACGTGCGGCCAGCCTGGGAGACGGCGCTGCAGCTGTTCGGCCCGGACCGCCTGATGTGGGGCAGTGACTGGCCGCTCACCGTCCTGGTCGAGGGCTACGCCGGCACCTGGGACGTCATCGCGACGCTGATCGGCGAGCTGACCGCCGAGGAGCAGGCCATGCTGCTGGCGGGCACTGCGACGTCGGTCTACCGGCTCGGCAGGAGGTCCGCGTGAGCACGCGCGGCACTCTCCCGGGTCACGATGTTGCAACTGGGTTGCCGCGATGTTGCCAACCCGTTGACGCCTCCTTGGTCCGCTTCTACACTCCCGAGAAATCGATTTCACAGGAGTCGTCGTGCTGACCGGTATCCATCCCATCCTCACTGGGCAGCTGCTGGCGCACCTGGACGCCATGGGCCACTCGGACTCGGTGGTGCTGGCCGACGCGCACTTCCCGGCCGAGCGGCTGGCCAGCCGCCTGCTGACGTTTCCCGGCCTCACGACGCCGGACGTCCTGCGCGCGGTCCGCTCGGTGGTCCCTCTCGACGACGTTCCTTCGCTGGACCTGATGGCCAGCGCCGACGGCACCCGGCTCGCCGTCCAGTCCGAGCTCGTGGCGGCGGCCGGCGCCGAGGAGCGCGACGTGCGGTTCCTCCCCCGGCACGAGTTCTACGAGCTGGCTGCCGCGGCGTACGTGATTGTGCGGACCGGAGAGACGCGAACGTACGGAAATGCCATCCTGCGCAAAGGCGTGGTCACCGTCGATGCAGGGAGGCGCTGATGGACCAGGACAGGGCGGCACGCGGGCAGGCGGAGGAACCCCCGCTGCTCAAGGTCCAGGGGGTGAGCAAGAGCTTCCCGGGGGTCAAGGCACTCTCGGACATGCACCTTGACCTCAGACGCGGCGAGGTCCTCGCACTAGTAGGCGAGAACGGTGCGGGCAAGTCGACGCTGATGAAGCTGCTGTCGGGCATCTACCCCGCAGATGAAGGCGCGTTCTTCCTCAACGGCGCCAAGATCCAGGCCACCGGGCCCAAGCATGCGCAGGAACTCGGGATCAGCATCATCCATCAGGAGTTCAACCTGATGCCCGACCTGACGGTCGCGCAGAACATCTTCATCGGCCACGAGCCGCGCAGCGGCGGGTTCCTTCTCAACGAACGCCGGCTCAACTCCCAGGCCCGGTCTCTGATCGAGGGCCTGCACCTGCCGTTGGAGCCCAAGCAGCTGGTCGGCAATCTCACGGTGGCCAAGCAGCAGATGGTCGAGATCGCGAAGGCGCTGGCCTACGACGCCAAGGTCCTGATCATGGATGAGCCGACCGCCGCGCTGAACGAGGCTGAGGTCGGGGTCCTGCACGGCCTCATCCGACGCTTCGTCAAGGCCGACACCGGCGTCATCTACATCTCGCACCGGATGGACGAGCTCAAGGCGATCTCCGACCGCGTCACGGTGATCCGCGACGGCCGCTACGTGGGCACCGTCGACACCCAGCAGACGACCATGAAGGAGGTCATCTCCCTCATGGTCGGCCGCGAGCTCGCGGGCGAGGCGCGGCCCGAGCACGTGGTCGAGGACCGGGAGGTGCTCCTCTCGGTGACCGGCCTGAGTACCAAGGCGTTGCTCAAGGACGTCGGGTTCGACCTGCGCAAAGGCGAGATCCTCGGCTTCGCGGGGTTGATGGGCGCCGGCCGCACCGAGGTCGCACGGGCGCTGGTCGGCGCGGACAAGGTCGACGCCGGCACGGTCACCCTGCGCGGTGAGCAGGTGCACATCAAGAACCCCGCCGACGCCGCCAGATACCGCATCGGCTACCTGTCCGAGGACCGCAAGCAGTTCGGCCTGTTGCTCGAGCAGGAGGTCAACGCCAACATCGGGCTCAGCTCGCTGCAGGAGCTCTTCCAGCACCTCGGCTTCATGAAGGACAAAGCGATGCGGGCCAAGTCCCGGGAGTACGTCGATACCCTCCGGATCAAGACCCCGTCCGTCGCGCAGACGGCCAAGAACCTCTCCGGGGGCAACCAGCAGAAGGTCGTGATCGCCAAGTGGCTCGTCAAGGACTGCGACATCCTGATCTTCGACGAGCCCACTCGTGGCATTGACGTCGGTGCCAAGGAGGAGATCTACCGGCTCCTCAATTCGCTCGCCGGGCAGGGCAAGTCGATCATCATGATCTCCTCCGAGCTCCCGGAGGTGTTACGGATGTCACACCGCATCGTCGTCATGAGCGAAGGGCGCGTCACCGGCCTCCTCTCGGCGGCCGAGGCGAGCCAGGAGAGCGTCATGCACTACGCAACGCTGCGACCGGACGAGAGCGCCGAGGACGCCGCCGAGCTTGGCCTCGACGAGCCGGCCCTGGTCGCCGCCCGGACCGACAGGAAGGCAGGCGAGCGATGAGCACGTCGACGGTTCCTCCCGACCAGCAGGAGCAGCAGCCCACGGTGGCCGCTCTCGGCACGAGCTTCAAGGACCGGCTCCAGCAGTTCCTCGCGTTCGCCAGCCTCATCGTGATCTTCGTGTTCTTCTCGGTGGCGAGCCCCAACTTCTTCAACTACGCCAACATCACGGCGATCCTGTTCTCGACGGTCGTCATCGGTACCCTCGCGCTCGGCACGACCTTCGTGATCATCACGGGCGGCATCGACCTGTCAATCGGCACCGGCATGGCCCTGTGCGCGGTGATCTCGGGCGAGCTGATCGTCAACGCCGGGTTGCCCGTTCCCCTCGGTGTTCTCGGGACGATCCTCTTCGGTGGCCTCCTCGGCCTGATCAACGGGTTCAACATCGCCATCCTCAAGATCCCGCCGTTCATCGCGACCCTGGCCATGATGCTCGTTGCCCAGGGCCTCGCCCTGGTGATCTCGCACAGCACGCCGATCTACTTCAGCGACGCCCCGAGCTACATCAAGATCTCGACAGGCCACCTCATCCCGGCTCTGAACCTGCCCAATGCCGTGCTTGTGTTCGCCTTTCTTGCGGTGGTGTCGGCCGTGCTGCTGAACAAGACCATTCTCGGCCGCTACACGTACTCGATCGGGAGCAACGAAGAGGCAACCGCGCTCTCCGGCATCAACACCCGCAAGTGGAAGATGGTGGTCTACGCCCTCGCCGGTCTCTTCATCGGCATGGCAGGCGTCTTGATCTCGGCGCGGCTGGGGTCTGCGCAGCCGGCCACCGGCGCCGGCTACGAGCTGCAGGCCATCGCGGCAGTCGTCATCGGCGGTACCTCGCTGGCCGGAGGCAAGGGCTCGATCGTCGGCACCGTCATCGGCGCGCTGATCATCTCAGTCCTCAATAACGGCCTGCAGCTCATGTCGATCCCGCAGGAGTGGCAGAACGTCATCCTCGGCTGCGTCATCCTCGTCGCCGTCTACGCCGACATGGCGAGGAAGCGGGCTGCCTGAACCAGCTGTATGTCCAGTACCGACCCAGCAACACCATCCATGAGGCCCGCCCTCAGACAAGGGAGTTCGAGAATGCACACAAGGCGATTAGGAGCGGTCGTCGCGGTCGTTGGAGTGGTCCTGGCACTCAGCGGTTGCGGTTCATCGTCCAACAACAGTGCTAGCAGTGGATCCACCGGTGGCGGCGGCGGCAAGCCGTACATCGCCATCGTTTCGAAGGGCTTCCAGCACCAGTTCTGGCAGGCCGTCAAGAAGGGTGCCGAGCAGGAGGCTGCCAAGGAGGGCGCCAGGATCACCTTCGAGGGCCCAGCCACCGAGCAGGACATCGAGGCGCAGATCACCATGTTGACGAACGCCCTTACCAAGAAGCCGGCCGCCATCGGCTTCGCGGCCCTGGACTCCAAGTCGGCGGCGCCGCTGCTCGCCCAGGCGAAGGCCTCCAAGATCCCGGTCATCGCGTTCGACTCGGGCGTCGAGAGCGACATCCCCGTGACCAC
>JAVEDB010000075.1 GCA_030841185.1 Actinomycetota bacterium
AGGCCCTGGAAGGCGCGGAAACCGGCCAGCATGTACATCGAGGTCGAGAACGAGCAGGCGGCCGAGCCGATCACGAAGATGGTGATGGCGGCGAGGAAGAACCGCTTGCGGCCGTAGATGTCGGAGAGCTTGCCGTAGAGCGGCGTCGAGACGGTGGAGGCCAGCAGGTATGAGGTGACGACCCACGAGAGGTGGTTCAGGCCGCCGAGATCGCCGACGATCGTCGGCAGTGCCGTCGACACGATCGTCTGGTCCAGCGCGGCGAGCAGCATGCCGAGCATCAGCCCGCTGAGGATCACCATGATCTGGCGGTGGGTGAAGTGAGTCGGGGCAGTGCCGGCCGGGGCGGTGGCGTCGGTCATGCGGTGGATTCCTGTCGTTCGGTGCGGTCAGTGCGTGAGTGTGCGGGTGTGAGGGCGTCGGCGAAGCGGACGAGCATCGCGGTGAGCTGCGCCCGCTCGTCCTCGGACCAGTCCGCGAGTGACGTCTCGAGCCAGGCCTGCCGGTTGGTGGAGGCGGTGGCCAGGACGGCCCGACCCGGCTCGGAGATCGTGAGGCGGACGGCCCGACCGTCGGTGGGGTCGCCTTCGCGGGCGACGTAGCCACGGTCCTCGAGGGCTCGGGCGTGGCGGCTCATCGTCGACACGTCCAGGCAGAGGTCGCCGGCCAGGTCCGACAGGCGCAGCGCGCCGTGCTCCTGCAGGCGGGCCAGGATGATGATCGCCGACCGGTCCACCGGGTCGTCGTGCTTGGCGCTCTTCACGCTGTGCATCAGCCGGAAGAGGGCCGCCGCCAGCTGGCCGGTCGGGCCATCAGTTGCATGCATCATGCAAGCATATCAGACCGCCAGGTGACGCGCGAGCGCGCTGGGCGCGGTGACAGACTGCCCGGCATGCCAGGTCTGCCGGTGCGGCTCGAGGACGTCCAGGCCGCCCGGCTGCTGCTCCAGGGCGTGATCCGGGACACCCCGGTGCAGGGCTCCCGGCCGCTCTCGGAGCGGGTCGGTGGCCAGGTCTGGTTCAAGTGCGAGAACCTGCAGCGGGCCGGCTCCTTCAAGATCCGCGGTGCCTACACCCGCATCTCCCGGCTGTCCGACGAGGAGGCCGCTCGCGGCGTCGTGGCGGCCAGTGCGGGCAACCATGCCCAGGGGGTGGCGCTGGCCGCGTCCCTTCGGGGGATCCCGTCGACGGTGTTCATGCCGGAGGGCGCGCCGATCCCCAAGGTCGAGGCGACCCGGGCCTACGGCGCCCACGTGACGTTCGCTGGGCACTCCGTCGACGAGGCGCTGGTCGCCGCGCAGGAGTTCAGCGAGCAGACCGGGGCGGTCTTCGTGCACCCGTTCGACCACGTCGACATCGTCGCCGGAGCGGGGACCGTCGGCCTCGAGGTGCTCGAGCAGTGCCCGGACGTGAAGACGGTGGTGGTGTGCACCGGCGGGGGCGGCCTGCTGGCCGGGACAGCGGTCGCCGTCAAGGGCCTGCGGCCCGACGTTCGCGTCGTCGGCGTCCAGGCCGAGAGTGCCGCGGCGTACCCCGCCTCGCTGGCCGCAGGCCGACCGGTACCGCTCGACGAGATGGCCACGATGGCTGACGGCATCGCGGTCGGCTGTCCTGGTGGGGTTCCGTTCGCCATCATCGAGTCCCTCGTCGACGAGATCCGCACCGTCTCCGAGGAGTCGCTGTCCCGGGCGCTGCTGCTGTGCCTCGAGCGCGCCAAGCTCGTAGTCGAACCGGCCGGCGCAGCCGCCGTCGCGGCGGTGCTCGACGACCCCGCGGCGTTCGAGCCACCGGTCGCGCTGGTGCTCTCGGGCGGCAACATCGACCCGCTGCTGCTCATGCGGGTGCTGCGTCACGGCCTTGCCGTCGCCGGGCGCTTTCTCTCGTTCCGCGCCCGGATCTCGGACCGGCCGGGGGCGCTGGTCGGCCTGCTCTCCGAGGTCGCCGCCGCGGACGCGAGCGTCCTCGAGGTGGAGCACGTGCGGACACATGCCGGGCTGCGCGTCGACGAGGTGGAGGTCCGGTTGCAGCTGGAGACCCGCGGCGCCGAGCATCGCGAGGAGGTCCTCAAGCGTCTCAGCGAGGCCGGCTACACCCTCGTGTTCGACTGAGCCGTTCAGAACGCACCGCAGGCCGGTCCCGAGGGGACCGGCCTGCGGGGAGCCAGGTGGCCTACGGCGACAGGTCGCCGTAGATGTTCTGGTCCAAACCACCTGCGCGCGGGCACTTGTCGCCCGTGTAGGAACCGTCCGACAGCTGCGTGCGGCACTGCCACACGTCTCCCCGCAGGTCCGTCGTGCGAGGGTCGTTCCCCGCGACGGTGTTGCGGTAGTCGGTCCACGTGCCGTACGTCGTGCCCGCCGCCGAGTCGATCCAGAGGTAGTCGCCTGCGAACGGCACCGTGCGACCCGAGAACTGGTCCCAGTTGGGGTTGCTGGGGACGTCGGTGAGCTTCGCCTCGTTGACGGCGTGCAGGCCCGAGTCCAACGTCGCGCCGAACACGTCCAGCGAGGGGACCAGGCTGCGGTCGGCACAGTTGCCGATCGGCCGCGCTGCTGAGTAGCAGCTGTCATTGCGGCTGTCCCACCACAGCACGTGCACCACGCCCTGCTCCACCGCGACGTCGGGGAACAGCTGGTGCCCTGTCGTCTCCGGTCGCACGCGCACCAAGCTGCTCTTGGCGCCGGTGAGCGGGTTGACGCTGATCGCGTAGACGGCTTCCTGCGAACCGGTTCCGACCTCGATCGAACCGTACGTCGTGCCGGTCGATACCTCGCTGCCCGGAACGGAGGGGTCGAGGACCACGTAGACCGTGTGGTCCGCGGGGTTGGTCTGGTCTGCCGACGAGCGCGCCTGGGTGTCATGCCGGAAGAAGATGTACCGGCTGTCGCAGGCCGAGCTGAGCTGGCCGCAGTCGCGGGCGCCGCCCTGGGCGTCCTCGCCCGCCTCCACGCTCGCGACGTCGGGCTCGCTGACCGCCGAGGATGCGGCCGGGGACGGGACGTCCTGCGCCGCGTAGCCCTCGAAGGTCGTCAGGGTCCGCGCCGGGCTGAAGGTCGCCCCGCCGTCGCGCGAGACCGCGTAGCGGACTGCGTCGACCTTGGAGCCGCCGACGCGTACGGATGCGACCCAGGTGACCGTCACGGTGCCATCGCCGTTGATCGCGATGTCGGCGAACTGCACGTCGTTGTCGCGGGTCGTCAGCAGCGCCGACTGCGAGAACGAGACACCGTGGTTGGTCGAGCGGGAGAAGTAGATGTTCGACCCACCGCTGCCGACGAATCGGGAGTAGGCGAAGTAGACGTTGCCTCGCGTCCGGCGGTTCGTGGTCCGGTCGGCCGCGATCGCGGTCTTGTCGTTGAACTTGCCGTTCAGGTTCGGCGCCGAGGTTCCCCGGGCGACGACGACGGAGCGCTTGAACTCCTTGCCGTCGTTGAGGGTCGCACCGGTGGTGCCGGCCGGGTTCTCGTAGGTCGCGACCCAGACGTCTCCGAAGGTCTTCTTCGTCCCGCTGGGGTCGTCGGAGCTCTCCGACCCGGCGAACAGACGCCCGTCGCCATCCCAGGCGAGCACCGGGTCACCGGAGGAGGCAGTGCGGATCTGTGCCCTGCTGGCGTAGGGGGAGGTGTCGCCGGGGTAGCCGGGAACGAGCGACGACTGGAACGACGTGCCGCCGTTCTGCGACCGGTAGTAGCCGAGCCAGATCGGTCCGGACGGGATCGGTGCGCCGTCGGCGTCCGACCCATTGTCGTAGACAGCGCAGTAGTCGTTGGAGCTGCCGATTATGACCAGAGGGTTGCGCGGGTTCACCACGCTCGACGGCTCGTTCTGGCGTCCTCGGGACGCCGAGCACTCGGTGATCGCCGGGTCGGTATAGGGGACGCCGGTGACCATGGTGTAGTTCGACTGGTACCCGGTGCTGGGCTGGTAGTCGTTGGTGAGCCGTGCGTCCGCCTGCGGAGTCGATGCCGCGGCAGGCAGCGCGACGGCCGCCAGGACCGGGAGCGCGACCGCGGCGGCGAGGAGAGCAGGACGGTGGCGCGGCGAAAGGATGGGACGCATACGGGTCCTTCCAGATGGCGAATCCCCCGAGAGCCGCTGATCCGCGACGAGAGGCACATTAGGTGTGACGCACGACACTCACAAGGGGGCGGGGGTGTCATCCTCGGCAACCGATGAGTTCTCCGGCGGCTGTCGGTCCTGACTGCTGAGGTGGACGGAGGTCGTTGACACGGGCAGACGAGGAGAGTTGATGACGAACGCGATCGTGGCCGAGGGCCTGGTCAAGCGCTACGGCAAGGTGGTTGCGCTGGACGGTCTGAGCCTGGCCGTCCCGCAGGGCACCGTCCTCGGGCTGCTCGGCCCCAACGGCGCCGGCAAGACGACGTGTGTGCGGATCCTCGCCACCCTGCTCCAGCCGGACGCGGGCCAGGCGACGGTGGCCGGGTTCGACGTCGTGCGCCAGGCCAAGTCGCTGCGCCGCGTGATCGGGCTCTCGGGGCAGTACGCCGCGGTCGACGAGCACCTGACCGGCTACGAGAACCTCGAGATGGTGGGGCGTCTCTACCACCTCGGCCGCACCGCATCCCGCGAGCGGGCTCGCGAGCTGCTCGAGCGCTTCGACCTCGACGAGGCCGGCGACCGCACCGTCAAGGGCTACTCCGGTGGCATGCGCCGCCGCCTGGACCTGGC
>JAVEDB010000087.1 GCA_030841185.1 Actinomycetota bacterium
CGCATCCCGACACGGTCCCACGCCGTTCCTGAAGATCCGCTGAAAGCCCGGATTCGCCCTTGCTGCGGCGGCCGGGCGTCTAGCGCTGGTATCCGCGGAGGCAGTCGACGACCAGCTCCGGGATTGCGTCGCTGTCGTCGCCGGTGGAGCGGTCCGGGAAGTCGAAGACGGCAAGCATCATCTGCATCGGGTACGCCGGAGGGTGCCTGCAGCTGCGGATGTGCTCCCCGTCGACCAGGAAGTCGATGCGGTCTGCGGTCCACTCCACGGCGTACGTGTGGAACTCGGCGATGCCGATCGGAAGCCGCACCGCTTCGAAGTCCTCGCTGACCGCCGGGTCGCGGAAGGCGTGCAGCCCCATACCGACGGCCGCGGATATACCCGGCTCGACCGCATCGCCGAAGACCTCCATGACGCAGATCTCGGCGCAGCGGTCGGCCTGGTCCTCGAGTCCGACCAGCCACCAGGCGGCCATCGAGCGCGCGGTGACCACGGCGCGGGCGCGCAGCTCGAGGTACCCGTACTGCGGCGTCCACCCCCAGAACGTGGCTTGTTGCTCGCGGACGGTGGCGCCGTCGCGCCACGGCTGCTGGCCGACGGTGCTGCCGACCGGGCCGGAGAAGTTGCCGGACTGGACGCCGGAGACCCGCAATGGTGCCTCGAAGACGAGGCGGTGCCCGTCGGGTCGGACCGCGGGCGCCATGGGACGGATTATTGCGATGCTGCGGATTAGCAGCCGGTGCGGGACGGCTGCTGCAAGCGGCTTGCAGTTCTTGCTATCGTGCCGACATGTCGCGACGTCTGGCTGAGGTGGCCACCAAGGTCGGCGTGAGTGAGGCCACGGTCAGCCGGGTGCTGAACGGCAAGCCCGGCGTCTCCGAGGCCACCCGGGCGGCCGTTCTCACGGCCCTCGACGTCCTGGGCTACGAGCGGCCGACGAAACTGCGGGGGGAGCGCGCCCGGCTCGTCGGTCTGGTCCTGCCCGAGCTGCAGAACCCGATCTTTCCCGCGTTCGCTGACGTGATCGGGGGCGCGCTGGCCCAGCAGGGGTTCACGCCGGTGCTCTGCACGCAGACCGCTGGGGGCATCTCCGAAGCCGACTACATCGAGCTTCTGCTGCAGCAGCGCGTGTCGGGCGTCGTTTTCGCGGGCGGCCTCTACGCCCAGCGTGATGCCAGCCACGACCACTACCGACGTCTGGCGGAACGCAACCTGCCGACGGTGCTTATCAACGCGTCCATCGACACCTTGCCGTTCCCTCGCGTCGCCTGCGACGACGCCGCAGCAGCCGAGCAGGCGATGGCTCACCTGCACTCGCTCGGTCACACCCGGATCGGTTTGGTTCTGGGGCTTCCCGACCATGTGCCCTCCGAGCGAAAGCTGGCCGGAGCACGAGCCTTCGCCGCCCGCGTCGGCCTGTCGCTGCCGGACAACCGGATCGCGCGCAGTCTGTACTCCCTCGAGAGCGGGCAGGCCGCCGCGACCCGCCTGCTCGGAGTCGGTGTGACCGGGATCATCTGCGCGAGCGACCCGCTGGCTCTGGGCGCGATCAGGGCGGTACGCCGAGCGGGACTGAGCGTTCCCGGTGACATCTCGGTGGTCGGTTACGACGACTCCGCGCTGATGAGCTGCACCGATCCGCCATTGACCACGGTGCGCCAGCCAATCGAGTCGATGGGCCGGGCGGCGATCGACCTCCTGGGGGGTCTCATCGCCGGCGCCACCCTGTCCTCCGACGAGTTGTTGTTCGAGCCTGAGCTGGTCGTCCGCGGGTCCACCGGGACCGCGACGTCGGTCGCGTCCTAGCAGCGGCCGCCGGCTCCTCGACGGGACCTCGCGCCGAAGGGGCGCGTTCTGCCGACGTCCGAACCTGCCGCGCAAGCCTTGCGGCAGGTTTCACGGCCGACATCTGGGTGGCATCTGCGCGTCATATGAGGCTTTTCTGTGGTCTTTCCAAACTGATTTTGTCAAGTTCTTCCATCAATCGGTGATGTATGTGTACTGTCCCGCCCAGCGATCAGACACTGGACTGAGGGAGGGAGGGCGCATGGTCATTGCCAGCCAGGCGGGGCAGCCGACGGCCGACCCGTCCCCGTCGCCCCAGCCGGGCGGGTCTTTCGACCCGAGCTCGCCAGCCCTCTGGTGGCGCGGTGCCGCGATCTACGAGATCTACCCCCGGAGCTTCTCCGACGCCGACGGCGACGGCACCGGCGACCTGGCGGGCGTGCGCCAGCGGCTGCGCTACCTGAGTGATCTCGGTGTCGACGCGGTCTGGTTCACCCCCTGGTACCCCTCTCCGATGGCCGACGGCGGCTACGACGTGTCCGACTACCGGGCCATCGACCCGTCGTACGGGACCCTTGGTCAGGCCGAGGAGCTGATCGCCGCCGCGGCTGAGCTCGGCATCCGCACCATCGTCGACGTGGTCCCGAACCACGTGTCCGACCAGCACCCGTGGTTCCAGGCAGCGCTGCACGCGCCAGCGGGCTCCGCCGAGCGACAGCGGTTCTGGTTCCGGCCCGGTCGTGGCGTCGACGGGGACGAGCCGCCCAACGGCTGGATCTCCGAGTTCGGCGGTCGCGCCTGGACGAGGACCCGAAACCCGGACGGATCCCCAGGGGAGTGGTACCTGCACCTGTTCGCTCCGGGGCAGCCGGACCTCAACTGGGGTCACTCCGAGGTGCGCCTCGAGCACGAGGAAGTCCTGCGGTTCTGGTTCGACCGGGGGGTCGCGGGCATCCGGATCGACTCCGCAGCTCTCCTGGTCAAGGATCCCGACCTTCCCGAGGTCGGTGACCGACCCGAGCCCGGGGAGCACCCGTACATCGACCGTGACGAGCTGCAGGAGATCTACCGGAGCTGGCGGGTCGTGGCGAACTCCTACGACGACCGGGCGTTGATCGGTGAGCTGTGGCTCTCGGATCCCGACAGGTTCATCCGGTACCTGCGGCCGGACGTGCTGAACAGCGCCTTCAACTTCGACTTCCTGGTCTGTCCGTGGGATGCCGGCCGGTTGCGCGCGGCGATCGAGGAGACGATCGCCGTCCACGGCCGGGTCGGCGCCCCGGCAACGTGGGTTCTGTCGAACCACGACGTCACTCGGCCGGTCACTCGATACGGCCGCGCCGACACGTCGTTCGCCTTCGGGGACAAGAGGTACGGCATCCCGACCGACCTCGACATCGGTCGTCGCCGCGCTCGAGCGGCCGCACTGCTCACGATGGCGCTGCCCGGCTGCGTCTACATCTACCAGGGCGAGGAGCTCGGCCTTCCCGAGGTCGAGGACCTCCCCCCCGACCGGCTGCAGGACCCCATGCACTTCCGTTCATCGGGTGTCGACCCGGGACGGGATGGCTGTCGGGTGCCACTGCCGTGGTCCGGCGAAGAGCCGCCGTACGGCTTCAGCCCCCGCGCCAGCGCGGACTTGTGGCTGCCGCAGCCCAAGGACTGGGCCGACCTGACCGTCGAGCTCCAGGAGCGGGACCCCAGCTCGACTCTGTCCCTCTACCGGTCTGCTCTGCAGCTGCGCCGCGAGCATCCCAGCCTGGGGGATGGCGACATGGGCTGGCTCAGCACCGCGCCGGACGTTCTCGGCATCACCCGGGGCGGCGACTTCGCCTGCGTCGTGAACTTCGGTCTCGAACCGGTGACGCTCCCGCCACATGACCAGGTTTTGCTCGCCAGCGACGAGATGCTGAAGGGAGGTCGACTCCCGGCGGACACCGCCGCCTGGATCCGACTGCCGGCCGGTCCCTGACCTGGCGGTCCTCACGACGTCGTACAAGTCATCCATCCAAGGAGAAAAGACACATGAGGTCCTCACGTACAGGTGTGGCCGCCCTGCTGGTGGCGGTCACCGCCACCAGCTTGCTGACCGCCTGCGGTTCGTCGACCAAGAAGGACACCGGAACCAGCGCCAACGGCAAGGTCACCATTTCCGTGGAGGGATGGCGACCTGGCAGTGAGCAGGCGACCATCGACACCTTCAAGGCGCAGGTGGCGGCCTTCGAGGCGCTGCACAAGAACATCCACGTCGACCCCCGGGAATGGGAGTGGAAGGGCGAGACCTTCGCCACTCAGCTCGCCGGCGGTACCCTGCCGACGTCCTTCCGGGTGCCATTCACCGACGGGAAGGGGCTGATCGAGCGCAACCAGATCGCCGACCTGACCGACGCCGTGAAGGCGTTGCCGTACGCGAGCAAGTTCAACCCGACCGTGCTCGCCGCAGCGCAGGGCCCGGACGGCCACATCTACGGGCTGCCGACCGGCGTGTACGGAATCGGGCTGCACTACAACCGGTCGCTCTTCACCAAGGCCGGGCTTGATCCCAACAAGCCACCGGCGACCTGGGATGAGCTGCGGGCCGATGCCAAGGCCATCGCCGACAAGACCGGCGCGGCCGGCTTCGCGGTCATGAGCAAGGGCAACACCGGCGGGTGGAACCTCACCACGCTCACGTACGCTCTCGGCGGCCGCATGGAGAGTGTCTCCGGCACCACGGTCTCGGCGAGCGTCGACAACGCCGGCACCAAGGAGGCGCTCGACCGGATCAAGGCGATGCGCTGGGTCGACCACTCGATGGGCAGCGCAGCGCTGCTCGACTGGAGCGGGATCAACCAGCAGTTTGCCGCAGGCAAGATCGGCATGTACATGAGCGGCTCGGACGTCTACTCGGCGCTCGTCCAGCAGAACAGCATCAAGCCGGCGGACTACGGCCTTGCACTGCTGCCGATGTCCGACTCGCCCGACGCCGGCTTGCTGGGTGGCGGATCCGTCGTGGCCGTCAGCGCCAAGGCCAGCAAGGCGCAGCAGAACGCCGCTGTGCTGTGGAACGACTACTACTACATGCGCAAGCTCGTCCAGCAGGACGCCGCGGCTCTCGACGCGAAGACGCTTCAAGAGGGCAAGCAGCCAGTCGGAACGCCGCAGCTGCCGATATTCGACGCGGCGACCCTGACGCAGTACAACGACTGGATCAAGCCGTACGTCAACGTGCCGCTCGACCAGATGTCCTCCTTCACCTCGGGAGTCTTCTCGCAGAAGCTCGTAGCCGAGCCCCCGGCTCACACCCAGGAGCTCTACGCGCTGCTCGACTCGGTGGTCCAGAAGGTGCTCAGCGACAAGAACGCCGACATCAACTCGGTGCTGAGTAAGGTCAACGGGCAGGCGCAGAGCCTCGTGTCCGCGGGCTAGGCGGCGGCGAACACGCGCGTAGGCAGGGCCTTCCCGGTCCCGATCCCTCCCCCCGGGCTCCAACACCGGGCGCCCTGCCTACGCGCGACCACCACGACGTGAAGGGTTGTCCATGACGGCCACGACTCCGGTCTCCCGCCCCGCGGGTCGCGGGCTGCTTCACGCGACCAACCGCTGGGTCCGTGGCGGGGGGCTCGCGACGTTCGTCTTCGTCCTGCCGATGCTGCTGATCTTCGGATTGTTCTCGTGGCTGCCGATCGTGAAGGCAGTCGTGATGAGCATGCAGTCGACCAATCTGGTCACCGATGCCCAATGGGTGGGGCTGGAGAACTTCCGGCAGGTCTTCAACGACCCGTTGCTGTGGACGGCGGTGAAGAACACGGCGTACTTCGCTGCACTGGCCCTGGTCTTCGGCTATCCCGTTCCGCTCATCCTGGCGGTACTGATGAGCGACCTGCGGCGCGCGAGATGGATCTACGCGGCTCTCGCGTACGTTCCCGTCGTGATCCCGCCCGTGGTGGCGGTCCTGCTGTGGCGGTTCTTCTACGACTCCGGTCCGACCGGTGTGTTCAACACCGTCGCCGGGTGGGTCGGCCTCGGTCCGTACCCCTGGCTGGAATCTGCGCACACGGCGATGCCGTCACTCGTTCTTGAGGCCACCTGGGCGGCGGCCGGGGGAACCGTGATCATCTACCTGGCGGCTCTGGTGGCGGTCCCGCCCGAGCTGTACGACGCCGCCGAGGTCGATGGCGCGTCGATCTGGCGCAAGATCTGGCACGTCACCCTTCCCCAGCTCCGGGGGGTGCTGTTCATCACGCTGGTTCTGCAGGTGGTCGGGACTGCGCAGGTCTTCCTTGAGCCGTACCTGTTCACCGGTGGCGGACCGGATCACGCCACGACCACCGTGCTGCTGCTCATCTACGACTACGCCTTCGGGAACACCCTCGGTGGCAACTACGGGGCAGCGACGGCGCTGAGCCTGATGCTCGCGGTGACCCTCGCTTTGCTGTCTGCGCTCTTCTTCCGGCTGACCCGGTCCTGGAGCACGTCATGACGCTCCAGGTCGGCAACAGCCCCGTCTCCGATCTGGCTGCCACCGGTGTCGCCGCCGAGCCGGCGGCGGCTCCGCCGGCTCCGACAGGGCGCAGGACGTGGCACCGTCGGGCGCGGGTCGAGGCCGACGAAGGCGAACGCAGCATCACCTCGCACATCGAGCGACGACGCCCGCTCGTGTGCTGGACGCGTCGAATAGTCGACACCGCCCTGTTTGTGGGCCTCGTCGTTGCCGCCCTGGGCCCCCTTCTGTGGTTGGCGAAGGCGGCGGTCACACCGACTCAGGACACCCTGCAGCACCCGATGGAGCTGTGGCCAAACGGCGTCGACTGGGAGAACCTGCGCACCGCGTGGTCGACCGTCCATCTGGACCTGTACTTCAAGAACACCGTGATCATCGCTGCCGGGTCGTGGGCGACGCAGATCGTCGTCGCCGTCACGGCGGGCTACGTGCTGTCGGTGCTGCGTCCGCGGTACGTCCGGGTGCTCGAAGCCGCCGTGCTCACCACGCTGTTCGTGCCGGCCGTCGTGTTGCTCGTCCCGCTGTACCTCACGATCCTGGACGTGCCGGTCATCCACCGGTCCTTCATCAACAGCTGGTGGGGAGTGTGCCTGCCTGCCGGCGCGAGCGCCTTCAACGTCGTACTGGTGAAGCGGTTCTTCGACAACCTCCCGCGCGAGGTCTTCGAAGCCGCCCGGGTCGACGGCGCCGGCGTGTTCCGGCTGTTCTGGTCGATCGTGCTGCCGATGTCGCGGCCGATCCTGGGCGTGGTGTCCGTCTTCGCGGTGCTGGCGGCATGGAAAGACTTTCTGTGGCCGCTGATCGTGCTGCCCGATCCCGCCAAGCAGCCGCTGTCGGTGCGCCTGCCCACGCTGCAGCCCATCATCCAGCTCGACGTGTTCCTCGCCGCGCTGCTGATCTCGACGCTGCTGCCGCTGATCCTGTTCCTCGTGTTCCAGCGGCTGTTCCTGCGCAGCGGCGGCGTGAGCGGCGCCATCAAAGGCTGACCACAAGCGGGTGCCCGCCCGGCCCCTGGGGAGAGGCTGGGCGGGCACCGTTCACTCG
>JAVEDB010000118.1 GCA_030841185.1 Actinomycetota bacterium
TCGGGGCGAATCGACGAGCCACTCCGGTGGCCCGCCGTAGGGCCATCTTCCGGCCCGAGCCCGTCAGCTCACCCGGTAGGCGACCGAGGAAGAAGGAGAGCCAACCGCGTTGGCATCTATCCGCCCCCCGCGTCGCTGGTCGCTGGCCTTTTTGGCCACCTGCACCGCGGCCGCAGCCGCTATTGCTGTGCTGCCCGGCTCCGCCACCGCCGAGCCACGCCCGACCACCGCCACGGTCCAGCGTCAGGTTGACGGCCTGCACCACCAAGCCGAGCAGGCGACAGAGCGCTACGACCTCGCTCGGGTCCAGCTCGCCGAGGTCCGGTTGCGGCTCATCCAGGTCACCCACCGCCTGGAGAAGGCCCAGCGCGAGGTCGCGCTGCTGCGCTCGACGATGGGACTGATGGCTGCGGCCACCTACAAGTCGGGTGGCGTGGACGCGAGCATGCAGTTGCTGCTCTCCGACCAGCCCGAGGCATTCCTCGAGCAGGCCACGACTCTGGATCAGCTCAGTCGGAACCAGGCATCCTCGCTGCGCAAGATCACTGCCGCCCGCCAGCGGCTGGCCCAGGACCGGCTCGCGGTGGCCCAGCAGCGCGAGCAGATGGCGCAGCTGCAGGCCACCCTGCAGTCCGAGCAGCAGGCCGTCGAGGCGCGATTGCGCGAGGCGACTGCGCTGCTGGGCAGGCTCACCGCCGCGGAACGGGCCCGGCTGGCGGCTGCCGCCCGGGCCGCCTCGGCGCTCGCCGTCTCTCAGCGGGCCGGCGCCCCTCGTGCTTCGCGACAGGCCCAGCGGACCCGACCGGCCGGCACCACGACGTACCAGAAGCCGACCTACAGCGGGGCGGCATCGGGCCGGGCCGCGATCGCCGTGCGGACGGCCTATGCCCAGCTCGGCGATCCCTATCAGTGGGGCGCGTCGGGCCCGAACTCCTTCGACTGCTCGGGGCTCACGTCCTACGCCTGGCGCGCGGCCGGGGTGTCACTGCCGCACTCCTCGTCGGCGCAGTACTCCTCCGGACGCCGGATCTCCCGATCGGAGCTGCGGCCCGGTGACCTGGTGTTCTTCTACAGCCCGATCAGCCACGTGGGCATCTACATCGGCAGCGGTCGCATGATCGACGCGCCCTATCCCGGCCGGAACGTCAAGATCACCTCGATCAGCGAGATGCCCTACTCCGGAGCCGTCCGGCTCTGACCGACCTAGCATTCAGGGGTGGAGCACCCGCCCGAGTCCGAGCCGCCTGACCATCCGCTGGGCTGGGACTGGCCGGTCGCGCCCTCGGAGCCGGTTCTCGCTCCCGTGGCGGCGCCCCGACGCCGGGTGGGGGCCTGGCTGCTCGCAGGCGTCGCCGCCCTGCTCGCCGTCGTCCTGGGCGCGACCTACGCCTGGCAGGGGCCACTGCGCCACGAGGCGCACCCGAGGCTGACCGGATCCACGGCACCGACTGCCTCGGCCACCGCCAGCACCAGTGCGATCCAGCAGCGCAACGACGCGGTGGGCGCGGTCCTCACGGCCCGCAGCCGGGCTGTGCTCGGGCACGACAAGGCGGGGTTCATGGCCCTCGTCGACCCGGCCGCCGCGCCCTTCCGTTCCCGGCAGTCGACGGTTTTCGACCGGATCGCCAAGGTGCCGCTGCAGTCGTGGACCTATGACTTCGCCGGTGAGGGCCCAACCCTGAGCCACGCGCAAGCGGCGGCACTGCCGAATGGCTCGTGGGTCGCGCGGGTGATCCTGCATTACACGTACGCCGAGGCCGACTCCGCCGTCGACCGCGAGCAGCTGTTCACGCTGGTGCCCAGAGGGACCCGCTGGCTGCTCGCCGGTGACGACGCGGGTGCCGGCAGCCAGCCCGACATCTGGGACCTTGGCCCGGTCACCGTCGTACGCGGCAAGTCGAGCCTGGTCATCGGGGCCGGCACCGCGGCCACGCTGCGGCGATATGCCCGCGACGCCGACCAGTCGGTCGCCGATGTCCGCCGGGTGTGGAAGGGACCGTGGTCCCGACGGCCGGTAGTGATCGTCCCTCGGACCCTCCGCGACATGGCGGCGCTCATCGACAGCCAGCTCAAGGGTCTCGACCAGATTGCGGCGGTCACGACCGGCTACTCCGTGTCCGGGGTGACCCGGGGGAACCGGGTGGTCATCAACCCCGCGGCGTACAAGAGCCTGGGGCAGCTCGGCCGGCGGGTGGTCATGGCCCACGAGGTGACGCACGTGGCGACCCGCGCGGTGACCTACCACTCGGTGCCGATCTGGATGACGGAAGGCCTGGCGGACTACGTGGCATACCGGGCCGTTCGGCTGCCGACCCGCGTCGTCGCCCGTGAGCTGCTGGCGCAGGTGCGGGCCGGTCATGCTCCGCGCGAGCTGCCCGGGGACGCGGACTTCGACGCGACCCGCGGAGACCTGGCCCCTGCCTACGAAGGTGCCTGGCTGGCGTGCCAGATGATCTCCCAGCGGTACGGCGAGAAGAAGCTCCTCGCTCTGTACGTCGCCTTCGCGGACCGGTCCGCCGGACTCCCCGAGAAGGACATCAAGGCGCTGCTGGGGATCTCGGAGGAGAAGCTCGTGGCGGACTGGCGTGCTTACCTGGCCGCGCAGGCTCGACGGTGAGCAGCCGGGGCGCGCTGGTGGTCGCCCTGGTCGTGCTGCTGGTGGGGCTCGTGCTCGCCATCGCCCTCGGGACGCCGTGGCGCCCGCTGCACATGACGGGTCCGGTCGTGCCGGTCGACCCGACGCGTGACTTCACCGCAGCCGAGATCGCCCGCGAGGACGCCTTCCATGCGGCGGTGCGCCCCCCGGCGTACCTCTCGTTGGTGGTGGCGTTGGCCGTTTCCCTGGTGCTGGGACTGAGCCCGCTCGGCGCGCGGCTGATCGACCGGGTGGCGTCGCCGTTCGGGTCCGGTTGGGGCTGGCGGGTGCTGGTCGGCGGGGTCGCCGTGACCGCGGTCGGGCGGCTGCTCGTCCTGCCGCTGGACGCCAGGGCGGAGGCGGTGCAGCGGCGGTACGGCCTGTCGACGCAGAGCTGGTCGTCATGGCTCGTGGACGTCGCCAAGGGCTATGGACTGACGTTGGTAATCACGCTGGTCGTGCTGTTCGGCCTGTTCGGACTGGTGCGGCGGGCGCCGGACTGGTGGTGGGCGTGGGCGGCTGTTGGGGGAGCGCTCCTCGTGGTGGTGGTCTCCTTCGCCTACCCGGTGGTCGTGGAGCCGGTGTTCAACAAGTTCACGCCGTTGCAGGCCGGGCCGTTGCGTACGTCGCTGCTCGAGATGGCTGCCCGGGACGGGGTGCCGGCCAAGGACGTGCTGGTGGCCGATGCCTCCCGGCGTACGACGGCGCTCAACGCCTACGTGTCCGGCTTCGGCGCGACGCGGCGCATCGTGGTCTACGACACGCTCCTCAGGAGTGCGACGCCGGATGAGGTGCGGGTGGTAGTCGCCCACGAGCTCGGCCACGCCAAGCGCCGCGACGTGCTCTGGGGGACGCTGGAAGGCGCGCTCGGAACTGCGGTGTTCGTGTGCCTGCTGGCGCTGGTGCTGCGCTCGCCCGGTCTGTTGCGGCGGGCCGGCGTGGAGTCGGCCGGGGACCCGCGAGCGCTGGCGCTGGTGCTCGCCGTGATCGCCCTCGGCCTGGTGCTCGGCACGCCGGCGCAGAATCTCGTCAGTCGCCGGATCGAGACCCGTGCCGATGTCCACGCGCTGGACCTGACCCGGGACCCAGGGACGTTCATCGAGATGGAGCGGCGGCTGTCGCTGGTGAACCTCTCTGACCTCGATCCGTCACCGATCGTGTTCGGGCTGTTTGCCACCCACCCGACGGGGCCGCAGCGCATCGCACTGGCCCGGGATTGGGCCGTCCTGCACGGCCTGCCGGTGCCCGGGGCAGCCGCTCACTGAGGCTGTGGACAAGGGTTTTCCGGGGGAGTCGGGACTCCGTATGCTGCAAGGCCATGCGCGGGCGCACGGGGACCGACTGGCCGCGGTGGGCCGCGGTCGCGGCTGTCGCGGTGGGTCTCGCAACCGGGTGCTCTGATCCGGATCCGCCGGGCACCCTGCCGAAGACGAGTCCGGTTCCCGTCAGCAGTACCGCCAGCCCT
>JAVEDB010000141.1 GCA_030841185.1 Actinomycetota bacterium
TTGGGT
This sequence comes from Actinomycetota bacterium, assembly GCA_030841185.1. GTDB lineage: Bacteria > Actinomycetota > Actinomycetes > JACCUZ01 > JACCUZ01 > JAVEDB01. Next base: position 7 of record JAVEDB010000141.1, read on the forward strand.
GAGGCCGGCTTCGCGATCGAGGGCGAGAGGCTCAAAACCGTTCCGCGCGGCTACGACCGTGACCATCCGCGCATCGAGCTGCTGCGCGGCAGGTCGCTGATGGTGGTCCGCGCCTTCGGCGCCCCAGACTGGCTGGCGAGCCCGCGAGTGGTCGAGGAAGTGACTGCCGTGTGGCGCGAGGTCCGCCCGCTCGTGCACTGGGCCAGCGCTCACGTCGACGCGCACTAACCGGCTGACCACTGTCGATCCATGGGGTCGTCGTTCGTCGTGTTTGTAGCAAGTGCCCGTTCGTCTAGAGGGAGAGGACACATTGATGGCGCACCCCGTCGTACACACGGAGATCCGGTCGCAGGACCCGGACGCAACGCGGCAGTTCTTCGCCGACCTGTTCGGGTGGAAGGTGGCGTCCGAGGGCGCCTTCCCCGGCTACACGTTCATCGATACCGGTGCCGAGGGCGGCCCGTACGTGGCGATCAGTCCTCGCCAGGGGGCGGAGGACGAGGTGCTGTTCTTCGTCGCGGTCGACGACGTTGCGGCCACCCTCACGAGGGCCGAGGAATTGGGTGGCTCCATCGTCCAGGAGGCGCAGCAGGTGCCGGGCACCAGCTTCGGCGTCTTCGCCGATGCTCAAGGACACAAGATCGGGGTGGCCTCAAACGGCTGACAGGTGGCCGCTGGCGCGGAGGGCAGTTCCTACAGCCGGGTGACCAGAGTCCACGCCAGCACCGCTCCGGCGGCGACGGCGTATCCCGCCACCGCGGCCACGACGGCGAGCCGTCGCGGCCGCGGAGGCACGTCCCGCCGCGCGAGCCACCAGGCCAGGGCGGGCAGCACGAGGATGCCGTGCAGGGTGACGCCGTGGAAGTCCTTGAGGAACCCGGCGACGTCGTACGCGCGTGCGGTGTCGCCGCTTCTCATGACCACCGTGCCGCGCGCGATCATCGCAACTCCGGAGGCCAGGCCGCACAGCAGCAGGACGAACCCCGCGCGTAGGGCCAGTCGCATGTCCGGTGCCGCGTTAACCCGCCCGCGGAAGGCGATCACGGCCAGGGTCGACAGGACTACGACGAGAACGCCGCCACCCGCTGCCAGCGTGTAGGCGATCGCCGCATTGACGGGGGTGGACGTGTTCAGGTGCGACGGTACGTGTCGCCAGGCCTGGACGGTGATGCCTGCGACCTCCACGATGCAGTCGCCGGCGAAGACCGCCAGCAGCGCGGCCCGGGTCCGGGCGGACATGACGAGGTACGAACTGACCCAGGTGATCGTCGCGAGCGTGAGGCCGAAGGACAGCCCGAACGTCGCAGGCTTCCGCCACGAGAGCGGCCCCGACCATGGCCGGTCGTCGCCGAGGGCGATGGCCAGGTGGATGACGCCGGACAGCATGAGGATGGCGCTCACCGCGAGACATGCGCGTACCAGGCGCTCGGGCGGAGCCGTCTCCGATTCCCGCTGCTGGTTCGTCATTGGAACGATTCTTACACAGAATTATTCACGCTGCATGCGAGGATGGATGCATGAAGCCCAGCGGTGTGGCCTTCCTGCTCTCCCAGGTGGGTGCCCGGACGTCGACCCGGTTCGCCGAACGGCTCGCCGAGCTGGGGCTCAGCCCCGCTCACGCCCAGGTGCTGCGAATCGTCGGTCAGAGCCCGGGCCTGAGCCAGCGGGCCTTGTCGGAGCGGCTCGGCTCGGTGCCCAGCCGGGTCGTGAGGCTCGTCGATGAGCTGGAGGCGAAGGGGCTCGTGCAGCGCAGGCCCGACTCGACGGATCGCCGCAACCACGAGCTGCACCTGAACGAGGGCGCCATGGAGCAGCTCGCCGCCGTTCGCCAGGTCGTCACGAACCACGATGCAGCAGTCGTTGCGGCACTCGAGCCCGCCGAGGTCCAGACCCTGATCGGGTTGCTCGGGCGGATCGCCGAGTCCCTGGATCTCAAGCCCGATGTCCACCCGGGGTCCGGAGAAGGTGCCGCTACCTAGCGCCGCGTGCCGGCCTGACGGGGTGGCCCATGCGGACGAAGGGCACAGGTGAGAAAGGGTGCGCCGCGAGGGACTTGAACCCCCAACCCGCGGATTAAGAGTCCGCTGCTCTGCCAGTTGAGCTAGCGGCGCGTGAGCGGAAGAACTTTATCAGCCGCTCACGCGCGCCAATCACCACTGACCTACTGACGCCACCAGGCCTGAGCGGGCTGTCCCTCTTCGGCGAGGATCTCGGCGGACTCGGGGCCCTCCGGTGTCGTGAGGTCGCAGAGCAGGGCAAGCGGCACATGGTCGTGCAGCATGTGCATGACCCGCTCGTCGTTTTCATCGAGGGGTGCGGCGGACGCATTCGCAGTCTTCTGGTTGGTGCTCATATGGCGGCACACTCCTTGTCGGCCCCCAGCTGTTACAAGATCTCTCTCGACCTGCCCTGGGTGCGTTCTTGATGACAACCGGGTCAAGATCGGGCAAAAGCACGAACGCCCCGGCAAAAGGCCGGGGCGTTCTGGGGTCGGCGGGTTCAGATGGGGCGGACCTGGTCGGCCTGCGGGCCGCGCTGCCCCTGGGTGATCTCGAACTCCACCCGCTGGTTCTCCTCCAGCGACCGGTAGCCGTCAGCCTGGATGGCCGAGAAGTGCACGAACACGTCGGGACCGCCACCGTCCTGGGCGATGAACCCGAAGCCCTTCTCCGCGTTGAACCACTTGACCGAACCCTGAGCCATGTCTCCTCCGAGGACGCCTGCCATGGGGTGAGTGACGGGACTTGAACCCGCGGCCACCTGGACCACAACCAGGTGCTCTACCAGCTGAGCTACACCCACCATGTACGCCGCGGCCCGCGCGGCTCCGGCATTCTACAAGCCACGACGCGGCTCAGGAGCGGGTCTCCGGGGCCGGGGCCAAGGTGAACTGGGCGGCCAGGGCCCTCGACGCCTCGGAGTCCAGCCCGGGCTGCGGGACGAACACCGCCTGCCGGTAGAACTTCAGCTCCTCGATGCTCTCCTTGATGTCGGAGAGCGCGCGGTGGCCGCCGCTCTTGGCCGGGCTGTTGAAGTAGACCTTGGGGTACCACCGCCGGACGAGCTCCTTGATGGAGGAGACGTCGACGATCCGGTAGTGCATGTGGGCCTCGAGTGCCGGCATGTCCCGCGCCAGGTAGGCCCGGTCGACGAAGACCGTGTTGCCCGCCAGCGGTGCCTTGCGCGCCGTGGGTACGTGCTCGCGGATGTACGCCAGCACCCGCTCCTCGGCCTCCGCCATCGTGGTGCCACCGGCCAGTTCGTCCAGCAGGCCGGACGACGTGTGCATCGTGCGGACGACGTCGACCATCTGGTCCAGCGCTTCCTGCGGCGGCCGGATGATGACGTCGACTCCGGTTCCGAGAACGGTCAGCTCGGAGTCGGTGACGAGCGCCGCGACCTCGATGAGGGCGTCGTGCTCGAGGTCGAGACCGGTCATCTCGCAGTCGATCCACACGAGCCGGTCGTTGCGGTCGGTCATGCCGGACACCCTAGGGGCCAGGGGCGGCACCCTCGTCGCGCTCGGTGTCGACACCCCCGTCGGTGCGGCCCCGCACCGTGACCCCGGAGAACCGCAGCGCCAGGGCGCACACGCCGACCAGACCGGCGAGGAGTCCGCCCACCCCGAGCGCGGCCAGCCAGTCCGCACCGGTCCACACCATGACCAGAGGGACCACCACCACGGAGAGAGCACCCCACATCAGGATGTCGGCCAGCGGCTGGGGGAGCCGGCGTGAGTCGGCCTGACCGGCAAGGCGCCGGGCGGCGCGTCCCGCGGGGCTGGCGGGGGGGCGGCGGTGCTTGGACACGGCTCTCCCCGGGAAGGCTGCTGGCTGGCTCGCGCAGCGTAGATCGGTCGCCACGTCCGTTGCCGCGAGTTCAGCCTTCCCTGAATTCAGCCTGAGATGTACGATGACCGGGTGGCCGCTGACCCGTCGTTCGCGCTGGACACCCTCGACCGGGTGGGCCGCGCCCTGGCCGACGGGACCCGCCGCCGCATCCTGCTCAGACTTGCCCGCGGCGGCGCCTACCCGGCCGAGCTCGCCGGCGATCTCGGCGTCTCGCGTCCGGGCATGTCCAACCACCTGTCCTGCTTGCGGGACTGCGGGCTGGTCGTCGCCGAGCCCGAGGGCCGCCGGGTGCGCTACCGGCTCGCCGACGGCCGGCTCGCCCATGCCCTCGCGGACCTGTCCGGTCTGCGCCTGCAGGCCGCGGAGGGTCACGCGTGACGACCACCGTGACCGGCGTCGAACGCACCCGCGCAGTGCGAACGGCGCGCCGGCTCAACGTCGCGACGATCGGCTGGAACGTCGCCGAGGCGGCGGTCGCGATCGGGGCCGGCCTCTCGGCAGGCTCGATCAGTCTGCTGGCGTTCGGCCTGGACTCCTGCGTTGAGGTGTCCGCCGCCGTGGTGCTCTCCTGGCGGCTGGCGCGTGAGCGACGGGACGACTGCCGCCAGCCCGACGATCGCGTCGCGACCCGGGCGCTGGCCATCAGCTTCTTCGCCCTGGCGACTTACGTTGCCGTTGTCTCGGTGCGGGCCCTCGTGCAGGGTGACGAGCCGCGGGTGAGCGCCGTCGGGATGGTGTTGGCAGCCCTGTCCCTGGTGCTGATGCCGCAGCTCGCCCGCGCCAAGCGACGCCTCGCACCGGTGCTGGGCAGCCGGGCGCAGGCCCAGGAGGCCCGCCAGACCCAGCTCTGTGCTGTCCTCTCCGCGGTGGTCCTGGGCGGACTCGGTCTGAACGCCCTGCTGGGCTGGTGGTGGGCCGACCCGGCCGCCGCCTTGGTCGTCGCCGGCATCGCCGCCGCCGAGGGCGTCCGCAGCTGGCGCGCTACCTCCCTCGAGGACACCTGCTGCGCGTGAGCGGGTCGGCCCGGCGAGCTGCGTAGAGGTTTCCCCGGGTGGGGACGGGGCACCAACGTTCACGGATCGACGGCGCAAGCCGGAATGCGGTCGCGACCGCGGCCGTCAACGTGCCTGGCGGGGGCTGGGCGGCACGAAACAGACGTGCGAATGAAGGGGACACACATGAGTGACGCAGAGATGAAGCCGCTCTCGAGCGAGGACCTCGAGGCCGAGGCAGGCAGTGCGCTGCCGGCCAAGGAAGTTGTCTCCCTGCTCGACCTCAACGTCAACCTCGACCTAGGCCTGGACCTGGCTGCACCGGTGGACCTGGCTGTCGCGGCGAACGCGAATGTCGCGGCCCCGATCGACGCCGCAGTCGGCGCGAACGTGTTGTCCCTCGGCTCCTCGGCCGGCGCACTCTCGCACCAGGACGTCGCGATCGACCAGGGCATCTCCGGGCAGGCTGTGGCCAACGCGCCGCAGGACTCCAGCATCGACCAGAGTGCTGGCGACACGACGGCTCCTGCGCCTGCTCCCACGCCCGCCGGCGGCGGCGCCGTGACCATCCCGGACCCGACGTCTGCGCTGTCCGGCAACCTGCTCAACGTCGATGCAAACGTCCACTTGGACGCCGACCTTGCGGCGCCAGTGGCCGGTGCCGTCGCGGCCAATGCGAACGTCGCGGCACCGATCGACGCATCGGTCGCGGCCAACGTCGCCTCGGTGGGCTCCGATGCGACGGCGATCGCCGACCAGAGCGGTTCCATCAACCAGCACCTGGACGACGTGACGGCGCAGGCCAACGCCGACCAGACCTCGCAGATCACCCAGTAACACCACATCTCCATGACTGCCGTGACGCCGTCGCCCGGGACCCTCGCGCCCGCGGGGGCCCCTGGCGACGGCCACGGCGGCGCGCCCTCTGTCCCGGTCCGCGCCGAAGGCGTGGAGCTGCTCGGCCAGATGAAGGGCTCGGGCTACCGCACCCCGCCGGCCCTCGTCCGGCGCAGCGACGGGCAGACGATCCACCTGACGCGGCTGCTCTACCTGGTGCTCGAAGCCATCGACGGCCGCCGGGATCACGCCGCGATCGCGGCTGAGGTCAGCGAGCGATTCGGCAAGCAGGCGAGTGCGGATGACATCGCCACGCTGGTGGAGACCAAGATCCGTCCGCTCGGTGTTCTCGCGGGGGCGGACGGCTCCCAGCCGGACGCCAAGAAGGCCAACCCCCTGCTGGCACTGAAGTTCAAGTACGTCGTGTCCGACCCGGCGCGGACTCGTCGGGTCACCGCGCCCTTCGCATGGCTGTTCGCACCCGTCCTCGCCGTGCTGGCGCTGGTGGCGTTTCTGGCCGCGAGCTGGTGGGTGCTGTTCGAGAAGGGCCTTGCGTCCGCGGCGCACGAGGCGTTCCAGAAGCCGGGCCTGATCCTGCTGGTCTTCGTCCTCACCGTGGTGTCCGCCGGGTTCCACGAGTTCGGGCATGCCGCGGCCTGTCGCTACGGCGGTGCCGCTCCCAATGCGATGGGCGTGGGCCTCTACCTGGTGTGGCCGGCCTTCTACACCGAAGTCACCGACAGCTACCGGCTCGGTCGGGCCGGCCGACTGCGCGTCGACCTGGGCGGTCTCTACTTCAATGCGCTGTTCGCGCTGGCCACCCTGGGCGCCTGGGCCCTGACGGGTTACGACGCGCTGCTGCTTGTCATCGCCACCCAGATCCTGCAGATGCTGCGCCAGCTCGCGCCGTTCGTCCGCTTCGACGGCTATCACGTGCTGGCGGACCTGACGGGGGTGCCGGACCTCTACCACCACATCGGCCCGACGCTGCTCGGCCTGCTGCCGAACCGCTGGGGTCGCCCCGAGGGCAAGGTCCTCAAGCCCTGGGCCCGGGCCGTCGTCACGATCTGGGTACTCGTCGTCGTACCGGTGCTGCTGCTCTCGATGGTGATGATGATCCTGGTGCTGCCGCGCGTCGTTGCCACCGCCTGGCACAACCTGGGCCTGCAGTGGGCGGCCCTGCAGCAGAACCTGGGTGGCGGGGACTTTGCGGGCGTCGGTGTCCGCATCCTCAGCGTGCTGGCGATCCTCGTGCCGCTGCTCGGCACGGTCTACCTGCTGGCGCGCCTGGTGCGGCAGGTCTCGACGCGGGTCATGCGCTCGACCGAAGGGCAGCCACGGCGACGTGCCGGTGCCGCCGCGATCGCTGCGCTGCTCATCCTCGCGCTGGCGTGGGCCTGGATGCCGCGTGGTCAGTACCACCCGATCCAGGCGAACGAGGGCGGGACCCTGACACAGGGCCTGGCGCTGGCGGGCCTCGCACCGAAGCAGTCATCGGGTCTGCGCAACGGCGACATCGGGGCCACCCAGACGGTGGTGGCCTCGGCTGACTCGCTCGGCAGCAAGGAGGATCCGACCCTCGCGCTCGTCGTCATGCCCAAGGGCGACTCCACCGGAGACGCCTCCTGGGTCTTCCCCTTCAACCGTCCGGCTGCTCCCGGACCGGGCGACAACCAGGCCATGGCCGTCAACACCAAGGACGGCTCGACCGTCTACGACGTCGCCTTCGCACTCGTGTGGGCCGATACCGGATCGGCGACGCAGAAGAATGAGGCGTACGCGCTGGCGAGCTGCAAGGCCTGCAAGACCGTGGCCGTCGGCTTCCAGGTGATCCTCGTCGTCGGCCAGGCCGACCTGGTGATGCCGCAGGACATCGCGGCTGCCGTCAACTACACGTGTGTGGAATGCGTGACCTACGCGCTGGCGAAGCAGCTCATCCTCACGCTGCCCGGTGCGATGAGCGCCGACGGGAAGGCGGCTCTCGACGCGGTCTGGGCACAGGTGCAGGCATTCGGCGCGAACATCAAGGACGTCCCACTCGCGCAGATCCGCACCCAGCTGGAGAAGTTCGCCGCCGCCATCACCGCGATCGTCGAGAAGGAGTCGGGCACGGCCAGCTCGACGCAGACCCAGGTCGGGAGCGGTTCGACCGCCGGCTCCGACCCGTCCGCCACGCCGATGTCCGGATCCGACGGCGGGACCGCTCCTGCCCCCGACGCCGGCTCGACGCCCCCGCCTGCGGCTTCCGACGCTCCGACCCCGCAGCCCTCGGACACGTCGACCACCACGGCGACCGATAGCCCGACCGGCACGACGTCTCCCTAGCGGCCGTGACGTCTGTGGGGATGCGGCCCCCACCTCCCCGCACCGCACCTACCGGGCCGCAAATCGTCAAGCTTGAAGCAATACATAGACGGTGGCGCGCCCGGCAGGGATCGAACCTGCGACCGGCGGATTAGAAGTCCGCTGCTCTGTCCGCTGAGCTACGGGCGCTCGTGATTTGCGAGCCTAACGGTGCCCGCTCGTGGCTGCCCTGAGGTGCGGCAGCTGGGCTTACAGGGCATCACCTCGGCGGAACCGGAGGTGCGCGCCGAAGCCCAACATGGCAGAAAACGCGCCGGCGTGAGACAGGATTGAGGTCGTGACACAGGGGGCGATTGCCGCATCCCTGCTCGTCGCCCTGGAAGGGCTCGACGGCAGGGTGACCGAGCTACGCCTGCCCCTGGACGTCGCGGACGCCGATTCCGGCCGCACGTTGCGCCGGGAGATCGCCGACCAGCTCGCGGACTACGTGCTCCCGCGGTTGCGAAGACTGGATGCCCCGCTTGTCGCCGTCGTCGGCGGACCGACGGGCGCCGGCAAGTCGACCCTCGTCAACTCGCTGGTGGGGTCACGCATCAGCGCGGCCGGCGTGCTCCGGCCGACGACCCGTTCGGCGGTCCTGGCTCACAACCGGGCCGACGCCCCGTGGTTCGAGAGCCAGCGGATCCTTCCCGGGCTCGAGCGGAGTACGTCGAGCAGCACCGATCCCGCCACGATCCAGCTCGTCGCGAGCGACCACATCCCGGCCGGTCTGGCCGTTATCGACGCACCCGACATCGACTCGGTGGTCGTCGCCAACCGTGAACTGGCCACGCAACTGCTGGCGGCCGCGGACATGTGGCTGTTCGTCACCACTGCCGCCAGGTACGCGGACGCCGTGCCCTGGAACTTCCTGCGCACCGCCGTCACTCGCGGGACTGCGATCGCGATCGTGCTCGACCGAGTGCCCTACGAAGCCGCAGCGGAGGTCCGGGCCGATCTGGCGACGATGCTCACGGAGAAGGGCTTGGGCGGTGCACCCCTCTTCGTCGTACCGGAGACCACCCCCTACGACGGGCTGCTGCCGGACGAAGCCGTCGCACCACTGCGGACGTGGCTGCACGGCGTGGCCGCGGACGCGACGGTCCGCGCGAATGTCGTGCGGCACACCATCGAGGGGGCGGTCCGGTCCCTCGCGGGGCGCGTGTTCGAGCTCGCGGCGGCCGCGGATGCCCAGGCGGAAGGCGCGGCCCGGTTGCGGCGCGAGGTCGACCAGGCCTACGACGCGGCCCTGAGCCGCGTCGACGAAGCCAGCGGCGACGGCTCGCTGCTGCGCGGCGAGGTGCTCGCGCGGTGGCAGGAGTTCGTCGGCACCGGCGAGCTGATGCGCGCACTCGAGTCCAAGGTGGGCCGGCTGCGGGACCGCGTCACGGCGGCGGTGCGCGGCCGGCCGCAGCCCGGCGCGGAGCTGGCGGAGGCGCTCGAGACGGGCGTGGAAGCGCTCGTGCGGGCGGCCGCCGACGAGGCGGCCGAACGAGCCGGCCGGGCGTGGCAGCAGGACGTGGCCGGTGCACAGCTGCTCGCGGGCGAGGACCTTCGCCGCAGCTCGCCGCAGCTCGGCGAGGCCACCACCCGGGCCGTACGCGAGTGGCAGGGCTTCGTCCTGGACCTCGTCCGCCAGCAGGGGACCGGCAAGAGGGCAACCGCGCGCTACCTCGCCTTCGGGGTCAACGGCCTCGGTCTGCTGGCGATGATCGTCGTGTTCGCGCACACGGGCGGCCTGGTCGCCGGCGAGGTGGCGATCGCCGGCGGTGCGTCCGCGCTGAG
>JAVEDB010000156.1 GCA_030841185.1 Actinomycetota bacterium
AGCGCGCCGGCAGGTCACCGGCCGTCGTCGCGACGGCCTGGCCGGCCGGCAGCCCTTCGCCGAGACGACCAGCTCGCAGGGCCCGGCACTCGGCGAGGATGGCCGGGCCACCATGGCGGTGGATGGCACCGTCGACGCCGCCGCCGCCGAGCAGCGAGGAGTTGGCGGCATTCACGATCACGTCGACGTCCTGGGTCGTGATGTCGCCCATGACCGCGGTGATCTGCACCCGGCTAGCCTGCCGCACATGGGCGACCGCTACGAGACCGAGCGGCTTCGCATCCGTCCGTGGGCCCTCGACGACGTGCCTCGGCTCTACGACATCTACTCCCGGTGGGAGGTCGCGAGGTGGCTGGGGAGTGTGCCCGAGCCACTGGACTCACTGGATGCGGCAACGGCTGTCGTGGCGCGGTGGCGCGATCGGATCACGGCGGACGGCCGGTTCGGGGTCTGGGCGGTGCAGGTCAAGGAGACCGGACTGGTCGCCGGGACCGTCCTGCTGGTCCCCATCCCGCTGACCGGCGAGGAGACCGGTCGGCTGCCCGAGGACGGCGGCGACATCGAGGTGGGCTGGCACTTCCACCCGGACTCGTGGGGCAACGGCTACGCGACGGAGGCCGCGCGATGGGCGGTGGCCAAGGGCTTCGACGACGGTCTGGACGAGGTGGTTGCCGTCGTACGTCCTGACAACGCGCCGTCGATCGCGGTCGCGCGGCGCCTCGGGATGGAGCCGCTCGGCTTGACCGACCGGTGGTACGGCGTTGAGCTGGAGGGGTTCAGATCGCGTCGACCAGCCTGACGCGCAGCCGGCGGAAGCCCTTGCCCTTGTTCTCTATCTTCACGATCTCCAGGCGCCCGATCTGGGCCGTCGACGAGACGTGCGTTCCGCCGTCCGCCTGGGTGTCCAGGCCGACGATGTCCACGATGCGCACCACCTCGAGGTCGGGCGGCAGCAGGTTGGTGGCGGTACGGATGAGGTCGGGGTGGGTGCGGAAGGCGTCGTCGCGCGGCAGGTTGCTCACCTCGATCGCGCGGTCGGCCGTGATCTCCACGGCGCAGGCCTGGGCGACCCGGTCCCGGAACCCTTCTGGCACCTCGGGCAGGTTGAAGTCCATCCGGGCCTCGAGCGGTTCCATGTTGCCCCCCGTCACGAGCGCCCCGAAGTCCCGGAAGACAACACCAGACAGCAGGTGCAGCGCTGAGTGGGTGCGCATCAGCGCGGTACGCCGGTCGTCCGCGAGCGCGCCGCGGACGGTGGTGCCGTGGGGTGGCAGCGGGTCGCCCTCAGCGGGGATGAGCCGCAGGTCATCACCTTTGCGGGCACCGACGATGCGGGTCTGTACGCCGCCCCAGAGCAGCACGCCCTCGTCGGGCGGCTGACCTCCTCCGCCCGGGTAGAACGCGGACCGGTCGAGCACGATGCCGTCCTCGGACACGTCCAGCACCACGGCGTCCCACTCACGCAGCGACTGGTCGGAGAGCTCCAGCCGGTGTGTGCGTCCGTGCAGGTCGGTCATCTCGCGGTCAGTAGGGACCGTAGGAGCCGGAGCTGCGACCGCCGCCACTGATCTGCTTGATCTTCGGTCGGATGTCGGCGAGGTAGACCCCGGCGGCGACCACTCCGATCACGTTCAGCAGTCCCAGGGTGCTGACCGAGAGGAACGAGACGATGCTGATCAGGAACGCCGCGATCAGGATGCCGAGCCAGGCGGGCTTGGTCAGCCGGCCGACGGCGGGGAACAGGGCCGCCTTGTGGCGCATTGCGTCGAACGCCGCGAAGCCGGTGAGGGCCAGGGACCCGACGCCCAGCAGCAGCAGGACGAAGTTCTGCACGGTTCCCACGAGGTTCACCCGACAAAGCCTACGGGGTCTGTCTCGCTCGGCCCGGCGTTCCTGACAAGCCGAGGGCCCGCCTCCTCGGAAGGAGACGGGCCCAGCGGATTGACCAGATGCAGCAGCTGCGCAGGAAGGAGGTCAGCTGCCGACCTTCTCGGCACCCTCGGTCACGGCCTGGGCCGCGACCTGGGTGGTCTTGGTCGCGGACTTCGCCGCGGACTTGGTCGCCTTGGCAGTGCCCGACGCGCGCTTCTTGGCGGTCGTGGTGGCGCTGCGGGCGGCGGTGCGCGTCTCGGCGGCGGACTTCTTCGCCGTGGTCGTCGCGGCCTTGGTCCGGCGGACGGTGGTGCCGGCGCTGGACTTCAGCTCCTTGGTCGACTTCTGCCGGCGGATCCGGTTGGTGACAGTCCGGCCGCGGCTGACGAGGTCGCCGTAGATGACGTCGGCGAGCCCGACAGCCTCCTCGACGATGACGACGGCCACGGTCTGCGCGCGGGCCGGCACGGTCGGGATCTCGTCGCGGATCAGCGTGATGGTCGACGAGATGTCCTTGCGGTCGACCTTCAGGGTCGACAGGCGCGTGGGCACCTCGCGCAGCTTGCGAACGGCCAAGTCACTGGCACCGGCAACTGCGTAGAACGGCTTGCTCTTGGTGATGCTCATGCGCTCTTCCTCCTGGGGGTTGTGCGCTTGGTGGTCGTGCTCTTGGTCGTTGCGCGCTTGGTGGTCGATGGTTTCGCCGTCGCCTTGGACGCCACGGTGGACGCTGCTGCGCCACGACGAAACGACTCGTAGATGTCGAGCAGCACGCGCTTCTGCCGCTCGTCGATGGTGGCGTCCGCGAGGATGGCCGCCGCGACATCGCTTGCGCCGCCACGGTCTTCGAGGATGCCCGCCCTCACGTACAGCGTCTCCGCGGAGATGCGCAGCGCTTTCGCGATCTGCTGGAGAATCTCCGCACTGGGCTTCTTCAGTCCCCGCTCGATCTGGCTGAGGTAGGGGTTCGAGACACCGGCGACCTCGGCCAGCTGGCGCAAGGAATACTGCGCGCTCTTCCGCTGGTCGTGGATGTACTCGCCGAGCGAGCCCATCTTCAGTGCCACCATGACTCGATCCTACCCTCTCTGCTAACTGCGGCAAGCATGGGGTTAGCAAAGGTTGGGTGACGTCGGTCACACCCACTTATGCGGTGAGCAGCATGGCGCAGGCGAGCGTCAAACACCCCACCAACCCAGCCACCGCAAGGCCTCGAGGCCATCGCCGCTCATCCGGTCTGAGCCGCAGAGCTGCCGCGTTCGCGACGGCGTAGTAAGTGAGGACCGAGCCTGCGCTAACCGCCACTGCACCCTGCAGCTCCCCGACAGCAACGACCGCAAGCACGGCGACGCCGACGAGAACCTGGGCCACCTGCGGCACCCGGTGTCGCGCGTCAACGGTCGACAGGCGCGCCGGAAGATCCCCGAAGGACGCCATCGCGAAGACCGTCCGGGCGACCCCCGCCAGCAGGGGCAGCAGCACACCCAGCGCGGCGACGACGGCACCACCGCGCACCAGGGCCTCCACGACGCCGGTCCCCTGCACCGCGAATGTGAGCGGAGTCGCGGCCGCGGCGAGGCGTGCCGTCCCCAGGACGTGGAGCAGGGTCAGCCCGACCACGACGTACACCAAGAGCACGCACGCCAGGGCGACGACGATGGCACGCGGGATCGTGCGGGCGGGGTCACGCACCTCCTCGCCGAGGGTGGCGATGCGCGCGTAACCCGCGAACGCGAAGAAGAACAGACCTGCCGCCGCGGGCACACCGGCGAGCCCGCCCCGCGACACCGGAGCCACCGATGCGGAAGCGACGCCGTGCAGCCAGGCGGTGGCGACGACCAGGGCAAGCACGAGCAGGACGACGGCAACGAGCAGGCGAGTCACGCCGGCCGTCTTCGCGATGCCGCGCAGGTTCACGGCCGTCAGCGCGAGCACCGCGGCCAGGGCGACGGCACGGTCGTGGCCGGGCCAGCCGTAGGCACCCACCGCCAAGCCAGCTGCCGCGCAGGACGCCGTCTTGCCGATGATGAACGCCCACCCGGCGAGCAGCCCCCAACCCCGCCCGAGACGCAACCGCCCGTAGAGGTACGCGCCGCCCGACTCGGGGTGTATCGACGCCAGCTGCGCCATCGACATCGCGTTGCAGAAGGCGACCGCCGCTGCGAGGGCCAGTGCGAGGAGCAGCCACGGTCCCGCGTGGCGGGCGGCTGGCGACCAGACCACGAACACGCCGGTCCCGAGCATCGAGCCGATCCCGATGACGACTGCGTCGACCGTCCCGAGGCGGCGGTCGAGACGACCGGCGGAGCTCACCAGCCCACGAAGTGCGCGTCGCCCACCGGCCGGCCGCCGCCGAGCAGTGGCGCGGTGGCGAGCTCCGCCAGGGCGGGCTCGTCGACACCGAGCCGGCGCAGCGCTGCCACCATCACCGGCGGCCGGGCCCGCTGCGCGCCGTCCTCGATCTTGAGGGCCACGGCGCGGCCGTCGGGGAGCGCCGCGGCGTACACCCCTTCAGCACCGTCCTTGGCGATCAGGCCGGGAACTCCCGCGATCAGCTTGGTCACGTCGCGCCGCGTCCCGCCGAGCCACGTCGGGTGTGCCCGGATCGCCTCGGCGACTCGATGCTCGTGGCTGCCGGGCGCTCCCAGCGACACCGCTCGGAAGGCGCGGGCGAGCCCTGTCAGCGAGAGGCCGAACACGGGAGCCCCGCATCCGTCGACCCCGGTCACCTCGACGGGCTCACCGGCGAGCTGCTCGATCGCCTCCCGAATCGCCACCTGAAGCGGGTGGCCGGGCTCTGTGTAGTTCTGCGTCGGCCAGCCGTTGCGTACGCAAGTGCTCAGCATCGCGGCGTGCTTCCCGGAACAGTTCATCGCGATGGACGCGGGACGCCCGCCGCGGCGTACGTAATCGAGCTTCTCGACGTCGTCGACCGGATAGTCCGGGGGCGTCAGCAGGGCAGACTCGTCCAGCCCGGCGCCGGCCAGAATGGTCCGGACACCGTCGAGGTGGAAGGCCTCGCCGGAGTGGCTCGCGCAGGCCAGTGCGAGCAGCTCGCCGTCGAGGTCCAGGCCGGCCCGCAGCATGCCGACGGCCTGCAACGGCTTGTTGGACGACCGCGGGAACATCGGCCGGCTCGGGGAACCGAGCTCGAAGGCCACCGAACCGTCCGCAGCCAGAGCGACCAGTGAGCCGTGGTGGCGACACTCGAGGAAGCCGGAGCGGACCACGTCGACGAGCGGCGCCGAGCCAGTCACGCCGCGACTGTAGAGCAGAGCGGGTCAGCGCTCGGCGAGCAGGTCTTCCACGCTGGCGGCGCCGGTGCGGTAACGGCGGGTGACCTCGGCGGTCAGAGCGTCCATGACCTTCTGCACCGCCTGCCGGTCCTCGGAGACGCCCCGCTCGAACTCCTCCACCCGGGCAAGAGCTGCCCGCACCTCGTCGTCGGAGTGGCCCTCGACGTCGGAGACCCCGACGTCGGCGATGACCTGCTCGACGGCGCGGCGGTGCTCGTCCACCCTCGACGGCTCGACGGTGAGGTAGCGCCCCAGGCCGTGGTCGGCCCGGCCCACGTCGGACAGGATGCGCGAGAGGTGATCGACGAGCTTGTCGTCGCCACCGTTCGACCGGCGCGACAGCTCCGCACGCAGGATGTCCATCCGCCCCTGCAGCATCCGCCGGATATAGGAGAGGTCGGCGTCCTCCTGCTCGGCCTCGCGCCGGCGCTGGCGGACGTCGTCGAGGGTGGCGGTCTCGAGGTCCTCGAGGAAGTCCACGCTGAGCACGAGGTCGATGCGGCGCCGGCCGCCCGGGACGGGACTGGTCATTGACTCTCTCCTGGCTTCGCTGGTCAGCCGGCGGCGTGCGCCGGGCGACGGTCTTTGACGTTGAGCATGACGCGGGTCTCGTCGGTGGACATCGGGGGACGCTGGGCCAGCGTCGCGAGTTCGGCCGCTCGGCGCACCAGCTGGGCGTTGTCGACCACCGGCTGGCCCTTGCTGAAGGTGAGGGTGTCCTCCATGCCGACGCGGAGGTGGCCGCCCGAGGCGAGAGCGGCCAGCGCCACAGGCAGCGTCGTACGACCCACTCCGGTGGCGGACCAGGTCGCACCCTCCGGCAGCGCCTGGACCGCGGCCACCAGCGTGGCGGCCGTACCCGGCATCCCTCCGGGTACCCCCATCACCAGGTCGCAGTGGATCCGGCCCCCGAAGGGCTCCCCGTAGGTGTCCAGTAGCCGGTGCAGCGCGGCCACGTGACCCAGGTCGAAGAGCTCGAACTCGGGCACGACCTGCTGGGCCTGGGTCCGCTGGTAGAGCTCGACCATGAACGACCACGGGTTCGAGAACACGTCGTCCCCGAAGTTGACCGTCCCGCACGTCAGGGAGCAGGAGTCCGGCTCGGCGTCCAGGACCCGCAGCCGGTGCTCGAAGGGGTCGGTGACGGCCCCTCCCGTGCTCAGCTGTACGACGAGGGTGGTGCGCTCGCGGAGGGCGGCCACGGTGTCCCGGAGCCGCCCGAGGTCCAGGGTGGGGCGGGCCTGGTCGTCGCGGATGTGGACGTGGACGAGGGCCGCCCCGACCGCCTCACAGGCCTCGGCGGTCGAGACGAGCTCGTCGAGCGTCACCGGCAGCCCCGGGGCGTCGGCCTTAGCCGTCTCCGCCCCGGTCGGCGCCACGGTGATCAGCGTCCGGACAGCACTCATGCGGGCATGGTGTCACGACCCTCCCGTCCGCAGGCCGGTCTCGCCGGATCAGGCCCGCGGATACGCCCGATAAGTCGCTCCTCAACACCCTGGCCCTTCCTGCCGATGCCACTAGCAGCCCGGTTCCGTGGTGAGACGACACGGCTGGGTCCATCGCGACGCGCCCGTGCGGCCCACGGGGAAGGAGGTAGCTCGTGCCCGAAGGCGACCTCCTCGTCGGAACCGTGGAGACGGTCCTGCACGACCTCGCGGGCCAGGGCGCGACCGGTTGCCTGGTCGTCCGGGACCAAGAGGACGATGAGGCCGAGGTCTACCTCCGCGACGGGCAGATCTACTCGGTGTCCGTGCCCGGTCGGCGCACCATGCTCGGCGTACGGCTGATGTCCTCGGGCGCACTGACCCCGGAGGCCCTGGCCGAGGCTCTCGAGATCCAGCGGACCGAGCTCCAGGGATGGCGGCTAGGCGAGCTCCTGGTGCACCTCGGGTACGTCGACCTGGCCGTGGTCGAGCAGTACGTCGTCGAGCACCTCAAGGACGCTCTGGCGGACCTCCTGGGCTGGCCGGTCGCCTCCTGGAAGTTCCGGAAGGCCAAGAAGACCCGCCAGGACGTCGCTCCGCCGACGCCGGTGGACTCCCTGCTGGACGACCTCCGGGACCGGGCCACCACCTGGACCACCATCAACGACGCGATCGGCGGCTCGGACACCGTCCCCGTGCTCTCGTCCACGGGAACGCCGGCGGACAACGTCGTGCTCGGTCCCAACGAGTGGGCCCTGATGTGCAAGGTGGATGGGGAGCGGTCCGTCGCGGCCCTTGCCGCCGACTGCGGTTTCACCCTGTTCGAGGCCGGCCAGGTGGTCATGCGGCTGGTCGAGGCACAGCTGCTCGAGCTCGAGTACTCCTCCGAGCTGGTGCTCCCCGTGGTCACCATCGAGGAGGCAGAGCGGGCTGAGGCAGAGCGCCTCGAAACCGAGCGGATGGCCGCTGAGGAAGCCGAGGCCGAGCGCCTGG
>JAVEDB010000196.1 GCA_030841185.1 Actinomycetota bacterium
GAGCTCGGGGATCGCATCGGCCGTGGCCTGGTTCCGGCCGGCGAGTGTGCCTGCGTTGTCCGTCAACTGCACTCCTCGTTCGCTCGAGCGCCGACGGGATCGCCGCCGACCGACGGACCCGGCCGCGCACCGCGCGGGGTGTGCGCGGATCACGGTGCGGGGCTGCCGCGGGCCCTCCCGTGCGGGAGGGCCATGGTCAAGGTACCGGGCGGATGCCCGGGTTCAGTGACCGGACTTACCGCGCACATGCACGGGAGGGCGGTGTCCCGCCACCCGATGCGCGCTGGACTGCGACTTGGCGGCGTGCGGCGACGTGGTGGCCCTGGCCTTCTTGGCCTTCTTGACCGGGTGCGCCTTCTTGACCGGGTGTGCCTTCTTCGCCGGGTGTGCCTTCTTCTTGGCCGATCCCGAGCGGGCGGTCGGGGCACCGCTGCCGGAGCTGACGGGAGTGCGCGACGTGAGCGACGGCGTCCTGGGCTGGCTCGGGGGGACGGTGCGCGACGAGCTGACCGGCGTCGGGATGCCCGGGGTCGTGGAGCCAGGGGTCAGGACGACGGGGACCCCCGGCGTGGGGAAGCCGGGGAAGGAGACCACCGGGACGACCGTCGGCCCCGGGGCCACAGCGGGCGGGACAACCGGCTGCGGGACGCCCGGCTGCCCGGTGGGGACCCGGGGGCCGCTACCGGGAGCGTGAGCTCGCGGGGTCACCGTCACCGGCGCGGGGGGCTGGACGGCCTGCCGTCCGGCGGCGTGCCCCGGCGCGGCCGGCGGAGCGGACGGCGTCAGCTCACCTGCCCCGACGACTCCGAGAGCGGCCAGCGCCCCGGCACTGAGCAGCGCAAGGACAACCGTCGCCGTACCGGTCGCTCCGCCGGCTTCGACTACGGTGCGCGCACCGCGATGGCTGGGCATTGGTTCCGTCCGTGCTGAGTAACACGGCCCCTGGGCGGCCGTGCGGGTAACTGTAGGTTCCAGGCGACCCTATCTGCAGGGCCATACCGGTGATTTCGGTCGCTTCGGTGTAACGCTGAACGGAACCGACACGATTCTTTGCCCTCTCTTCAAGATCCACTGGTGAGTTCGGCCCCTCTTTTGGGCCAGACCACCTGCCAAAGGCACCAGTCGAGGGGGGCAGACGGGGGGAAACCCACTGTCCAGTTGTCGGTGGGGTTGTCTACGGTGACAGGACCGAAGGAGAAGGACGCTCATGTCACCGCCGCTCAGAACCCCCGTCGTCGGCTCCCGCCCGGCCACGGTGTGGATCGCCCTCGTCACCGTCTACCTGGTCTGGGGCTCGACCTACCTGGCCATCCGGGTCGTCGTGAAGACCGCGCCGCCGCTGTTGGCCATGGGCGTGCGCTTCGTCCTGGCCGGGGCGCTGCTCGCCACCTTCCTGGGGCTCCGCTACGGCTGGTCGGTCCTGCGTGTCGGACGTCGACAAGTCGCCTCGGCGGGCCTGGTCGGCGCCCTGCTGCTGCTCTGCGGCAACGGCGGGGTCGCGATCGCCGAGCAGACCGTCCCGTCCGGGCTCGCGGCACTGCTCGTCGCCGCGGTCCCGCTGTGGCTGGTCTGCCTGCGCAGCGCGGCTGGCGACCGGCCCCGCTCGCTCAGCCTCCTGGGCACTGCCCTCGGCTTCGTGGGGATCGCGGTGCTGGCCCGGCCCGGCGGGCACGGCAGCGAGGTCAAGACATGGGGGCTGATCGTGCTCGTCGTGGCGACGATCTCCTGGGCGACCGGCTCGTTCATCTCGTCCCGGCTGCCGCTGCCGTCCAACGCGTTCGTCGCGACGGCCTACGAGATGACGATCGGTGGTGCGCTGATGCTGCCCGTCGGGGCGCTGCGCGGCGAGCTCGACGGGTTCCACGTGAGCGACGTGTCGGGGGAGGCCTGGGCGTGGATGGCCTACCTCGTCGTGTTCGGCTCGCTGGCCGCGTTCACGGCGTACATCTGGCTCCTGCAGAACGCGCCGATCTCGCTCACCGCGACCTACGCCTACGTCAACCCCGTCGTGGCGGTCGCCCTCGGTGCGCTGGTCCTCTCCGAGCCGATCACGCTGCCGATCGTGCTCGGTGGCCTCGTCGTCGTGGTCGGCGTGGGCCTCGTCGTGAGCACCGAGCGCCCGCGGCGGGCGGTGCCGGGTCCCGCCGGTCATCCCACTGCCACGGGTGAGCCCGGCCCGGCGGTGGTAGACCTCAGGTCATGACCCGTCTCGTCCTCGGTCCGATGCTGCGCCACGTCGGGCCGACCGACGCGACGATCTGGGTCGAGACCGATCGGGCCTGCACGGTCGAGGTGCTGGGCCACCGCGAGAAGACGTGGTGCGTGGCGGGTCACCACTACGCGCTGGTGTCCCTTGAAGGTCTCGAGCCTGCGGCCAGCACGCCGTACGACGTGCGGCTGGACGGCGAGCTGGTGTGGCCGCTCCCGGACAGCCCACACCCGCCATCGCGGATCCGGACCCTGGACCCCGACCGGCCGGTGCGGCTCGTCTTCGGGTCGTGCCGCTACGCCACGCCGGCCGCGACGAGCCACGACCGGCACTTCGACGCCGACGCGCTGGACGCCTACGCACGGCGGATGGCGCGGCTGCCGGAAGAGCGCTGGCCGGACGCGCTGCTGCTGCTCGGCGACCAGGTCTACGCCGACGAGACCTCGGCACGGACGCAGGCCAGGATCCGCGCCAAGCGCGACATCACCGTCGAGCCCAAGACCCAGGTGGCTGACTTCGAGGAGTACACCTGGCTCTACGAGGAGTCCTGGTCGGA
>JAVEDB010000236.1 GCA_030841185.1 Actinomycetota bacterium
CCGCGAAAAGCTCAGCACCCTCGTCGACCGCTGGCTGCACGCCATCTTCCGGCTCGACCCGAGCCTGCACACCGTCTCCGACGTCGACGCCAAGTACGGCCGCCGCGTCGAGGAGTTCTACGGGACCTCCCTGGGCGGCGACCTTCCGCGCAAGCGGTTCCGCGACCTGTCTCCGGTCATCGTCGCGACCACGCTGCTGGCCATCGGCTGGATCGTCGTGCTGATGAACACGGACACGAACGGCAAGGGCCTCCCGACCATGTCTGAGCTCTTCCGGCCCACGCCCACGCCGATGACGCTCGCGTTCCTCGGCGCCTACTTCTTGTCCATCCAGGTGGCCCTGCGCGGCTACGTCCGGGGCGACCTGAAACCGAAGACGTACAACGTCATCACCGTCCGGGTGCTCATCGCCGTCATCCTGGCCTGGGCCATGCAGGCGATCGGCGGAGACAGCGACCCGGTGCTCGTCCTGTCCTTCCTCGCCGGTGTCATTCCCAATACGGTGCTCATTCGCATTCGCGATCGCGCCCTGCCCAAGGCCGGCAAGGACGGCGACGAGCTGAGCTCGAGGTCTCCGCTCACACAGATCGACGAGATCGACGTCTACGAGCGCACCCGTCTGGAGGAAGAGGGCATCACCAACGTCCAGGCGCTGGCGCGGCACGACTTCATCGACCTGATCCTGAGCTCTCGGATCCCGATTCCCCGCCTTGTCGACTGGCTGGACCAGGCTCTGCTCTATCAGCACGTCCCGGAGAACATGGCCGTTCTGAGACGGAATGGTGTGCGGACCGCCACCGACTTCCTGCGCGTCGCGGACGACGACACGACACGGGCCCAGCTGGTTGCCGCGGTCAAGCGAAAGGACAAGGACTTCTCGACCGAGTTGCTGCGCAAGGTGCTGGAGAAGGAGGAGTGGCTGGCCTACGTGAGCAACTGGCGCGAGAATGACGGGACACAGCCGCTGTACACGCGCACCTACGATCGCGAGGGAAACCTTGTACGCCGTGTCGCTCCCGTCGAGCCCGATGCCATCGAGCAGCCCACGCCGAACCCGACGCCCGACGCGACCGTCCCGCCACAGTCCACGTCACCTGACGTCGAACAGGCGGTCGACGTCCGAAGGCCATAGCCGAAGAGGGGGGCTCGTTCGGCATGTCGAATGACACGTCGAGAGCCCTCGTGGCGGCGGTGCTCGGCCTGGTCTCGGCCGGTGTGCTCGCCCTGCTCAACAACTGGATCAATGCGCGGGCCGGCATCGACGAGAACCTGCGCACCCACCGGCTGGAGAACTACCCCGACCTCTGGGCGAGTACCGCCGCGGTCTCCCGGTGGCCGCGCAGCACCGTGCACCGCTGGAACCTGGACGACCTGCACCGGACCCTTCGCTCCTGGTACTACGGCAAGGGTGGGCTCTTCCTGTCCGAGCAATCCCGCGCGCGCTACGGCGACCTCCAAGAGCTCATTGCCGCCGTCGTGACGGCCCACGAACACGGCGCGGCGATCGACGTGCTGGCTCCGGACGCCTACACAGATCTGATGGAGACGGCCAGCGCTCTGCGAACGGCGCTCACCGAAGACCTGGACACCCGCCGGCGCAGGTCGGCCCTGGAGAAGTTCCGCCGGGCACGTTGGCACACGGACGCCACCCAGGCCGCGAAGGCCCGGATCTCCCGCGCCAAGGCAGCCAGCGGCACAGCGATCTGGCAACCGGAAGCGGACTAGGAAACCCGGCTTACCCTCGTGGCATGGCTGAGCGAGAGTCCGAACGTACGGCGATGTGGGTAGCTGCCGCCGTCGTGGCGCTGGGACTCGCCCTGGGAATCGGCTGGCTGGCGTGGCCTGACGCCGCCCCCTACTCGCCCCCAGGGGTGGCCAAGGCGGCGCCGGTGGTGCCGACACAAAGACCTTCCACGTTGCCGAAGCCGACGTGCGCGACGGTCGCGCACGACTTCGTCCCTCGGAAGATCGCGGTCGCCGGCGTGACCAAGGGTGCCTCGGTCGTCACCCCACCGCGCGAAGCCAACGGAGTGCCCGGCGCACCGCCGCTCACCACCCGCGGGAAGTCGGTCTTCGCGTGGGACAAGCAGCAGGGGATTCTCCCCGGCGACGCTGCGGGCAATGTCCTGCTCAACGCCCACACCTGGCCCGACGGCAGCGCCCTCGGAAACCGACTACTTGCGAGCCTGCGCAAGGGCGACCGAATTGTCGTCATGGGTGCAAACGCCAGACTGTGCTACCGGGTGACCGAGCGGATCGAGGTGCCCGTGAAGCCCGGGCTGCTCCGCTACTACACCACTGACGGACCACCACAGCTCGCCATCGTGGTCTGCTCCGGACGCCGGCTCGGATCGGGGGAGTGGACTAAACGCACCGTCTGGTTCGCATCACCGGCCGTGTGACGGCGGCGCTGATCACCTTGGCGTCAGGACACTCGGCGGCGGATCCACCAGAAGGAGAACCAGGTGAGCACACCCGAGAACGCGAGGAACATCGCGGTCTCCGTCCACTGCAGGCGCCAGAAGCGATTGGCCGGCTGGTAGACGATGTGCTGCCGGTAGCCCTCGGCGTTGAGCCGGGTGAGGCAACCCTCGATGGGTGGTGCCTCCACGACAACCGATCTGTCCGGTCCCGGCGCTGGTGGCCCCGGGAGGCACTGGTTCATCCACGAGGGCAACGCCGTGGCCTGACCCGCAGCATTGATGGTCTCGTTCGTCAGGACCCAGTTGCCCTGGCTGCCGGTGTTGAGCGTGATCCGCATGGCCTTGCCGGAAGCGTCCGCCATGATCCCGTCCATGCGCTGCCGGCTGAACGAGACGTTCTCCCGGATGGGCGTAGCAAGGTGCGGTCGTACCCACAGCGGCACGGCGATCTGGACGAAGATGTACAGCACCAGCGTGATGGCCATGGCGGGCACCGGGCGCCGCACGACGAGCCCGATGGCGACACCGAGAACGAGCGCGAACACGGCGTACCCGATCGGCACGATGCCGCGCATCGCAAACGTCACCGGCGTCAGTCTGGACGGCAGGCTGCCGTGGGTCTGGCTCATGGCACCATCGACCGGCTTCGACCACCAGGTCACCGCAAGGCTGAGAGCCCCGACCGCGAGGGCGGACGCCAGCGCGGTGATCCCGAGCTTGGTGGCGAGCCAGCGAGAGCGGGTGACCGACTGGTTCCAGATCAGCCGGTGCGTGCCCGCCTCCAGCTCACGCGCGACCATCGGTGCGCCCCAGAAGACGCCGATCACTGCGGGCGCGACTGCCATCACGATGATGCCGGTGAAGAAGAGGTTGCGGTCGCCCTGCGTGAGGCGGTCGAAGATCTGACCATCCTTGCCCGCGAGGCGGACCAGCCGTGGACCGGTGATCGCCAAGGTGACTGCGGCTGCGGCCACCAGGGCGTAGACCGCTGCGGCCTGGATGCGGAGCTGTCGCCAGGTGAGCCAGATCATCGAAGTGCCTCCAGGGTGGCCTGCTTGGGTACGCCGCCTGCGGGGGCGGCCCTTTCCATGTAGGCCAGGACGATGTCCTCCAGGCTGAGCTGGCCGACCGTCCACGCGGGATCGAGGATCGGCGCCTCGGTACGGACCACGAGCGTGCTCTGCCGGTCGGTGTGGCTGGCGGAGACGAGATGCTGGTTCGCGGGCAGTCGACTGGTGTCGCGCTGTGGCCCGGTGAGTCGGTGGTGGGTGTTGAGCAGCGTCTCGACGTCACCCTCCACGCGGACCTCGGAGTCAACGAGCACGACGAGGTGGTCGCACACCCGCTCCAGGTCCGAGACGACGTGTGAGGACAGCAGGACGCTGAGCTCGTGCTCGGCGACCGCCTCCATCAGACTCTGCAGGAACTCCCGGCGGGCCAGCGGATCGAGGCTGGAGACCGGCTCGTCGAGGATCAGCAGGTCCGGCCGTTTCGCGAGGCCGAGGGTGAGGGCGAGCTGGGCGCGCTGCCCACCGGACAGCTTGCCGGCCCGCTTGCCGGGGTCGAGTCCGAGGCGGTCGACGCGGGACTGTGCCACGGCGTCGTCCCAGCGGGGGTTGAGATGGGCACCGAGTCGGAGGTGCTCGGCGACGGTCAGTCCCGGATAGGTGGGGGTGTCCTGCGCGACGTAGCCGACCTTGGCCAGCTGTGCGGCGTCGGCACCGGGGCGGCCGCCGCATACCTCGATGGTCCCGGCGGTCGGTGCGAGCATCCCGACGGCGAGGTTCAGGAGCGTGGTCTTGCCGGCCCCGTTCGGGCCGACCAGTCCGCTCACGCTCCCGGCCGGGATCTCCAGCGTGCAGTTCGACAGTGCCCAGTTGCCCCGGTAGCGCTTGCCGAGTCCGTCGGCCCGGACGATGGCCGTCACGCTATGTCCCGCGCGGATTCGCGAAAGGAGTTGCTGAAGAGCGCCTCGATGCTCTCCTCGTCGAGCCCGGCCTGCCGGGCCTTCGTGAGCCAGCGCGCCAGCTCGCGACGCAGCGGCTCGTGCGCGGCGAACGACGCGTCGGTCAGCGACCTGGTCACGAACGTCCCGACCCCCGGCCGGGCGGTGACCAGCCCGTCGCGCTCCAGCTCGCGGTAGGCCTTGAGCACCGTGTTGGGGTTGATCGCCAACCGCGCGACGACGTCCTTGACGGTGGGGAGCTGGTCGCCCTTGCGAAGCATCCCGAGCCGCAGCGCCTGCCGGACCTGCTGGACGACCTGCAGGTACGGCGAAACCCCCGAGCGGCCGTCCAGAGAGAACTCGATCACGTCGACTCCATTTAACTAGGATACTAGTACTATGGACTGCCGCCGAGGATCCGTCAAGGACCGCGTCCGCCGCGGATAAGTTGCGACGATGACCCAGCCACCCGAGTCCTACTTCGACACCTCCACCTGGGACCCACGCGACGTCCTCTCGGGCGGATCGCGGATGGTGCCGATCACCACGCCACGCGGAGACTTCCGGGTCTGGACCAAACGCGTCGGCAACAACCCCGACCTCAAGGTGCTGCTCCTGCACGGCGGGCCGGGCGCGACCGACGAGCTTTACGAGTGCTTCGACACCTGGTTCCCGCGCGCCGGCATCGAGTACTACTACTACGACCAGCTCGGCTCGTTCCGCAGCGACCAGCCCGACGACGCGTCGTTGTGGGACCTCGCCCGGTTCGTCGACGAGGTCGAGCAGGTACGCCGTGCGCTGGGCCTGGACAGCGACAACTTCGTGTTGCTGGGCCAGTCGTGGGGCGGACTGCTCGCCATGGAGTACGCCGTGCACCACCAGCAGCACCTCAAGGGGCTGGTGATCTCCAACATGATGTCCAGCGCCCCGGCGTACAACGCCTATGCCAACGACGTCCTGATGCCCGCCATGGATCCGGCCGTGCTCGCGGAGATCAAGCGGTTCGAGGCCGACGGCACGACCGACGACCCCCGCTACGAACAGCTGCTGATGGAGCACCACTACGTCCACCACGTCTGCCGACTGCCGATCGAGGACTGGCCTGAGCCGGTCACCCGATCGTTCGCCCACGTCAACCCGGCGATCTACGTGCCGATGCAGGGTCCCAGCGAGCTCGGACTGAGCGGCACCCTCGAGGATTGGGACCGGTCGGGCGACTTACAGGACATCGACGTGCCGACCCTCGTCATCGGCGCGACCCACGACACCATGGACCCCGGCCACATGCGCTGGATGTCCGAGCAGCTGCCGCAGGGTCGCTACCTGCACTGCCCGGACGGCAGCCACCTGGCGCAGTTCGACGACCCGGAGCACTACTTCCCGGGACTGATCGACTTCCTGCAGACCCTCTGAGTGCGGTCAGGCGCGCTGCAGCTTGACCACCGGGATGGTGCGGATGCCGGCCGTCTTCTCGGCGTACTCCCCAAAGTTCGGGAAGCGCCGCGCCTGCTCGTCATAGATCCGGTCGCGCTCCTCGCCGGTGACCTCGCTGACTGTGACGGGGTACTTCTCGGTTCCGACCTCCACC
Source organism: Actinomycetota bacterium (assembly GCA_030841185.1). GTDB lineage: Bacteria > Actinomycetota > Actinomycetes > JACCUZ01 > JACCUZ01 > JAVEDB01. Next base: position 5,957 of record JAVEDB010000236.1, read on the forward strand.
TCGGCGGTGCCCGCCTCGATCAGGTTGCGGTACCAGTCCGGGTGGGTGGGGGCGCCGCCCTTGGACGCAAAGACGTAGATCGCGTCCGGGTCGCTCTCGTCGCGCTGGTAGACCACCGGCGACACGTACTCCTTGCCGCTCTTGCGGCCCCGCTGGTGCACCAGGACGATGGGGAAGCCCTCGAACATCCCCCCGACCTTGCCCTCGTTGGCGCGGAACTCCGAAATGGTGTGGGCGTTCCAGTCCTCGGCTTCTGTCATGGCGCTCTCCCAGGCATTGAGGTCCCCGTCGTTCCCGTGGCAACCCAGCATGAGGGTCATCTCTTCCTGCGCCGCGCACGGGGGTCGGCGCCGGGAGCCCGCTCAGAGCTGTTTGCGCAGGTGGACGAGGTCGAAATCGGTGCGCAGGGCCGGCTTGTCGCCGAACGGGAACGGCTCGGACGTCCCGGTGAGGGCGTAGCCGCGCCGGGCGTACCAGGCGATCAGCTCGGTCCGGAGGCTGATGACGCTCATCGACATGGCCTGGGACGACCAGAGCCGACGGGCCGCGTCCTCCGAGGCGGCGACGACGGCCGAGCCGACGCCGCCCGCCTGCCGCCGCGGGTCGACGGCGAACATGCCGAAGTAGCACTCCTCGCCGCGACGTTGCAGCAGCACGCAGGCGACGAGCTCGCCGCCGGCCTCGGCGAGCAGGAAGCGGCTGTCCGGGTCGGCCACCAGCCGGCCGACCTCGTCGGCGTCCGACCGCGGGCTCACCAGCAGGTCCGTCTCGTTGGTCCAGCCGGTCGCTGCCTCGGCTCCGCGGTAGGCGCGCTCGATGAGGGCGGCCACCGCCCCGACGTCCGCCGGGGTCGCGAACCGGTACGTCAGGTCGGGTGCGGTCACGGACACGCATCGAAGCACATACGCCGTACGCCGAGGGCCGCGCGCGCGTCGCCGTAGCGACGCGGGCGCGGCCGTCCCGACAGGTCTAGCCGGTGACGCTGACGAGCTGGGCGACCTCGGGGTCGCCGGTGAGCGACCTCTCGCTCACGATGCCGAGCCCCGCGCCGTAGACCTTCTCGTCGTAGGCACCTGGTTCGAGCTGGGTCGCCTCGAGCGTCGAGAGGGTGTTGCTGACCCTGCCGTACGGCACCCGGGTGATCCCACCCCTGCCGACCACGAAAGCCGTGTCCTCGGCTTGTCCGGCGTAGCACTCCTGGCGGTAGGCGTCGGGGATCTGCGGGTCGGCCTTCATGATGATGCCGGGCTGGGCGCCGTCGACGCCTGCGGTGAACGATCCCGACGTGTCGCCCTTGCCGTTGGCCAGGTAGTGCGTCGTGTCCTCACCCAGGTACCAGACGTTGCCTTGCCGGTCCTGCGCGTAGTAGTCGAAGGTCCTCTCCAGCACCGTCCCGTTGTGGTCGGCGACGTCGAAGACGACCGTGGTCGAGATGCCCAGGATGACCTTCTTCTGACTGGTCACCGTGACCCGGTCGGTCTGGGTCTGGCCGTCCTTCACGCCGGTGTAGACGAGCTTTCGGCCGACGGGCAGCGGGAAGTACTGGTTGTCGATCACAGACACGAAGTTCGCGGGATCAAGGACCGGCTGGTACGTCGTGCCGCACGCGGACGGCGCGGTCGACGGCGCACTCAATGCCGCCGGAGCCAGCACCACCACGGCTGCTCCCAGCACGGCTCCGACGGCCGCGATGGCCACGGCTGACCGATTTCGTCGCACGGTCTTCTCCTTTGGGTCGGTGGTGCCTCTCCTCATTGGAGGCCCTTTCGCGACCATGCAACGGGACACCTGAACCCACGCTGAATGCCGTGTATCGCGCTTCCGCCAGGTCAGCGTTCGAGCTCGGTGCGTACGCCGAGCAGGCGCACCGCTCGACCGGAGTCGAATCGCTCGAGTGCCTCCAGCGCCCCCGTCTCGATCATGTCGGGATCGAGCGTCGGCCCCGGCAGCGTGCGTGAGTGCAGCACCGTCGTGAACGGCACGTAGCGAACCTTGACGACGACGCGGATGGCGGCCGGCCCGCCCGCGATCTCGCCGGCCACCCGGCGGGCGAGGGCCACCACCTCCCGGCGTACGTCCTGCCAGTCGGTGATGTCCTGCTGGAAGGTGACCTCGCGCCCCCGGCTCCTCGCGACCCGCGGCGTGTCGACCACGGCCGCGCTGTCCCGGCCCTGGCCCAGGCGCAACAGCCAGGGCCCGTTCGTCGGCCCGAACCGGGCCACCAAGCCGGTCTCATCGGTGTCGGCCAGTTGCCGCACAGTGGCGATCCCCATCTCGGCGAGCTTGCGCGACGTCTTGGTCCCGATGCCCCACAGCGCGTCGGTCCGCTGGTCGCCGAGCAGCCCGAACCAGGACTCCGACGTGATACGGAAGACGCCCGCCGGCTTGCCGTACCCGGTCGCGAGCTTGGCCTGCAGCCGGTTGGCCCCGATGCCGACGGTGCAGTTCAGACCGGTCGCGACGCGCACCCGCTCCTGCGCCTCGCGGGCCACCGACTCCGGGTCGTCGCTCTCGACCGCGAGGAACGCCTCGTCCCAGCCGAGCACCTCGACGACCGTCCCGTCGCTGCGCAGGGCGGCCATCACCTCGGCGGACACCGCCTCGTAGTGCTCGCGGTCCACCGGCAGGAAGACGGCGTCCGGGATCCTCCGGGCGGCGGTACGCATCGGCGTACCCGACCCGACCCCGAGGGCTCGCGCCTCGTACGACGCGGTGCTGACCACCCCGCGCTTGGTCGGGTCACCGTCGCCGCCGACCACGACGGCCCGGCCGCGCAGCTCGGGCCGGCGCAGCATCTCGACGGCGGCCAGGAACTGGTCGAGGTCGACGTGCAGCACCCACCGGGTCACCGGCCCAGTCTGGGGGACCGCTGCGACGAGCAGGCCCGGCGCGGCATCATCGACGGCATGGGACCGTCGTCGCTCTCCGGGCCGCGCCCGGACGAGGCGCGGCAGGTCCAACTCTCCGTCCTCGGGACGTTCGCTGTCGAGATCAACGACGTGTCCGCTCCCGCGCCACCGTCGGCGAGCCGCAAGATGCGGACGCTGCTCAAGCTGCTGGCCGTCGAGCGCGGACATCTGGTGTCCACCGACCGGGCCGTCGAGGTGCTCTGGCCCGACGGCCCCCCGGAGCGACCCGTCGAGAACGTCGCCACCCTGGTCAGCCGGCTGCGCTCCTGGCTCGGGCCGACCGCCATCGAGGGCAGCCGGACGGGCTACCGGCTGGCGCCCGGCGTCGACGTCGACGTCGCCCGCGCCGAGTCGCTGACCGAGCGCGCTGACGGCGCGCTCAATGAAGGGCACCCGGGCGTCGCGATGGTGTCGGCGGAACAGGCCTGCCTGCTGCTGACGCGCGGCGACGTGCTCGAGGACGAGCCGTACGCCGCCTGGGCCGAGCCCGCCCGGCACGCCCAGGTGGCACTGCTGCGGCGGGCCCGGGTCGCGCACGCGCGGGCGGCCCTGGCGGCCGGCGAGCCGAAGCAGGCGGTGGTGACGGCCGCGGCCGGTCTCGCCGATGACCCGCTCGACGAGGAGCTGGCCCGGCTGCTGATGACGGCGCACCGCGATGCCGGCGAGCCGGCCCGCGCACTCTCCGCGTACGACGAGTTGCGGCGCACTCTCGACGACGAGCTCGGCACCAGCCCGGCGCCCGAGACCGAGGCGCTGTTCGTGTCGCTGCTGCGGGAGGAGGCGCCCAGCCCGGCCGGACGGCGCGCCGATGCCGCGGTGTCCCCGGCCTCCGGCGCGGCCGGCTCCGGACTCGTCGAGCGGGATCGCGAGCTGGCGATGCTGCGCGACGCGTGGGGCGCCGCCGCGACCGGCCGCTCGTCGGTGCAGCTGGTCGTCGGGGAGGCCGGGATCGGCAAGACCAGCCTCACCGAGGCGCTGGCGGCCGAGATCGACTCGGCGGGCGGTCGGGTGCTCCGGGCCCGCTGCTATGAGGCCGAGCGCTCGCTGCTGCTCCAACCCTTCGTCGACGCGCTGACCCCCGCCGTCGCGGCGATGCCGCCGCACCGGCTGCGCGAGGCGGCGGGCGGCCACGTCGACGCCCTCGCCGGCCTGGTGCCGGCGGCCTCGGTCGCGCTGGGACCGGCAGCCGCCGCCAGCCCGCGCGCCGAGGTGACCCGGCGACGCGCGTTCGAGGCGGTGCTGCACCTGCTCCGTCGCCTCGCCGACGACGCTCCGGTGCTGTTGCTGTTCGACGACCTGCACAACGCCGGGTCGACGACGACGGAGGCGGTCCGCTACCTCGCGCGGCAGGGTCAGGGCGCGCGGTTGCTCGTCGTCGGCACGGTCCGCCCGGAGGAGGGCGCGCTGGCCCTGGCCACGCTGGCCGACGTCAGCACCGTGATCGAGCCGGCGGTGCTGTCCGACTCCGCGGTGGCGCGGCTCGCCGCCGACGCGGGTCTCGGCGACCGGGCCAGTGCCATCGCGCGCAGCACACGGGGGCACCCGTTCTTCGTCGCCGAGGTGCTGCGTGGTCTCTCCGCAGGGCAGGAGTCACTGCCCGACTCGCTGCAGGCGGCGGTGCTCGATCGGGTCGCGCGGGCGGGGGAGCCGGTCGAGCGGCTGCTGCGCGCCGCGTCGGTCCTCTCCGCCGAGGTCGACCCCGACGCGGTCGCCGCGCTACTGGGCGTCCCGTCCGACGACGCGGCGACGCGGTGCGAGCAGGCGCTCGCCGCCCGGCTGCTCACGGTGTCCGAGCGGGCCTACGAGTTCGCCAACGACCTCATCCGCGAGGTGCTGTACGAGTCGACGCCCGCGCCGACCCGGCTGCACTGGCACCGGCGGGCGGCGGACCTCGCGGGCGACAACCACGAGGCGATGGCCCGGCACGCGACCGCGGCGGGAGAGACGGCGAGAGCTGCCAAGGCCTGGCTGCTCGCCGCGGAGGAGGCACTCGCCCGGGTGGCCGCGAGCGACGCGGAGGACCTTGCCACGCGCGCGGCGGAGTGCGCCACCGAGATGGGAGCCTCGGAAGTGCTCGGGCGGTCGCTGCTCGTGCGGGCCCGGGCCCGGGAGGTACGGGAGGCGTACGACGAGGCGCTCGCCGACCTGCACAAGGCGGCCGCGGTGGCCCGTGACGCCGGTGAGCAGCGCCTGGAGATGACGGTGATGAGGGCACTGGCGGGCGACGTGCCGGTGGCGTTCGGGCTTGGCACGCGCTACAGCGACCCCTACTTCGCCCGCGGACTGGTGCTTGCCGGCCTGCTGGGCGACCGCGGTATGCAGGCCGGCTTCCTCGGCCGCCACGCCGTCATGCTGAGCAACCGGCTGCAGCTGAGTGAGGCGATCGCCGCGGGCGAGGCGGCCGTCGCTGCTGCCAGGTCATCGGAGACGCCGGACGCGCTGGTCGACGCGCTGGACGGGTTGAAGACGGCGTACACCTTCGTCGGGGATGTGCCCAGGACGCGCGCCGTGATCGACGAGCTGGAGCCCGAGCTGCGCCGGCGCGGCGACCTCTGGTGGCTGCAGTGGTCGGTGTTCGAGTCGGCGTACCCGGACGTCGCGGCCGCGCAGTGGGATCGCGCCGAGGAGCGGATCCGGGCCGCGCTCGATGTCAACCGCCGTAGCGGCTACCTGGCCTACGGCATCTGGTTCGAGGCACAGCTCGGCTGGCTGCTCCGGCTGACCGGGCGACAGGAGGAGGCCCTCGAGGTCGGCCGGCGATCGGTTGCCAGCCGGGTCGGCGGACAGCACCCGTGGTGGCGCTCGACGGCGTGCCAGCGGTTCGCGGAGACGCTGGTCGAGGCGGGTGCCCGCGCCGAGGCCGCTGACCTGCTCACCGAGGGGCTTGCCGCGGCCGAGCAGGACGGGTCGGAGGCCTATGTGCTGGGTTGCCGCGCACTGCTCGCGGACGTGTCGGGCGACCCTGCCGTCCTTGCCGCTGCCGACGCGATGCTGCGCGCCGTGCAGGCCCCGGAGGGTCGGGTCTGGATGCTCGGCGCCGAGTCCTACCTGGCGCTCGCACGGGCCTGGCTGGCTGCCGGTGATCCGACCCGCGCGCGCGAGATCCTGGCTGCCCTGGCCGCGGCCGCGCGAGCCCAGGGCTGGCGCCCGGTGCTGGCCCAGGCTCTGGTCCAGGACGCGATCACCGCGCGCGCTGTGAATGACCCGTCCGCGGCCGCGTTGGCCGCGGAGGCACTGGCCGCGGCGGAGGCCGCGGGCATGCCCCGGCTGGTGGCCCAGGCGACCGAGCTCGCCGGGGCCTGACTAGCTCAACGGCGCGAGCTGGCGGCGGTGGCCGTGTTCACGGCAGGGCGACGTAATTGGCCAGGAAGGCCCGGCGCTCCGCGGTGTCGAGCCGCATTCCGTGCCCGTCTCCCGAACAGAAGTTGCTGTTGGAATCCAGCTTGTGGATGGCGACCGCGAGGTCGCCGAGCATTGTGGGACCACCTGAGTCGCCGCGGCAGGAGTTTCCGTCGAGTTGCGTGGAGTCCAGCCAACCGCCGTGAGCTGCCTTGAACGAGGTGTTGAGGAACTTCCGGGTACCGTCTGCCGTCCACGCACTGAGGCTGCGATCGTTCGAGTCGCCGATGCGCGCTGACACGCCATAACCGACGTCTTGGAACGTAGGCAGGGCCTTCTTGTCGATGGCGAGAT
>JAVEDB010000039.1 GCA_030841185.1 Actinomycetota bacterium
GCGCCCCGTCGCGGTCGATCCCGTAGACACCCGTGTAGCGGATGGTCTCCTGGTCCGCGGGCATCCGGCCGTCGACGGCCTTGGCCACGACACCGGCGAGCACGCCGAGCAGGCGCAGGATCACGAACGTGCGGGCGTTCGTGGGCGCCGGGAAGATCGGCGTCAGCAAGGTGCCCTTCGGCGGGAACCGCATCTCGATGAGCGGCACCACTCCCTCGTTGACGTCGAGCTCGGCCATCCGCTCGGGTGTGTCGGCCAGGTTGCGAAGGATCGGCGCCAGCCACTTCTTGAGGAAGTTTCCGTCGGCGTAGTCCCCGCAGTGGTTGATCGGTCCACGCGCCTGCGGTGACGTGCCGGTGAAGTCGAGCACCAGTCGATCCGGTGTCTTGGTCATCGTGATGCGCTGGATGTGCAGCCGCGGCTCGTCGACGCCGTCGTGCTCGGCGTAGTCCTCCCAGACGTACTCGCCGTCCGGGATCTTGGAGAGGATCTCGCGTCGGTAGGTCTCGGTCGTGTTGTCGATGATCGCGTCGAAGCAGGCCTGCACCGTCTCCCGCCCGTAGCGGTCGAAGAGCTCGGTCAGCCGCCGCGAACCCATCAGGCACGCTGAGCACTCGGCGTCGAGGTCCGCCGCGAGGCTGTCGGGCATCCTCGAGTTACGCGTCATGATCCGCAGCGCCGCCGCGTTGGGCACGCCCTGGTCCCACAGCTTGATCGGCGGGACCATCAGCCCCTCCTCGAACACCGAGGTCGCGTGCGAGGGCATCGAGCCCGGGACCGCCCCGCCGATGTCGTCGTGATGGCCGAACGCCTGCACGAACGCCACCACCTCTGGCCCCGAGCCCGAGTCGTGGAACACCGGAACGGTCACGCAGAGGTCCGGTAGGTGGCCGATGCCACCCTCGGACTCGTAGACGTCGTTGTGGAAGAAGACGTCGCCCGGTCGCATGGTGTCGAGCGGGAAGTCGCGCGCCACCGGGTGCACGAGCGCGGAGTACGACCGGCCGGTGAGCTTGCGCAGCTTCGCGTCGTGGATGCCGGCCCGGAAGTCGTGCGCGTCGCGGATCATCGGCGACCGGGCAGTGCGCCCGATCGCGGTCTCCACCTCCATCTCGATGGACGCGAGGGAACCGGCCACGATCTCGACGACGACCGGGTCGACGTCCTTGACTCCGGGCTCGCTCATCGGGTCTGGTCCTTCGTCACCAGGAGGTTGCCGTAGGGGTCGTCCCGCACGGTGAACCCAGGATGCACGGGGACCGTCGAGCCGAACTCCTCGATGACGGCCGGCCCCTCGACGGTGTCGCCGGGAGCGAGGTCGGCGCGCCAGAAGATCGGGGTGTCGGCAGCCGAGTCGAAGTAGACCGCCCGGGTGCCGGTGCGGGCCCGCGAGTGGTCGCCGTCGCCCGCGGGGAGCCGGGCCAGCTCGGGGCGGGCGATCGGTCCCACCCCGGACACCCGCAGGTTCACCCACTCGACGGGCTGCCGCGCGTCGCCCATGAACGAGTAGCCGTAGAGCCGCTCGTGCGCCTGGTGGAAACCGGTCGCGACCTGCGAGACGAGAGCGTGGTCGACCTCACCAGCCGGACACGGGACGCGCACCTCGAAGGCCTGGCCGACATAGCGCAGGTCGGCACTCCGCTCGTAGCGATGGCTCGCCCGGTCGAAGCCCTCGCGGTCCAACGCTTCCGCGGCCTGCTCCTGCAACCCGTCGTACAGCTTCGCCACCGTGCTGGCGTCGAGGTCGTCGTGGCGGGTGACCGCTGTCTGCACGTAGTCGTTCCGGACGTCGACGGTCAGCAGCCCGAAGGCCGACACGTTTCCCGGGTTGCGCGGGACGAGCACGCCGGAGAGTCCCAGGATGTCGATGAGGCGGCAGGCCAGCAGCGAGCCCGACCCGCCGAACGTCGCCAGGGTGAACTCGCGCACGTCGAGACCCCGCTTGACCGTGACCTGCCGCAGCGCGTTCGCCTGGTTCCACGCCGAGATCTCCAGGATGCCAGTGGCACACTCCTCGAGGCCCAGTCCGAGGGAATCCGCAAGGCCGGACAGCCCGGCGCGGGCGGCCGCGACATCGAGCGGGATCTCGCCGCCCAGCAGGTGCGGAGGGATTCGGCCGAGTACGACGTGTGCATCCGTGACCGTCGGCTCGGTGCCCCCGTGCCCGTAACACAAGGGACCCGGATCGGCACCAGCCGAGCGTGGCCCGACTTTGAGCGTCCCCTCCGGTGACACCCACGCCACCGAGCCGCCTCCGGCGCCGACCGTCACGACGTCGATCATGGGGATCTTGCTGGGGTACTGGCCGACGCTGCCCTCCGTCGTCAGCGTCGGCTGGCCGTCCAGCACCACCGAGACGTCGGTGGACGTCCCACCCCCGTCGCAGGTGAGCACCTGGTCGAATCCCGCCACGGCCGCGATGAGCGCCGCGCCCAGCGCACCCGCCGCTGGCCCCGACAGGACCGTCGTGATGGGCTGGTTGACGACCTCGTCGGCGGACAGGACACCGCCGTTGGACTTCATCACGTAGAACGGCACACCGGGAGCCACCTCGTCGAGCCGAGCCTTGATGTTCGCCACGTAGCCCGCCATCTTCGGCTTCACGGCCGCATCGACCAGGGTCGTGACAGAACGCTCGTACTCGCGGTACTCCCGCAGCACGTCGCTCGAGATGGACACGACGGCGCCCGGGTGCTCCTGCCGGAGGATCTCCCGCATCCGCAGCTCGTGCGCCGGCTCGGCGTACGAGTGCAGGAAGCAGACGCCGATCGTGTCGATCCGCTTGTCACGGAACCAGCGCGCGGCCGCCACCGCCTGTGCCTCGTCGAAAGGCCGGATCTCGTTCCCGCGGAAGTCCAGCCGGCCGCCGACGGTCTTGACCCGGTCGGCCGGCACGATGCGCGGCGGCTTCACCCAGAAGTAGCTGTTGCCGTAGCCGTCCGGGACGCTCTGGCGGGCGATCTCGAGGATGAACTCGTAACCCTCGGTGGTGATGAACCCGAGCGCGCCGACCTTGCCCTCGAGGAGCTGGTTGGTCGCGACGGTCGTGCCGTGGCTCACCGCGGTGATGGCGTCCCCGGTCGCCCCGAGCATCTCCAGGACCTTGCGGACGCCCTCGAGAAAGCCGTCGGCCGGGTTCGCCGGCGTGGACGGGGTCTTCGTCGTGACGATCGTGCCGTCGTCCTCGTCCACCGCGACGACGTCGGTAAACGTCCCCCCGGTGTCGACGCCGATCCGGATGCGCATCCTCAGTCGACGATCTCGCCGTCGGGCGCCTTGTGCGGGAACGACGTGCGGGCCGGGCTGACCAGGTCCTCGGCGTAGCGACGGATGAGGGCGAGGTTGCGGTCCGCCAGGTGGTCGAAGACCTGGGGGATGCTCGAGCCGGGCGTGAGCGAGGCCATCGCTGTCGCGGGGTCGAGCCGGGCCGACACCCAGCACTCGTGTGAGGCAGCGCGAGCAACCACCTCGGCCACCGGGGTCACGATCATCGAGTTGCCGAAGTACAGGACTCCCGCCGGGTCGATGCCGGTCGCGTTCGCACCCACGACGTACACGTGGTTGTCATACGCGCGGGCCCGGTTCGTGAGCTCCCAGATATCAGCGGAGCGCAGCAGGGCGGACGGCCGCACGATCACCTCGGCGCCATGGACGGCCGTGATCCGCGACAGCTCGGGGTAGTCACCGTCGAAGCAGATCATCAGCCCGATGCAGCCGAGCTCGGTGTCGACGACGCAGATCTCGTCGCCGGGAGTCACCCACCCGCCGCGCGACCGCATCTCGGTGGAGAACGGATGCGTCTTGCGGTAGACCCCGGCGATCTCGCCCAGCCGGTCGATGAGTACGGCCGCGTTGTAGACGACGCCGCGCTCAGGACCGCGCTCGTAGGTGCCCATGACGACGTGTACGCCGAGGCGCCGGGCGACCTCCTGGACCGGCTCGGTCACCGGGCCCGGGATCGCCGAGACCAGGTCCCACAGCTGCTCGGCCGCGACGCCCGGCGTAAAGCCGGTGGTGACCGACTCCGGCAGGACGACGAGCTCGGACCCGGTGCCCTCCACGCACCGCTCGATCCACTCGACCGCCTTCGCCAGGTTGCCCTTGACGGTCTCCGGTGTCAGGGGGCCGGGCAGCGGGGCGAGCTGGACCGCCGCCGCCGTGAACGGCCGCATCATCGCGCACCTGCCGACTCGCCGAGCCCCACGAGGTCGCCGAGGATCGCCTCGACGTTCCCGACGAGCAGCGACAAGTGGCCGTGCTCGGCGGCCAGGTGCGGACGGGCTCCGGGAACGTGCTCGGCGAGCCAGCTGCCGTGGGCGAACGGCACCATCAAGTCGGCTCCTCCCTGCCAGACGGCCACCGGCACCGTGATGGCGGCGAGCTCGAAGCCCCAGTGCGCCGCGAAGGCCAGGTCGTCGTCGCGCCAGCCCTCGATCCCTTGCCGGACAGCCGACCGCAAGGACTCCGCGAGGAAGTCCCCGAACGCACCGGTGATGACGGCCTTGTCGACATCGGGCACCAGGCCGCCCAGCGCCGCCGCCACGTCAGGTCCGCGAATGTCGGCCATCGCCTCGGCTTGCGCGAGCAGGAACGGGGTGAGGGCGTCCGCGCCCTTCACGGTCAGCCCGAACTCCTCGACGTTCTCGTCGGCCATGCCGGCCAGCCAGTCGAGCCCCTCCGCGTCGTACGGCGCGACACCCGCGACGGTGGCCGCAGCCAGGCATCGATCGGGCAGCAGCGCCGCGGTCGCCAGGGCGTGCGGCCCACCGCCGGAAGCGCCGAACGTCACGAAGCGGTCCACTCCGAGATGGTCCAGGACCGTCCCCGTGTCCGTGGCCGCGTCGGCCACGGTGCGGCCCGGCTGGGCGTCGGAGTCGCCGTACCCCGGGCGCCCGTAGGTCACCAGCCGCAGGCCGTTGGCCGCGGCGGCATCGCTCATGCCCGAGAAGACGACCGGTCCGCCCGGTGTCCCCGAGTGGAAGACGACGACCGGCGCGTCGACCGCACCGACGGCGACGGCGTCGAGTGTGCGCCCGTCTGGCGTCGGCACCCGGACGCGCACGGCATCCTCCGCCCCCCGGCTCACGACGTCCTCCGGCGCGCGACCAACGCGCCGACCAGCACGCCGGCCAACGCGACCAGTGCCCCGAACAGCGCGCCCTTGACGAACTCCGGACCGCCCGCGGCCGGTCCCGCCGCGGCGGGAGCGGTGAAGACGCCGGGGGTCGGCGCGGCCAGCGCGGCCTCGGCATGCTCCTCGGTCCGCGGCCCCGGCACCGACGGTGCCTTGCCGGTCAGCACGTCGTCGACAGCCTTGAAGAACTCGCCTGCGGTCTTCTTCGCGACGCCGGTGAGCACCCGCTGGCCGACGCCGCCGACGACGCCGCCGACGACGGCGTCCGCGTCGTAGTCCAGCCGCGTCGACCCGTCGCCCTCGGTGAGGGTGACCTTCACGTCGGCGCTGACCGTGCCCGGCGCACCGGCACCGGAGGCCTTGAGCACGAACGAGCCGGGGTGCTGCTGCTCGGTGAGCGCCACGTCGCCCTGGTAGGTGCCCTTGATGGACGCGACCCCGGCGGTGATGGTCATCCGGTAGCGGTCCGGCCCCACCTCCTCCAGACGCTGACAGCCGGGGATGGTGCGCACGAGCACGGCCGGGTCGTTCAGCGCGTCCCAGACCTTGTCGCGCGGGGCGTTCAGGGTCGCTTGTCCGGTGACCTTCATGAGGTGTCCTTCCCCGTCGGGCGCGTGATGGCGCGGAGCTCGCCGGCCGCGTGCTGGCGTCGGAGCTCGAACAGTTCGCTCGGTGAGACTGGCATGTTCCGCACCGGAAAGCCCTCCGCGTCCTCGATGGCGGCCGCGAAGACGGCGGCCGACGGGATCACGCCCGCCTCGCCGGCGCCCTTGATGCCGAGCGGGTTCAAGGGGGATCGGGTCTCCAGGTGGTCGATCTCGATCGTGGGCACCTCCGACGCGTAGGGCATCAGGAAGTCCATGAACGAGGCGTTGAGCAGCTGTCCGTTCTCGTCGTACTCCATCCGCTCGTAGAGCGCGCCGCCGACGCCCTGCGCCACGCCGCCGTGCACCTGCCCCTCCACGATCATCGGGTTGATCAGCGGTCCGCAGTCGTGCACGACGCAGTAGCGCAGGATCGTCGTCTCGGCCGTGTCCGGGTCGTTCTCGACCATCACCGCGTGCATCCCGTTCGCGAACGTCGAGCCGGCCGGCGAGTAGTAGTCAGTCCCCTCGAGGCCAGGCTCCTGGTCCCGACTGATCGGCGGGCCGGTCGTGTCCCCCACCGCGAACTGCGTCGCGGCCTTGGACGCCTCGTCGAAGGCGTAGCGCAGGGGGTTGGAGAGCACGGCGACGGTGGCCAGCGAGATGGTCGACGACGGCGAGCCCTTCACGCGCACCATGCCGTCGACGATCTCCAGGTCCGCGGGGTCGGCTTCGAGCGCCTCGC
>JAVEDB010000041.1 GCA_030841185.1 Actinomycetota bacterium
TGAACTGGTGCTCCGGATCCTGGAAGACGGTCCCGATACGCCGGGCGAGCTCCCGCGCCGGCCAGGCCGCCAACGGTCGGGACGCGGTGCCCGGCCGGACCCGGCGCAGGAGGTTCGGGCTGACCGCCACCCGGCCGGTAGTGGGCGCGATCAGCCCCGCCACGATCAAGGCGAGCGTCGACTTCCCGACCCCGTTCGCCCCGGTGACGGCAACCGCCTCGCCGTCCCGCAGGGCGAGGTCGGTGGGAGCGAGGGCCGACTCGGGCGCGCCCGGGTAGCGGAAGCTCACGCCCTCCGCGGTGAGGGCCGCGCGTCCGGGCGGCTGCGCCGCCGTCCGGCGTACGACGGGGTGGTGGCCGGGGACCCAGACACCGCGGGCCGCGAGGGCCGCGCCCCCGCGGCCGAAGACCTCGCCGGGCGTGCCGTCGGCGATGATGCCGCCGCCCGGCTCGAGGATGACCGCCCGGTCGACCAGGTCGACGACGCTGTCGACCCGGTGCTCCACCAGGACCGCGGTGGCGCCGGTCCTGTCCAGCACGTCGGCCAGCACGGTGCGCAGCAGGGCGACCCCACCGGGGTCGAGGTTCGCGGTGACCTCGTCCAGCAGCAGCAAACCGGGACCAATCGCCATGATCCCGGCGATCGCCAGCCGCTGCTGCTCACCGCCCGAGAGCCGGGCGGTGGCCGCGTCCCGGCCGCCGGGGAAGCCCACCGCGGCCAGCGCCGCATCGACGCGCGGCCAGATCTGCGCGGCGGGGACGCCCCGGTTCTCGAGGCCGAATGCGACGTCGTCGCCGGCCCGAGCCATGACCAGGGCCGCTTCGGGGTCCTGCAGCACGAGTCCGGCCCGGGCGCGGGCGGCGCGGGCCGGCTGGCCGTCCAGCGTGATCGCGCCCTCGGCCTCGCCCGCGTCGGCGGGGTCGAGCAGCCCGGCCAGCCCGGCCAGCAGCGTGCTCTTCCCGGACCCGGAGGCCCCCAGCAGCAGGACCCGCTCGCCCGGGCGGATCGCCAGGTCGACGCCCCGGACCGCCCAGGCGCGGCGGCCGCCGTGCCGCCAGCCCCAGCCGCGGACGTCGACGGCGACCGGCGTCGCCACTCGTCGTACCGGTCAGACGGTCGCTTGGTCGCGGCCCGAGGGGAACGGTGCGAGCACCCCGGTCCGCGCCAGCGCGCGCACGAGCAGCCAGGCGCCGAGGCCGGCGATCACCGCCGAGCTCAGCGTCAGCAGCCCGGTGTAGGTCAGCTGCCAGCGTCCCGACCACTTCGGGTAGTAGAAGAGGATGTCGAGCAGGGCAGCGGACGCGCCCGCGGCGGCTCCGGCCACCACCGATGTGGACAGGCGCCACGAGCCGTAGGCGAGGAAGGCGAAGACGAGCTCCGGAGCGGCGCCCTCGACCAGCCCGTACGCCACCACCGACAGCCCCCAGGCGGTGCCCAGCAGCGCGGAGACGATGGCCGCGACCAGCTCGGTGTAGAGCGCCGCACCCGGCTTGCGGATCACCAGCGCGCCGAGCACGCCCGGCAGCAGCCACACGCCGTACATGAATCCCTGCGCCGGCGGGAACCCGGCGAACGCCGCCGAGGTGTTCGTCCAGAGCTGGCCCCAGGCCCAGAAGACGACGCCGAACGCCACCGCGAGTGCCGAGGCGACGACGATGTCGACGGTGCGCCAGCGGCGGTCGTCCCGCGCGCGCGGCGCGGTGGATGGTGCGGACGCCGGAAAGGTCTGATCGGTACGGCTGGTCATGGTCGAGCTCCTGTCCAACTCCCTGCGCTGGCATTACCCAGATCAGGTACGAGGGTCTGCGGGAGGATCCGCACTCTCAGCGCTGCTGCGCTCCCCTGTGGCTGTGTGTTGTGCTCCGACGGTAGCACCGGGCGCAGGGAGACTCGTCCGGGCCATCGAGCTTCCGACGGTCCCGGTCCGGACAGCATCGTTACGTAGCCGCGCGGGCGCCCAGCGTGCATCGGTGCAATAGTTAATCCATCGCGCCATCGAGAAGAGGAGGCGTCGATGAGGGGCGGCCCGGAGCAGGTGCGGGCGAGGTTCGGCGCGGCCATGGCCGGCGCGCCCAGTGCCCTCGCTGCCGCAGACCAGCTCTGTCACGCGTGCGTCGAGCTGCTCGAGGTGGACGGGGCCTCGATCTCGCTCCTGCACCAAGGGGCGACCCGCGGAACGTTCGGCTCCAGCGGCACGGTGAGCCGACGACTCGACGAACTGCAGTTCACCCTCGGCGAGGGGCCGTGCCTGGACGCGGTGCGCGGGGGCGTCCCGGTCCATGCCGCGGACTTCGAAGACCCGGCGGAGTCTCGCTGGCCGGCCTTTGCGGGTGCGGTGCTCGAGTCCGGCATCTCGGCCGTGTTCGCCTTGCCCGTCTCTATCTCGTCGGCTCCCATCGGAGCGCTCGACCTCTTCCGCAACCGCAGCGGAGACCTCGTCGGCGACGACCTCACCGGCGGGCTGCTGGCCGCTGAGCTCGCGGCGCTACCGCTGCTCGACCTGATGACCTCCGACGTCGACTGGAACTCGGCCGCTCGCGGCGACGACGGGTGGGAGCAGCTGGCCTCGCTGGAGCGGGTGGAGGTCTACCAGGCCACCGGAATGATCATGGAGGCGATGGACGTGGGATCGACTGATGCGCTGGTACGGCTGCGAGCGCGCGCATTCGCACGGGACATGACGGCCAGCGAGCTGGCCTGGGCGATCGTCGAGCGCCGCCTCGACCTGCAGGCTGCGGCCTGGCTCGATGGCCCCGACGAAGCGGAAGGGGAGCTCTCGTGAACGTCACCCGGGAACGTGAGGTCACGGAGGCATTCGTCGCCCTCGCGAGCAGCCTGGCCAACGGCTACGACGTGGTGGACCTGCTGAACAGCCTGACCGCCGACTGCGCGCGCCTGCTGGACGTCGCCTCTGCCGGGCTGCTGCTTGCCGATAGCGGGGGTGTGCTGCACGTGATGGCGGCGTCGAGCGAGGGCACTCGCCAGCTCGAGGTCGTTCAGCTGCAACGTGCCGAAGGGCCCTGCCTGGACTGCTACCGCACCGGTCAGGCCGTCTCGGTCGAGGACCTCGCGCAGGCGGCCGACCGGTGGCCGCAGTTCGTGCCGGCCGCCCTGGACGCCGGCTTCGTCAGCGTCCACGCGCTGCCGATGCGCCTGCGAGACAACGTCCTGGGCGCGTTGGGCCTGTTCGGCACAATCGCAGGTCCGCTGAAACCGGAGGATCTGGCCCTGGGCCAGGCGCTTGCCGACGTCGCCAGCGTTGCGCTCGTCCAGGACAAGGCCGCGACCGACCGGACGGCGGTGAACGCGCAGCTCCAGACGGCCCTCACCAGCCGGGTGGTCCTCGAGCAGGCCAAGGGGATCCTCGCCCAACGCGGCCGGCTGGACATGTCCGAAGCATTCGCGGTGCTCCGCGGCTACGCCCGCGATCACAACCTGCGTCTGACGGACGTTGCGCAGGCGGTCGTCTCCCGCGCGCTGGCTCCCCAGCACCTCATCGACCGAGCGGGTGCCCGTCGCACGAGTCCCACCTGACGCGCCAGTCTCGACGCTGCGTAGGCAGGCGTTACTCTGAGCAGTGGAATACCTGTTCCCCGTCCAGACCCCGCGGGCTGATTCCCCCGTGCGAGGTCTGACATGGTCCAGGAGGACAAGCTCTCGGCGGTCCTCAGCGAGTTCGCCCGCACGATGGTGACCGACTTCCGCATCCAGAGCATCCTCGATCGTCTCGTCGAGCGGATCGTCGACGTTCTGCCCATCACCGGCGCCGGCGTGACGCTGATCTCGCCCGGGATCGCCCCGCAGTACGTCGCGGCCTCGGACGAGGCCGCCCTGCGTTTCGAGCGGTTGCAGACCGAGCTCGACGAGGGGCCCTGCCTCTTGGCGTACTCCACGGGTGAAGCGGTAGAGGTCCCCGACCTGGCCAGCGACGAGCGGTTCCCGCGGTTCGGCCCGCAGGCGGTGGAGGCGGGGATGGCCGCCGTCTTCACCTTTCCGCTGCACCACGGCGACGAGGCGCTGGGAGCGCTCGACCTCTACCGCGACACGCCGGGGGAGATGAGCCCAGGCGCGCTCTATGCAGCGCAGACCCTTGCCGACGTCGTGGCGGCGTACCTGCTCAACGCCACCGCGCGCGAGCACAGCCTGGAGGCTACGGCCCGGTTCCGCGACATCGCCCTGCATGACGCGCTGACCGGTTTGCCCAACCGCGTGCTGCTCCAGCAGCGGGTCACCCACGCCGCCCAGCGCGCGCAGCGCTCGCACAGCACCGCAGCCGTCCTCTTCGCGGACCTGGACCAGTTCAAGCACGTCAACGACACCCACGGCCACTCCGTGGGTGACGAGCTGCTGGTCGCGGTCGCAGCGCGTCTCTCGGCCCTCGTCCGGCCGGGTGACACCCTCGCGCGAGTCGGGGGCGACGAGTTCGTGTTCCTCTGCGAGGACCTCGCACAGTCGAGCGACGTCGAGTCGCTCGCGGAGCGGA
Source organism: Actinomycetota bacterium (assembly GCA_030841185.1). GTDB lineage: Bacteria > Actinomycetota > Actinomycetes > JACCUZ01 > JACCUZ01 > JAVEDB01. The sequence goes on from JAVEDB010000041.1 coordinate 4,484, forward strand.
TCGAGGCCACCTTCGAGCTGCCGTTCGTCCTCCCGCACGCCGAGCTGCTGGTGACGGCGAGTGTGGGGATCGCGTACGCCGGGCCGGGGGAGGCCGTCACCCACCAGCTCGTGCTCGATGCCGATACCGCGATGTACCAGGCGAAACGCCGGGGCGGCGCGACACACCAGGTGATCGACCTGAGGGCTGCGCAGCGGACCCATGAGCGGAACCGCCTCGAGCGGGACCTGCGGTTCGCGATGCACCGCTTCGAGCTCGACGTCGCGTACCAGCCGATCGTGCAGACCAGTGACGGTGCACTCACCGGGGTCGAGACGCTCCTCCGCTGGACACATCCGGCGCGTGGGTTGATCCCGGCGCCGGAGGCCATCGCGGCCGCGGAACAGAGCGGTCTGATCACGACAATCGGGGCGTGGGTCCTGGAGCGCGGTTGCCGGGACTGGGTCGCCTGGCGCGAGGATCATCCGCAGCGTCACTTCGACCTGTCCGTGAACATCGCGGCCGGCCAGCTCATGGGTCCCGGGCTGGCCAGCACGGTGGCGAGGATCCTCGAGTCGACCGGGATGGATCCCGCCGCGCTGGTGCTCGAAGTGACCGAGGGTGTCTTCGTCGGCGACGGCGACCGCGCGTTGCGCGTGCTCTCCGACCTGAAGATGCTGGGCGTGCGCCTCGCGCTGGACGACTTCGGGACGGGGTACTGCTCGCTGAACTACCTGCGGCGCTTCCCGGTGGACATCGTCAAGATCGACCGCACATTCGTCGCCGACCTCGGCAAGGACCCGGCGGCATCCGCCATCGTCGCGGCGGTGACCCACCTGTCCCACGTGCTCGGCCTGCGGGTGACGGCGGAGGGCGTCGAGACCGAGGACCAGCGTGAGGAGCTGCTCAGCCTCGGCTGTGAGCTCTCCCAGGGCTATCTCTACTCCGAGCCGCGATCGGTCGCCCAGATGTCCGTGCTGCTCGATCTCGAGCCGGGCACGGCCATGAATCCGTCGGGCGAGTTCGTCCGTCGTCGCCGTCGCGTCGGGGTGGCCGACGACGACTAGGCTGCCCGGTCGGGAGGGCTCGCCTAGTGGCCGATGGCGGCGGTCTTGAAAACCGCTATGAGGGGTGACTCTCATCGTGGGTTCGAATCCCACGCCCTCCGCCGTGCGATGTCGCAAGACATCGGCCTGATCCGCCGTGCATCGCTGTCGCGGGCCGACGATCTGGTGCGTTTCCGTGGCAGCCTGCGACCCTCAGGCTTACGCTCCGAGCCACGGCAATGGACGGAGTCGGCATGGTGAACATCTTCCGAGGACGGTATGGGTCCCGGGCTCTGGTGGGCGTGCTGTGCCTCGGCTTCCTCGGGTTGCTCACCGGTAGCTCGGCGGGAGCTGTGACAACCGATTCGTGGTCGACGAGCGTTACGTTGCGCACGCCGGACGGGTGGTACGCGTCCCCCATCCACGGCTCGCTCCTGCCGGATGGCCGCATCTTCCTCTGGGGAGTAGCCAGGAGCGCGTGGCCGGTGACGGCAGGAACCACGGGACGACGGACTGGCTTCATGGTGACGGCCTCGGCGATAGACGGGGCTGGTGCCAACCTGACCGTCCAGCCGACGGCGGAGCCCGTAGAGATCGACTCATCTGTCCAGGGTTCCAACATCGTGCAGGACGACTTCGTCTGCGCAGGACAAAACCTCACGGCTGACGGGAAGCTCTTCACGGCTGGAGGCACCCGCGCGTGGGTCGACTCCGCGACAGGCGCTGCACAGACCGTTATCGGCCTGCACTATGAGTCGAGCCTGGACCCGACCACGAACACGTGGTCTCGACTTCCGGGGGCCATGGTCGCGATGTCAACACTCTCCGTGGCCGCCCGGTGGTATCCGACTGTCACCCGGTTGCCAGATGGGCGGATGCTCATCACCAGCGGGTTCGAGCGAGTTTCCCCGTCACCTTCGGTCAACCTCTCGACCGAGACCTACGATCCCGCGACCGGGATTCGGACGGTCGCCTCACCGCTCGGGACGGTGCCGACAGCAATCCTGAATCGCGACTACACCCACGCTTTCGTACTGCCGTACGCATCCGCACCGAAAGACGTCCTCATGATCGGCGAGTCCGGCCAACCCGTGATGACCTCGACCCGGAATCTCTCGTCCTGGAGCAGTCCATCGCCGGCCAGGCCGGGGACCATGTCTCCCCACGACGGGGTGGGGCAGTCAACGGCGATGCTGCCGATCCGAGTCATCAACCGCGAGTTCGGTTACGGCAATGGCAGCATCCTTGTTGCCGGTGGAGCACATGGATCAATGTTGATGTCTCAAGCGGACGTCTTCGATCCGACCCTCAACACCTGGCGGACCAGCACGCAAACGTCGGTCATGCGACATCACCCTGCGACAGTGGCACTGCCCGACGGTCGCATGTTGATCCTTGCTGGTCACAACATGGTGGGCGACTTAGGCGTGCTGCACGCGCAGTACATCGATCCTTACAAGGGTTTCTCCGTCACCGACGGCTCGGCCGCCATGGCAGAAATGCGGGGATACCACACCGTTGCCTTGCTGCTTCCCGACGGCCGAGTCCTGCTGGCCGGTGGGCGGGACGCGGACACGAGCACTAGTTCGGAGAAGCCGAGTCTCCAGATCTATTCGCCGGATTACATGGGGAAGCCTCGTCCGTCCATCAACTCCGCTCCCACCGCAGTGGGATACCGCGGCCTCTTCGCGATGAACGTCTCGGGACCCAAGCCCAAGGAGGCAGTCCTCGTCGGACTGGGGTCGATGACGCACTCGTTCGATATGAACCAGCGAGTTGTCCAACTGCCGGTCGGCTCCGTGGCTGCCAATGCAAACGGTTCGTACACCGTGATAGCCGGGGGTCCTCAGGATTCTTACACGGCACCGCCGGGCTACTACATGCTCTTCGTCCTCGACGACAATCGGGTTCCATCGCTGTCCAAGATCGTCCGTGTGACCTAGAGACGGGTGGCGTAACCGGCACTCGCGTGGGTGAGTCCTCCGCGCCGTTGGACGGTGATCGTCTCGTCGCGCGCCGACACGACTGTCGTGACTCCATTGGGCGTAGTCGGTCACGTCTTGTGTCGTCGGAGTGACGCAGCAGGGTCTTTTCGGAACCTAGTATCCAAACCCCCCAAAGGGACTATGGCGTTCGCTTCGCAGCTGGGCCAGGTTTGGTCCGGTCGGTCTCATGACCGGTCGATCGGTGCGGAGGGGCACCGGCTGTTCGGGGGGTTTCGGGAAGCGCTTGGTGCGGGGGGACGAACGTGCTGTTGGGGGAGCAACCAGAAGGCGGCAGCGGTGCCGAGTTCACCGAGTCCGCGAATGTGATCGATCTCGATAATGTCGCACGCGCTCGCGCAGTGCCGGTGGGAGCCGGAACGGAGGCCGACGGCTCACTGTCGACCGGCGAAACGACCTCTGTCGTGCGCATGCCGGCCCAACGAGACGCCTCCGGCACAACCGAAGCGGCTCGTGATGACCGTCCCCCGCCACGTCGCTCCATCGAAGCGGCGAGGCTGGCTGCCGCCGGCGCCGTGGCGCCGCCTCGCTCGCGTGCATACGAGCGGAGTAAGCGCGCCCTAGACGTCATCATCTGCCTGCTGGTCCTGCCGGTTGCGGTGCCCGTGATGCTGGTCATCGCCCTGATCGTGAGGTTGGACTCTCCTGGGTCCCCCGTGTTCCGGCAGACTCGGGTAGGGCGAGGGGGACGGGGTTTCACCTTTTACAAGTTTCGGACGATGTACTCCGATGCCCGAGAGCGATTTCCCGATTTGTACGCCTATGACTACGACGACGATGACATCCCCACGTTGTTCTTCAAGCTGCCCTACGACCCACGTTGCACGCGGGTAGGACGACGACTCCGGAGGACGAGCCTCGACGAGCTCCCAAATCTGATCAACGTTCTCAGAGGGGACATGTCCCTGGTCGGACCGAGGCCAGAGATACCCGAGATGCTCCCCTTCTATCAGCCCGAGGAGTTCTGCAAGTTCGCCGTGCGGCCCGGCCTCACTGGCCTAGCCCAAGCGAGCGGCCGCAACATCCTGCGTTTCACCCAGACGAACGCCAAGGACATTGAGTATGTGCACGGCCGCTCCTTTGCCCTGGACTTGAAAATCCTCGCCATCACCGTGTGGGTCGTCGTGCTGATGCTTGGGGCGCATTGACCGTGGTCACCACCGCCCAGGACCTTTCCGTATTGATAGTCACCTACAACTCTCGGCCGTTCATCGACGCTTGCCTTGAGGCGCTTCTTTGCACCGTGCAGCGGCACACTTTTGAGGTCCTGGTGTTGGACAACGACTCGCAAGACGGGACGGCGGAGCACGTACGCCGCGCTTGGCCCTCCGTGCGTGTCGTACAGATAGGTTCTAACGCTGGTTTCGCCGCCGCGAACAACGTGGGCGTGACGCTGAGTGCCGGTCGTCATGTTCTCCTGTTGAACGGCGATGCCGTGGTAGAGGACGACGCAGTCGATATCCTCGTCGAGACCCTGGATCAAGACCCAAGGGTCGGAGTCGCCGCTCCCCAGGTACTGAACCCTGATCGCTCCGACCAAGGCACCGCCCGTCGGTTCCCCACGCCCGCCGCGGCACTTTGGGGCCGTCGCTCGCCGCTCACGCGGGCGTTCCCGCGCGTTCGCTACGCGCAGCGCTACCTGTCCGGTCTGGCGCACATCCACGACGTCGAGCCTTACGACGTCGACTGGGTCTCGGGCGCCTGCATGATGATGCCCCGGTCGGTGGTCGAGAAGGTCGGCGGCCTGGATGCCGGCTTCTTCATGCACTGGGAGGATGCCGACCTGTGCCGGCGCATCAAGGGCGCCGGGCACGTCGTGAGGGTGTCTCCAACCGCTCGGGTAGTCCACAGCGAAGGCGGAAGCCGTCGTGGCTGGCCGCCCAAGCAGGTCGCCCATTTCCATCGCGGGGCCTATCGCTACTACTCCAAGCATCACCTGCAGGGAGTGCGCGTCGCCGGACGTCCCTTGGCGGCGGTGGTCTTGATGGCGAGGGCCCTCCTCGTCATGGCAGTGCAGAGTCCCGCTCGCTTCCGGCCGCGCGCGGAAGAGAACCGCAAGAGCACTCGTCGCCAGCTTTTAACATCTCGAGGAGACGCCGGATGACGCAACCGGATGAATCAGGCCCGATCCCGTGGAGTGACGAGTCCCAACGGGGTGGGCGACACGGCCAGACTCCGCTGGAGTCGTGGAGCCTCCCCGAGATGGTTTCGGACTACTGGCGAGTCCCGTTGGTTGCCATGGCAGCCGCACTGATCGCCTTCATGGGTTCGTTCGTGGTCAGCCCTACCTATGCCGCGGGCACAAGTGTCCTGATCCGAGCCCGCGACACGTCTGTTCTGAGCGCTGACGGGACGTCCCTCAATCAGCAGCCTGGGGTCGTTGACTCTCAACTCGCGACGGCTCTCAGCGACACGCAGATCGCGTTGCTTGGCAACCGTCAGCTTGCCGAGAGAGTGGTTGACCGGCTGCACCTCGATAGCGCCCCTCCGCGACAGCACGGACTGGTCGCGGCCGCCCGGGGGGCGGCCAAGGCGGTCTACAAGCGCACCCGCGCCTACCTGACGTATGGCTACTACAAGCAGCCAGATCGACGAAGCACCGCCATTGCCGCAGTGCAGGCAGGTTTGAGCGGTGAGCAGGTGCACTCGGGTTTCGGGCTCAATGTCATCGCTGCCAGTGACTCACCCAAGCTCACCGCCGACATCGCGAACGCAGCGGCGGACGCTCTCGTAGCGATGAGCCAAGAGCGATTCACCGCCGAAGCGACGGCCCAGCAGAAGTTCCTGAAACAGCGCGTCACCCAGGCTGTCCAGGAAGAGACCGTGGCGCGCAATGCGCTGGCCCGCTACAAGACCGCACAGGGGTTGGTGACGACCCCGGAGGACGATGCCAGGCTTCTCCAGCAGTCCCAGGATCAGATTGCTCTGCAGATCCGGACCACCCAGGCGGAGTACGAGGCCTCCAGGGCTGAGGTGAGCTCGCTTCGGAGTCAGCTCCAGCGCACGGACCCGTCTGCGACAACGGATCAGCGGATCGTCACCGGGCGTAGCAAGACCGACATCTCGACCAGCGCGCTCAACCCCGCCTACTCACAGCTGTTGAATCAGGTCCAGGCGGCCCAGGCGCAGTCGTCCGGGCTGGCCGCGCGCCTTGCTGCCCTCCGGGACGCGCTCAACTCAGGGGACGGGGTCAGCAGCCGGACAGCAAACGGCCGAGAGGCAGAACTCAGCCGCCTGCAGCTGGATGTCTCGATCGCGACCGGCACCCGTTCCCAGCTAGCAAACGAGTTGCAGCAGGCATCGATGAACGCGGCAAGACCAGCACTTGAGCTGACACGTCTCGACTCGGCGGCACCGCCGACTTACCCGGTCGGTCCGAAGCGGTACCTGTTCCTCGCAGTGGGCCTGCTTCTAGGAGCGCTCGGAGCCTTTATCTGGTCCTTCCTGAAAGTCGAACGCCGCCGGAGATCCCTGACGCAGCCCTCGCTCGCCGGAAGCCCTGACCGAACAGTCGACCTGTCGACGCCCGCAGCCGATGCCGGAAGTAGCAACCAGCTGCAAGAGTCAATGTTTCCGGCACAGCGTTGACCTTGTCCCGGGCCTCCACTCTGTCCCGCCCGCTCGCTCGCGCGGTGGCGGTAAGCACGTCCACCCAGCTCGCCGCACGCGGGGTCGACCTCCTCGTCAACGCGATCACGAGTATTGCGGTGCTCAGGTACCTCGGCCCCGCCGGTTTCGGCGATTTCATCCTCGTCGTCACGATCACGGGGCTCACGGGGCTTCTCGCCGACCTCGGTCTGCCCAAAGTCGCTGTTCGCCGGGTGGCGCAGGAACCCTCGACTGCAGGACCCGTGATCGGGACGGTCACCCTGATGCGGCTGATCCTGTGCTTTGGATCGTTGGCGGTGGGGCAGGGCGTGCTGACCGTCATGGGAGCTGCGGCGGACGTACACCTAGCCGCTCTGGTAGCCACGACGACCGTGATCGCGGAGTCGTTGTTGTCGGTGACTGTCGTGTTCCACGTTGCAGTCCGGCAGCAAAACGAAGCGGCTGTCCGGTTGACGGCCAACGTCGTCAAGTTGGCTGTCGTCGCCTTGCTCGTTTTCGCTCACGCCGGGTTGGTTGCACTCGTCGCTGCGACGAACGCGAACCTCCTTATCGCGGCAGGCCTTGCCTGGTGGGTGTCCGCGCACTCCTTTGGCCTCCGGCCTTCGATCGACAAGACCCTGGTGCCTGAACTGCTCCGCGATGTGTTGCCGGTCGCGCCGATCATGCTGGTCGGGGTGATCTACCTGAAACTCGGCACCCTGATGGTCGCGCTGCTTGCCGCCAGAAGCGCACTCGGGATCTACGGGGCTGCGTACCAGCCGATCGAATACCTCTTCCTCGCCTCTGCCGTGATCGTGGGCGTGCTGTTTCCCCTTGCCGCCCGTGCGCACGCGAGGGACACGTTGCAATTCATCAGCATCTACCAGCTCGGTATCGACGTCCTGGTCGCGGTCATACTTCCGGCGAGCGTGATCCTTGTCATGTTCGGCCGCCCGATCTGTCGCCTGCTGTACGGCAGTGGCTTCGGTGGCGCGGCGACCCCTGTGATGGTCCTGGGTGCGGCGCTGGTGCCCATGGCTGTCAACGCGTGGCAAGGCTTCGTTCTCGTCGCGGCCGGCAAGGCCTCAGTGGCGGTCCGCTATCTCCTTCTGGCGGTCGCAGTTCAAGGCCTTGCGGACGCAGTCCTTGTGCCGGCCGCGGGCGTGGTTGGTGCGGCTTGGGGGGTTCTCGGAAGCTCCATCCTGCTCGTGGTCATGTCCACTGCCGCCGTCTACCACGCCGAGCGCGCTCCGTTGGCCGCCGGCCGCCTGGTCCAGGTGTGCTCGGCAAATGGGCTGTTGACGGGCGTCTTGGTGATTCTGACCGTCCTTGGGCTCGCCTGGCTGCCGACTCTGGCCATCGGTTCCTTGACCTATCCCCTGTTACTGGTCCTGTGTCGTGTCACAGCGATCAGAGATGTCCGATCCATATTCAGGTCCCCGCAGCACGGCCTCGCACCGGCAGCTTCGGAGGTGACACTGTGACCGACCTTGACTTCAGTGTCATCTTTCCCACCTATAACAGGTGTGAGGTCGTCGAGGAGACGCTCCAGCGGTTGATCGATCAGGATTATCCCAAGGATCGTTTCGAGATAATTGCGGTCGACAATTCCACCGACGGAACGCCAGCGATGGTCGAGCGCATGGCCGAAGTCTCTCGCGCGAGTGGCGGTCCCGCCATCCGGCTCCTCCGCCTTCCGGAGCGGCTGCCGGCGATCAAGCGCAACAGGGGACTCGAAGTGGCGCGCGGAAGATTCGTCTACTTCATCAACGACGATATGTGGTTTGCGCCTGACGCGCTCAGCCAGCATGCCGCAACGCATGCTTCCTGGACGGAACCGGTCGCCGTGCTTGGGTCGTGTTTCCAGTCGCCGCGAATGCCCAGGACCACGTTCACGTCCTTCTACGACCCGTTCCCCTACAACCAAATGACCGGCTTCGTCGACGGCCCTGTTCCCTACCGCTTCTTCTGGAGCATGAACCTGTCCCTCCCCCGAGACGTGATGATCGAGCGCAATCTCCGATTCCACGAGGACTGGGCGCACATAGGTCATGAGGACATAGAGCTCGGCTGGCGTTGGTGCGGGGCTGGGTTGAAGGCCATATACAACCCCCGTGCGCTCGGAGAGCACTATCACCCGCACACCCTCGCGAGCGCCTGCCGTCTTCAGGAGTCCATAGGTCGCGGCCTGCGCGACCTCGAGGTGCTCGTTCCGGACGAGGACATGCTCACCCGTTACGGGGTGGTAACGCGACATGCCGCACCGCGGACGTTGATACGGAGCCTGGTCCGGGCGGCATTGTTCAACTCCAGGACCGTCCCGCCGTTGATGCGAGTGCTCGACGGGAACGAGCGGGACAGCTTCTGGGCGCGGTGGGTCTATTGGAAGATCATGCTCTGGCACACCAACTACGGCTACCGGCATGAGCCAAGGCGTCACCCGTCTTCTTTGGTGTCGATGGCTCGCCCCTATGAGCAGGCCAGGCCATGACATCGTCCGCGGCCGTGTCAGCACCGGGGTCCCGTGCCCTCGGCGCCGCCGGGATGACTTCGCTGGCGATAGCCGCTGCCGGCATGGCGTGGATCGTGGCGCAGCTGGGCGCCAAGGGGATCCTGGCGGCAACGGCTGCGGTTGCCTTTGTCACCGCGTTGGTGGTCGTCCGACGCCGCGAGGATTTGGTGCTCGGGCTCTCGGTTCTGTCCGTCGTTGCACTGCTGCACAAGTCCTTCGGTGGACTTGCGGCGGTGAGCAGCGGGCCGCCGTCGATCTACATCTCGTCCTTTGACGTAATGGTCGCTCTCCTATGGCTGGCCTGGTTCCTGTCGGCCCCTGATCGGATGTACGAGCAGCTCAAAGCCGCTTTTCGCGAGTGGGCCCTCTGGGCCCCCGTGGCCGCTTTCGTGCTGATGCTCCCTAGCCTGCTCGTGGCCCCCAACACGACGTTGGCCGTCGCCGAAGTCGTCAGAATGTTCGCTGCGTACTCGCTGTACGTCTACTTCGCGGCACGGATCAACAGCCGACGGCAAGTCTCCGTAGTTCTCGGCGCCCTCGCAACTGTCGCCTGCATTGAGGCCGTCGTGGTGATTGGGCAACGACTGACGACAAGCTCTCTCGGTCTGTCCCTGTTCGGCACCCCGACCATCCTGACGAACAGAGACGATGGCATCGCGGTTGCTCGCCCCTTCGGCACCATGGCTCACCCAGTCTTCCTGGCTGCGTTCACGGGTGCGTTCGCATTGATCGCGTACGCGTTGGCTGTGACAGCCGCAACGAGGCGGCGAAGTGCGTTGTGGTTGTGCATAGCGGCGGCGGGCACCTTGCCGCTCCTCATCTCAAACGCGCGGTCGGCCTGCCTCGCTTTGGCTGTGGCGTTCGTCGTGCTCTCGGCCGCCATGCTGGTCACCCATCGGTTGTCAGGCAGAACGGCGACGATCGCCATCATGATCGGTTCGGTGGCCTCTTTGCCGTTCGCGCCCTACTTCATGAGCGTGTGGCACCGAAGCCTCGAGAACTCCCACTTCGGCTTGGAGTGGCAGTCTCGGATGCAGCTGAATCACGTGGCCGTAGCCATGTTCGAAGACAGGCCATTCTTTGGCGTCGGTCTCAACAACTTCGAACAAGTGCTACCTCACTACGACCACTACGGATTGATCTTCGCTGACAACCCCGTCCACAATATGTACCTCCTCCAGCTGTCCGAGACGGGAGTGCTCGGACTGCTGGGCCTTGTTCTGTTCGTGGTCCCGGTAGTCCGGGCCGCACTGCGTCTTGCCAAATCCCGGGACCGCATGTACTCCGCGATCGGCTTCGGAGTGGCCGGTGCCTTTGTCTTCTGGGGACTCGAGGAGACTCTCGTCTTCTCTCTGCGCCAGGACCACCCACGGGCTCTGCTGTTCATGGTGAGCGGGCTCGTGGTGTCGTGTGCACGAATCACGGGTCGAGAGGCAGAGCCGGCGCGTCGGCCCGCGACCTTCCCTCGGGCCAGTTCGCGAACCGCAGCCGGCTCGCTGAACGGAGTCCCGGGGGGAAGCGTCACGCGGCGGGCGACCCGCCGCGCGCCGCGTCGGTCGGGCCGCATCGCTCGTCTGTGGTCCGCTCATGCGGCGTCACACGCCAGGCCCGCCCGTCAGGGCGCGAGGCGAGCAGGTCGCCGTCGGTCACGTCCCCCGCGACCACTTCCTCTCTTTGGGAGGGCGCAGCTTGGGCGCGGTCGGCACGCACGGGACCGGCAGATATCCCGCCCCCAGCAAGCGGTGCTCGTGACCGCCATGTCAGCGCTTCTCCTGTCGGTGACGGCGTTCAAGATTGACGCCGCCGCCTTGGACGCATCTCTGGCCGGGACGTCGATCGTCTTCTCGGGAATTGACAGGTCTACGGGCGTGCGCAACATCTACACGGTCAAGCCAGACGGATCAGATCTACGCAGGGTCTCTCCCCCTGACGGTCGCAACTACAGCTGGGCCAGTTGGGCTTTCGGCGGATCAAAGATCGTCTTTTCCGCACGCAGCGGCCCCGAACGTAGTACCGAAGCCCTCTATCTGATGAACCCGGACGGCAGCGGTATTCGCCCGTTGACGGCGAATCCGTGGCGCAATGCCCAGCCGCACGTCACCGCCGACGGAAGGAACGTCATCTTCACGTCGTTCTGGGACGAGTTCCAAAAGGTGGCGATCTATCGAATGGATCTGGCTACCGGACTGGTGACGAACTTGTCCGCGGTCGCCTCCCAGCGGGGGGCATTCGACTCTGACCCCTTCCCGTCATCTGCTGCCGTGCCAGCCGGGGGGGCCCAGCAAATATTTTTCGTCGATGGGCGTACGCCAGACGGCACGGGCAATGCCCCAGGCGAGATCACGGTGATGAATCTCGATGGCGCGAAGCGCCGCGCTCTCACCCACACGGGCCTTCAGAACACTGACCCGGCACCGTCGCCCGACGGTACCAAGGTCGCGATTGCTCGCTACATCGGCCCTGGGAGCCCCCGCGACCCCGATGCAACGGATCCGCTGCAGGCAAGGCTGGACAACTTCGTGATCATCGAACACGACGTTGCCAGCGGCACCGAACACCAATTGACGCAGGGGCGTGCGTGTTATCGCCAGAGCCCCAGCAACGAGTGCGCTCCAACCGAAGGTTCGGCGTACCTTCCGCGATACAGCAGTGACGGCTCGGCGATCGCGTTTGTGTCGATCCTTTCCAGCCGCCGCACGTGCATCTGCCTCGTCAGCCGGGACGGCGCCAGCTCACGAGTGATCTTCTCAAGCACTGATCTCGTGATCAACGACTTCGACTGGATACGCCCAAGCCCACCCCCGCCCGGCGCGATTCTCGATCCACTGCCTTCCGAGAAGGCAACGAGCGAGCGACTCCTGGTCACATCACAACTGCATACCGGGGAAAGGTCTGTGACGGTCAGTACTCCGGATCTGTGGGGAGGCCTACGCGTAGACCTGCCGCCACGAGTGGTGCCGGCCGATGCACGGTGGGGCCCGAATGGCTCGATCCAGGGCGACGGATCACGCCAGTACAACCCGAATGCTCTGGTCTACGGCCCGGCTCCCCCCGGCTCGAGTACGAGGATCCGGCACTACACGCTGGACCTGCTACAAAAGCTGTACCGGCCGTATCAACCTTCAGACGACCTCGTAGGGACGCGCCAGGTCTGGAGCCTCGACCCGAGCAGACGCGCAATGCAATGGCTGACGCAACCGGGAACCGAGGACTGGCGCGATGCCATCCCGGACGGTGAAGCACGGGGCAACGTCGAGCCGTCGGTGTCACCGGACGGCCGTTATGTCCTGTTCACCAACCTCTCGCCCGTCGGTGAAGAGTCCTTTATCCTGCGGCTCGATCGACAAGACGGAACGGTCCTGTCCTTGACCAACGCGACGGCCGGGGCGATGCCGGTCGCGGACGGGCGGCCCGTTTGGTCACCTGACGGGACTAAGGTCGCCTTCGCTTCCAATGACGCATCCGGGGCCCAGATCTGGGTAATGGATGCGGACGGCTATCACGCTCGCCAGCTGACGGATGACGGCTTTCTCAATGTGATGCCCACCTGGTCCAGGGACGGCCGATACGTCGCCTACTCGAGCTATCGCGGTCGCAACCTGATTCGCCTTCCCGCCAGCAAGCTTGCGGCCGCGGCGGACAAACGTGAGATCGACCTCACGCATTGGGTTCTCGCGCGAGTGGATGTGCGGACCGGATCGAGACAGTCGCTGACACGGCCGCAGGCGTCACCCGCATTCGGCGCGGTGTACAGCAAGGACGGGCGAACGATCTACTACATCGGCTTCAGTGGTCCGCCGCTGCAGCCCGATGTGTGGTCCGTCCCGGCCGACGGAGGCGTTGGGCATCCAGTACAGGTGACCCGCCTGACGCACGAACTCTCGGTGGATGTGCGATGACCGCGGCAACCGCTGTTGACCTGAACCGCGCCGCGCTCACGGCGAGAGTCAGCGTCGTCATCGTCAACTGGAACACATCGGATCTCCTCGACCAGGCTATGCAGAGCCTGCGGCGAAGCGGTGACGGATCCCTTGTCCTCGAGGTGATTGTCGTGGACAACGGCTCTACGGACGCGTCCGTCGAGATGCTGGCGAGTCGCTGGCCGTCCGCCCAGCAGATTCGGAACGAGACCAACCGCGGATACCAGGCCGCGAACAATCAAGGCATGGCTGCCGCGACGGGGGAGTACGTACTGCTTCTCAACACCGACGCAACGTTGCAGCCTGGCTGCCTCTCTCAGCTCGTTGCCTGGCTGGACACGCATCCCCGGGCTGGCATCGTCGCCCCGCGCCTGTCGTTCGCTGACGGTGCATTCCAGCGTTGGACCGCGGGACAGCTACCCACGCTTCGCTCGGCCTCCGCCTACTTCTTTACTCTCGACCGGTTGTTTCCAAAGTCCGGTCTATGGCTCGGCAGGGACCTCCGGCAACCATTCACACCCGGCTGGGTCTCCAGCGCATGCATGCTTCTCCGGCGATCGGCGCTGCTTGAGATCGGGCCGATGGATGAGCGGTTCTTCGCCTATATGGACGACGTGGACATCTGTGCGCGTGCCTGGTCGGCTGGATGGCAGGTGTGGTACCTGCCGGAGGCGAGGGCCACCCATCTCATGGGTGCGTCTGCGGAAGTGCGAACCAACGGGACGTCGCCCGCTGCCGTCCGTGCGCTGGTCAGGTACGTATCCCTGACCCTCGGGCATCGGAGGACGCGGTTGTTCCAGCTCGAAGCTTGCATCGGCTTCGCTCTCCGGGCCCTGGCTCACGCCTGCGTCGGGCGCGTCAGGGGTCGGTCTCCCACCGGCGGTCGCGACCAGTTGCGCAACATCAGAAGTGTTCTTGAACCCATCAACAAACAGCGGAGGCAAGCGTGACCACGTCTCACACAAGGACCGTGCGCCAATGCCATGAGTCCGAGGTCTACGACGCAAGAGCGGCAGAGCTTGCGGCCACAGTCCGCGACGAAGACTTGGTTGTCGACTCGCACAAGCCGCCGTACCCCAATCGGGAGCACGTCCGGTTTCTTGACTACATGTTTGCCCAGATGGGAAGTCTTGCCGGCAAGCGCGTCCTCGAGATCGGTTGTGGAAGCGGGACACTGAGCACCTATCTGGCCATGCGCGGTGCTGATGTCGTGGGCATCGATGTGAGCGAGGGAATGCTCGCTCTCGGCCGGCGCAGAGCGGCAGCCAACGATGTCAGCTCCAAAGTCAGCTTCCGCGCCTCCCCCATTGAGACTCTTGACATGCCGGACGACCACTTTGACGTTGTGGTCGCGAACCAGGTCCTGCACCACTTGGAGCTGGCTGCAGCGATGCCGAACATCGCGCGAATGTTGAGGCCGGATGGGGTGGCCCTGTTCGCCGAGCCCGTTCTCCTCCTGCCCAACTTCTTCCGGCGCCTCCGATACTCGCGTCTGGTCCTCCGGCGGTTCCCGTCCCGCGCCGACACCCCGGACGAACGTTCCGTCGATAAGGACGATCTCGCACTGATTCGCAGGGCCTTCACGGGCAGCGAGGTGCGAACGTTTCAGCTCACCGCCCGGCTCCAGAACTTCCGCGAGTTGTCAAACGTGGTGTTTGCCAGGTTGGAGCGAGCCGACGACTTCCTTCTGAAGTACCTGCCACCGACACGAGTGCTCGGACGGTATGTCGTGCTCGTCCTCAGAAGCCACTAACGAAACGAAGCAGGGGGGCAGGATCATGCGCATTCTTGTAACCGGTGCAGCCGGGATGCTGGGAAGTGGCCTCGTGCCGGCGCTCGTGAGGGCCGGTCACGAGGTGACGGCGACAGACATCGACCTGCGAGCCCGGACCCCATGGGGTCCGGGGATGCCTGAGATCCGCAGGCTCGACGTGCGCCGCTGGGACGACGTGCGAGGGGGAATGGATCGTTATCAACCCGAACTCGTCTGCCACCTCGCCGCTCTCACCGATCTTGAGTACTGCGATGCACACGAGTCGGATGCATATGCGACCAACACCGTGGGAACAAAGTTCGCGGCGATGGAGTGCCGTAGACGCGGCATCCCAATGGTCTACATCAGTACCGCTGGCGTTTTCAACGGTCTCAAGGACACCCCGTATCACGAGTGGGACGATCCCTGCCCGCTGAACACCTACGGCAAGACGAAGTACGAAGGCGAACTGATGGTGGAGCGATTCACCGACGAGCACTTCATCGTCCGAGCCGGTTGGATGGTCGGCGGTGGGAGGAACAAGGACCACAAGTTTGTCGCCAAGATCCTGAAGCAGATCGATGACGGAAGTTCGCGCCTGTACGCCGTGGGTGACAAGTTCGGCACGCCGACGTACGTACCCGATTTCGCAGAATGCTTCCTCGGCCTGATCCAGTCTGGTAGCTACGGCCGCTATCACATGGCCTGTGAAGGCCGAGGTAGTCGACTGGACGTCGCCAAGCTCATTGTGAAGGCGCTCGGCCGCGATGACATCGCAGTGATCGACGTTACGTCTGACCACTTTGCGGCGGAGTACCCGTCGATCCGCCCACGTTCAGAAATCATGCAGAACATGCACTTGCAGCTGCAGGGGTTGAACACCATGCGGCCCTGGCAGGAAGCGGTTGAAGAGTACGTGCGCTCGGCATTCGGCGAGTCGCTCATCCCGAGACAGAGCGATCCAGCGGACGGCGTAGTCCTGACACCGGTGGACGTCAGTGTGAAGGAGGGCGTCTGAATGTCAGTTCATTCCACGGGCCAGCTCGCGGCCCAAGCGAACGCGCCGGTGACCCCCGGCACCACCGTTGCGGTGGTGATTCCCATGCCGGGCGACCCTGACTGGTCCATCTTCGATGAAATTCCAGCGGATGTGCGTATCATCGTCCCCGACGACAGCGACGGGAAACTTGCCCCTCCTCCGCGCGCCAATGTGTCGTACTTCGACTACACGGCGCAGCGCGACTACATGGGCGATCACTACGACGCGATTCCACACAAGAGCGCGGCCTGTCGCAACTTCGGTCACGTCGTGGCCTTCCGCGAGGGCTACGACGTCATCGTCGCCCTCGATTACGACTGCAAGGTGCGCCCGGGATGGTTCCAAGCCCATCTGGATGCCCTGACCGTCAAGACTGATGCTCCTGCGGTCGCACCGGAGCGGCCGAACGGATGGGTCAACTCGGTGACGGTCGAGGGGTGGTACGCCCGCGGTTATCCCTACGAGTTGCGCAACCCTGTCGACGCCCGCACAACGGAAACCACCGCGACCGGCGAGGTGAAGCTCCATATGGGCGTCTGGGACGGGATCGTCGACCTCAACGGCATCGACCGGTTTCCGCCGCACGACGCTCCACCCGATCCCGGCGAGCACAAAGAGCCGCTTGTCGCGCTGGGAAACATCCCTGTGTGCGGCATGAATACGTCCTTCCGTCGCGAGCTGGCGCCGGCGTACTTCTTCCTCCCCGACCTGTGGGTGGACGACGGGTCCCCTGGGGGGTGGCAACTGTCGCGTCATGACGACATCTGGGGGGGCTACATCGCGAAGAGGTTGATGGACCTCAGGGGCGACCTGCTCAGTTTCGGGCCGCCGGTCGTCGAGCACACGAGACTGACTCCGGGGACCCGCACGGCAAAGATCGAGCACTATATGCACCTGCTTGCGTGGGAATTCTTCGCCCTCGTCGACGCCGCCAGCGAGAAGGTCCATCCGGACCACTACGGCGAGATGTTTGGTGCGCTGAGCGAGGAGTTCCTCTCCGAGGTGGGGCGCAGCCGCGCACCTCGTCACTATCTGGGCATCTACCGTGCTCTCGGCGAGTCCATGCTGCGATGGGCAAAGGTCTTTGCCTGATGCCTGTGCAAGCGGCTCTTGATGCGACGGCCCTGGGTTCGGGACGCGGTGGCGACGAGACCTACATGCGAACCCTGCTTGATGGTCTCGCTGTCACGCAAGAGCCCGGCGACACCTTCCGCGTCTTCATGCGGGCTGAGGCCGAGCTTCCGGGGCGAGCTCGAGTCTCGGACTGCTTCCGTGTTGAGCGACTGCGGCGCCCCGGCCCCGCTCGCTTGGTGCGCGAGCTCTCGACGCGTGCGAAGCGTGGACGCGTTGATGGTCAAGTCTTCCTCGGCTATACCCATCTGCCGTTGAGCCCCCCGCGACGGAACGCTCTTGTCCTTGCTGACCTCTCCTTTCGCCACCACCCGGAGCACTATCCACGGGCGGCTCGCATGCGCCTCGAGGCACTCACTCGGTGGCAGGCTCCACGGGCCGGCGTCATCGTGACGCCCAGCGAGTTCAGCCGAGCGGACTTGATCGAGGCGTTCAAGCTCGACCCCGATCGCGTCGTTGTCGTGCCTGGCGCTGTCGCACCCGTTGTCGAAGAATCGGAATGGGAAGCGGAGTCGGCTTCGGCCTGGGCATCCGCGTTGGACCTGCGGGTCGGCAGCTTCGTGCTCTACCTGGGCAACCTGCATCCCCGCAAGAACGTCGCGAGGCTGATTCGTGCGCATGTCATCGCCGATCTGGAGGGCGTGCCGCTGGTCATCGCCGGAGCGCCTTGGTGGGACGGCGGTGGCGAACAGGCCGAGGCCAGCCGCGCTCCCGTCGGCAGCGTGATATTCACCGGTCGGGTGGATCAAGGGCAGCAACAGTGGCTGCTTCGGAACGCCAGAGCTCTCGCTTATCCCTCGCTGTTCGAAGGGTTTGGGTTACCACCCCTGGAAGCAATGGCTCACGGCACGCCGACCTTGGTGAGCCAGGCGAGCGCCCTGCTGGAGACCTGCGGCGACGCCGCCCTGCACGTCGATGCCACGGACACGTACGCGCTAGCCGAAGGGCTTCAAGCGGTCGTCAACGACCACAGCCTGCGCGAGCGGTTGACCCGTGAGGGACGCGAACGCGCGGCGTTCTTCAGTCCGTTCCGCTCGGGAACAGCAGCACGGAGAGCACTTCAACTCGTGCGGGACTGTGCCTGATGAGGAAGGCTGCGTCCACGCATCCGGAGGCCTCGTACTCCGCCACCCGTACGCGGCGTACATGGCGTCCGATTCTCGCTCTCCTCGTCGGAGCGCCCTTCATTGCCGAGTGCGTGGCGTCGGCAAACACTCCGACAGTCGTCTTCTTGAACCCCGTAGTTCTCACCGTTCTAGCCATGCTCTACGGCGGGACAGCGCTGCTGTTAAGGGAAGCGTGGGTTCGTGGACGTATCGGGTTCGTTGGGGCGCTTGTGTGGGCTGGTGCCTTCACTGCCCTCAATGAAGGCGTGGTCTCGGGCGTGCTCTTCAAGGCCGATGCCCTTGGTCTCCCGCCCGAAGGGCTGGGTCGTCAATCAGGTACGAACTGGGCGCTGGTGGTAGACCTCTCCTGGTTTCACGGCCTGTTCGGTCTCGCGGTGCCCATCGCTCTCGCGGAGCTCACGTTTCCGTCGCAGGCCGCCCGACCCTGGCTGAGGCGGAGAGGAATCACCTTCTGCATCGCGGCCGTGCTGCTGGTCGGCATTGCGGCCATCCTACCGAAGGACGGCACGTCCGTACCGGACCTCGGCCCACGTCTCACCACCCTCGCATTCGTCCCGATCGTGGCGATGCTCGCTCTCTGGCTGCCGAAGCGTGAGCGGGTCCGCCGATCCACGTCGATACCTTCTCCCCGGGGCCTGGCGTTCCGCGGCGCTCTGTTGTCGTTCAGCTACGGACTGATCTTCTTCGGGCTTCCGCACCTTGCGCCCCGGCTCACGGTGCTTGCCGGCATCACGTTTGTGGTGCCATCGATTGCTCTCCTGCGACGCTGGACCAGATCAGAGATGTGGAGCCGAAGGCACGCCGTCTGGCTGATCGGAGGTTTGCTGGTCCCGTCGATGCTGGTGTCTCTCCCACGGCTGGCTGCCCTGCAACCGGTGAGCACGGTCGCGTTCGCCCTGTACCTCCTCTGGCTCGCGCGCCGAACACCAGCGACCGAGCCTGCCCGCCCACCGTCTGTTGACCAGGACGACTCCCATCCAGTCCTGCAGGCTGGTGGTGCACCGCCGGTCAACTCGCTGGGCGCCCAGGGGACTGTCGGCCCCGAGCACGAATCGAGGACCGATGCGTGACCTTGGGGGGACTCGCGCAGGTTTCCGAGAGACGGTCTCGGCTGACCTGGCCGCTATGGCTGAGCTGAAGAAGGCCCGGTGGCCTTCTGCCCTCGGCCTGATTGACATCGTGATGCTGCCGGGCACGTGGGCCGTGTTTCTCTTTCGGATCAGCACTGAGCTTCATCGCCTCAGGCTGCGCCCACTCTCGAGAATCGTCTACTTCGTGAACTGCGTTGTCTTCGGCGTCGACCTCGCGCCCTCTGCACGGGTTGGCCCCGGCCTCGCGTTGCCACACCCCGTGGGAGTCGCCTTCGGCGAGGTGAGGGTTGGTCAGCGGGCGCGGCTGATGGGTGGGGTGCGCCTCGGCGGAGCTGGCGCCGAAGACCCCGACCAGGACGGGTTTCCCACGTTGGGGGACGACTGCTACCTCTTCGACGGGGCGAAGGTCTTCGGCAGTGTCGTCGTCGGCGATCGCGTCGTCATCGGAACAAATGCCGTCGTCTCGCGGGATCTCCCGTCAAATGTCGTGGTCCTCGGAAACCCGGCGCGAGTGGTGCGGCATCGGGACAGCGAGGCTTCGTCAGAGGCGACTGACCTTGCCGGAACGGAGCCGTCGCCATGACCATCTCCCTTGTCCACCACGCGCGGCGCCGCGTGAGGGAGAACCCTCTCCCCGTGCGTGTGGCGAATTTCGCCGGCCGGGGACTTCGCCTCGCTGGCTGGTCGCCGTCGCTCGATGCAGACAGACTCATCGGTGTTGCGCGCCGTCGGACCGGCTATGAGGACCTCGGTGGCGGGGACTTTCGGGAACCACTTGAAGCATACGTCGCGTCCCTCAACGACGAGGCAACGCTGACGACGGTCGGCCGGCTCGCGGCCCGCTCCCACCTGATCACGCTGCTCTCCAACCGGCTACTCATGCAGCACTGGTGGGCTCAACACCCCGAGATCCTGCAACAGCCCGTGACGCGACCGTGGTTCGTGACCGGGCTTCCGCGAAGCGGCACGACACTGATGCAGCATCTCCTCGCCCTGGATGCGAAGAATCGTTCGCTTCGCTTCTGGGAAGCCGCCGCGCCCGCGCCGCCTCCGGATGCCCGGCCCACGCTTGAAGATCCGCGGATCGAGCGCGCGCGCCGCTCTCACCGCACCCTCGATTACCTGGCACCGGAGGCCAATCGGCTCCATCCGGTAGCCGCGGAGTCCCCAACCGAATGCGTGAGCCTGTTGGCCCACTCCTTCGCCAGTCTGGAGTTCGGCGCGGTGCACTATGTGCCGTCTCACGTCCGGTGGTGCCTGGAGGCTGACCTGCTCCCCCACTACGAGTATTTCAAGCAGCAACTTCAACTTCTTCAGTGGCGAACGCAACAGGAGCGTTGGACGCTCAAGTCCCCCGCTCACCTGCTTGGCCTGGACGCGGTGCTGTCTGTGTTCCCCGACGCCCGCATCATCTGGATGCATCGTGACCCGGCGGCAGCGGTTACCTCGCACTGCAGCTTGACCGCGGTTCTTCACTCGATCGGCAGCAACCACGTAGACGCCTCCGCCATTGGGGCGCAATGGTCGCGAGTTTGGCTGGAGGGCGTCGCACGTGCGATTTCGGTTCGTGAGCGGCATGGTGAGGCGGCGTTCTTCGACGTTGCCTACGATGACCTGGTCCGTGACCCTGAACGGGCCGTGGACGATGTCTACGCGTGGGCCGACGCTGCGCTGACGGACGATGCCAGGACAGCGATTCGCTCGCATCTGGCGGGAAAGGGGCGCGCCGGCGGTGAACACCAGTACCAGCCGGCGCAGTTCGGCCTTTCAGCCGAGGAAATCAGAGCCTCCTTCGGCGGATACCTGAACCGCTTTTCCCACGTCCCGCTGGTCTAGCCCGTCGCCAACTTACGTCTCACGAGGTCAGCCACGTCGCCGAGTCTTCCAAAGTTCTCGGGGACTACTTCCTCGTCGAGAATCTCCACGTTGTACGTCTGCTCCAGGTAGGTGACCAGTTCGAGCACCCCTAATGAATCCAGACCACCGTGTTGTAGGAGTTCGGTCGATGAGTCGATGTGGACGTCTCGATCAGCCCATGAAGGGGAGTCCTTCAGGAAAACGGCAATGTCAGCGCTGATATCGGTCATCGGGCTCCTCCGAGGCTTGA
The DNA here is from genome assembly GCA_030841185.1 of Actinomycetota bacterium. GTDB lineage: Bacteria > Actinomycetota > Actinomycetes > JACCUZ01 > JACCUZ01 > JAVEDB01. The sequence continues at coordinate 25,780 of JAVEDB010000041.1, forward strand.
TCGTTCGTTGTCATGGACATGCCCGCGAGCATCTGCCTATCGAGCTTTCCGGTTGACGTCTTGGGCAGGTCGTCAACAACATGGACCCGTTCAGGGAGCATGTACGCCGGCAAGGTGCGGCTGCAATGCTCGCGAAGATCCGCGATGTCAGTGGGCCGTTGGAGCGAGACGAAGGCGATGAGACGGCTCCCAACCACCTCGTCCGGGGCGGCGACGACGCCGGCTTCGACCACGTTCTCGTGGGCCTGCAGGGCAACCTCTATCTCACCGAGCTCGACGCGGTACCCACGAGTCTTTACTTGGGAGTCGATTCGACCGATGAATTCGTAGTTCCCGTCCGGTCCCTCCCGGACTAGATCGCCGGTGCAGTACGCGCGGTCTTCCAGAGGACGATGATGCAAGGATCGGCGCAGGACGCCATCCGTCCGCACCGCATCGTTCCAGTAACCTGCCATGACGCTGGCGCCCCGGACATGGAGGATGCCGGGCTCCCCAGGCGCGGCGAGCCCCCCGCCTTCTGTGAGCACGAAAGTCTCGTCGTCGGACACGGCCTTTCCGATCGGGACAGGTGCCGTCTGGTCGCCGAGTGACTGCGGGACCCGGTAGGCGGTGCAGACATTGGTTTCCGTCGGTCCGTACAGGTTCCAGAACTCGACACCCTGCAATTGGTGCATGAGCTGGCGGAGGTACTTCGTGGGGAACACCTCCCCCGCAAACAACACCTTTTCGAGCCGCGGCAGGTCGCCCGGTGACAGCCCTCCCCTCAACGTGAGCATGGTCAGGATCGACGGGACGGAGTACCAGATGCTGATCGCACTGTCCAACATGAAACTCTTCACCTGCATCGGAAAGCGCGAGGTCTCCGGGGGAACGAGGACCACCGCCGCACCAGCGGACGAGGCGGCGAACAGATCGAAGATGGAGAGGTCGAAGTGCAACGGGGCATGACTGGAAAGCCTGTCTTCCCGGGTGACGCCGATGTTCACCACTGCCCAGTCAACGAAAGCCAGGCCGTTGCGATGCGTCAACATCACGCCCTTGGGCTTTCCGGTCGAGCCCGAGGTGTAGAGGATGTAGGCGAGATCTTGAGAAATCCGGCGGACAGCAGGAGCGGCATGGTCCTGGACATCGAGCTCAGCTGCTTCGACCATGGAGATCTGCGGCAGGAGGCTCTGAGACTCTGCCTCCTCGTCGCCCAGCCTCACAACGGTTGTTAAGGGAGCGCCCTCGGTGATGAGCTGCCGGACATCCCGCAAGCGTCTCCCGGAGGTGACGAGGCAAGTCATGTCCGAGTTCTGAACCATGAAAGCCAATCTCGCAGCTGGTGCAAGCACATCGAGCGGGACGTAGACCGCGCCCGCCTTCATGATCCCGTAAACGGAGATCACTGCCTCGACGGACTTGTCGAGAAGGATGCCGACGCGGTCTCCCGGCTTGATGCCCCGACTGACAAGAGCGTGCGCCAGTTGATTTGCCTGAGTCTCCAGGTCGCCGTAATTGACTGAGCGAGAACGGTCTATGACGGCTGGCGTCTGGGGCGCAGCCTGCGCAGCGCGCGTCAGCTGGTCGTGCAGAAGATTCACCATCTACAGACCCAGGCGGCTGGCAATGATGTTTCGTTGGATGTCGGAGGTGCCCGAGTAGAAGGTGCTCGCGATGGCGTCGCGGAGCTCCCTCTCTATGCCTGACTCTTCCATGTATCCGTAGGCGCCGTGGATGTGGAGCAGATCGTGGGACGACGCGACGAGTGCCTCACTGATGAACAGCTTCGCAGCAGACGATTCGATGCGCGTGCTCCGCCCACGAGCCTTCGCCTCGGCCGCGCGGTAGAGAAGAAGTCGTGCTGCATCGAGACGCAGCCGCATGTTGACGATCCGGTGTGAAATGGCTTGGTAACTGCCGATTGGTTGTCCGAACTGGTGGCGATCCTTGGCGTAGGCCACCGCCTGCTCGAAGTGCCGCTGCATGGTCCCTACCGCGGGCGCCAAAATGAAGCTGCGTTCCCAGTCCATGGACGTGTTGAAGATCGCCATTCCGGCGCCTGGAGAACCCAGCATCTGATCCGCATCCACCACACAGTTGTCAAGAAAGATCTCGCTCATGGGAGATGTGTGGAGACCCATCTTGCGGAAGGGCTTGCCGATAGTGAGGCCGGGGGTGCCGCGCTCGACGACGAAGCAGCCCAGCCCACCCACGACAGTGGTGGTGGCTGCCGTGGTGGCGAATACGAGAAACAGATCTGCCACGGGGGCGTTTGTGATGAATGTCTTGCCACCATGCAGGACGTAGTGGTCCCCGTCGAGGCGCGCCGATGTCGTCATCGCGAATGCATCCGAGCCCGTACCGGGCTCGGTCATCGCACCGACACCGATCAGGGACCCGTCGCAGAGCCCGGGCAACCATCGTTGCTTCTGCTCGACCGTCCCGAACCGCCACAGCGGCGTCACGGCGGACCACAGGTGGGCACCGAGAGAAAACAGCAGGCCCCCGTCCTTGCACCCGTAGCCCAACGCCTCGAGGCAGATCGCAAGGGTTACCGGGTCGGCGTCCCCACCGCCGAACTCGGCCGGCACCGGGAGCCCTTGGATGCCGAACTTCGCACACATCTCCCAGGCATGTCGTGAGAAGTCATGACGCCGGTCCCTGCCGACAACATCGTCGTTGAGTTGAGCTCGGGCGAAGGCGGCACAAGCCTGATACAGGTTGCGCTGGTCGTCACTCCACTCGAAATCCACAGTCCCCCCTGGCCTGCCTGTCCGTCCTTGCGGCGGTCCCCACGTCACCCCCGGCAGATGGCTGGCTGCCGGAGCCACCACATGGCCGCTACCCTCATGCGACGACGACGCCGTGGCTGCGACGCTACTGGAGCATCCAGACCGTGTCAGGCTTTTCCGAGCCTGAGCGGAATCGGACTGCACGGTCGTGATGAGGCGGTGGCGGTACGTTCCCGTCGCCCCGCGGGTGGGGGATGATCAGGCGGTGGAGAGCTTCGACTGGACGACGCATCCTGACGCGGAGGCCTTGGTGGCCGCCCTCGTCGACGAGGCGGTCGCGGCCAGCCCGCGGCTGCGCGCGCTGGCCCGGCGGCTCGAGACCGACACCTCGACGACCCTGACGGACTGGCTCGACCACGTGGCCGCCCCGCTCGATCCGGCCGAGCTGGCGGCGGTGGGATTCGTCGAGGACGCGACGTCCCCGGGGGGCGGCGTCTGGCGCCACCCGGCCGCCCAGCTCGCCGCCGTCGTACCGTCCCCCGAACTCGCGCTGGCGCTCCGCGTCGACGACGCCGCGGCCTTCGCCGCCGCTCATCACGGCAGCGGTGTCGACGGCGCGCCCCTCTCGGGCTTTCGGCGCGCTGTCATCAGCAGCCTCGGTGAGGCTGTCGTCGTGTCCGGTGTCGAGCGTCGGTCGTGGGCGTGTGGCGTCGCACCCCCGAGCTGGCAGGACGGCGAGACGGCGCGGGCGGTACGCGCCTGGTCGCTGTGGGCGGAACGTCCCCGCGGGTACGACGTGGGGCCCGACCTCGCGGAGGCTCGTCGTCGGGCCGAGGAGATGGTGGAGCTCGTCGGGGCCGACCTCGCCGCGTCGTACGCCATGGAGCTCGAGCGCCGGTTCTGGCAGCGCCGCAACACCGCCGCCGTCGTGCAGCACGCCCGGCAGGACCGGCTCGGCCTGGGGTGGGGCAACAACGACCACCACACCTTCCGCAGCTCGCGGCCGGCGTTCCGCCAGCTCATCGAGATCCTGCAGGTGTTGGGGTTCACGCTCCGCGAGCGGTTCTGGGCCGGCGCCGACGCGGGATGGGGGGCGCAGGTGCTCGAACAGAGCGGGGCCGGCCTCGTGGTGTTCGCCGACGTCGACCTGGCCGCGTCCGAGGTCGAGGTCGACTTCGCGTCGGCAGATCTCGCCGCCACCGCGGAGCTCGGGACCGTCGGGCTCTGGTGCGCGCTGCACGGAGAGTCAGTGCTGGCGGCCGGGATGCACCACCTCGAGGGGCAGTTCAGCTTCGACCAGCTGCGCGACGACCTGGCTGGCCTCGGCATCGAGTCCATGGCTCCGTTCTCCGACCTGCCGCACCTGCGGCAGGCCTTCACCCAGCCGGAACGCTGGCCGGTCGCGCCCGACCGGCTGGCCGAGCTGGTGGCGGCCGGGCACCTGACCGAGGCGAAGGCGGCGGAGTTCGGCGCGCGCGGCGCGGCCGGGTCACACCTGGAGAACCTGGCCCGCCGGGGTGGGTTCAAGGGCTTCAACCAGCAGAACGTGTCTACGACGATGCGCGCCACCGACCCCCGTGTCCTCGCCTGACTGGTGAGTTCCGCAGGTCAGGGAGGCCTCAGGAGGTGCCGAACTCACCAGTTGAGTTCAGAGGCGGTAGTCGGGGTCGGCGTCGAGGTCACCGACGAGGGCCAGGTTGTCCAGCTGGGCCTTCTGCAGCGTCCCTGAGTAGTCCCAGTTCATCGACTGCCACCGGGTGAACTGCTCGAGGACCCAGATCCCGGACTGGCGCGACCCGTTGCCGGAGAGCCCGTTGCCGCCGAACGGCAGGTGCGCCTCCGCCCCGGAAGTCGAGTTGTTGACACTGACCATCCCGGCCGAGCACTGCTCGCGGAACCGGAACGCGGTCCGCGGATCGGAGGTGTAGATCGCGGCGGAAAGTCCGTACCCGTGCCCGTTCGCCATCGCCACCGCCTCGTCGAAGCTCTCCCACGCACCGACACCTACCAGCGGCCCGAACGTCTCCTGGCGGTAGAGCTCGTCGTCGGCCGTCACGCCGGCGACGACGGTCGGGTGCACGTAGAGGCCGGTCGAGGGTTCGCCGACGAATCCCGGGCGGGGGTTGTCCGCCGTGATCCGCCCGGTACTGGTGGATCCCAGGACCCGGTGGTGGGGACGGATCATGTCGAGCCACTTGTCGAAGTTGGTCAGGTAGCTCTCGTTGATCAGGGGACCGAAGAGAACGTCCTTGGTCGGGTCGCCGACCGGCGCGGCTGCGACGGCGGCTCCGAACCGGTCCACGAACTCGTCGTACCGGCTGCGGTGCACGAACGCCGTCCCGAGCGACGTGCAGCGCTGACCCGCGGTCCCGAACCCACTGAACAGTGCGCCTTCCACCGCCAGGTCCAGGTCGGCGTCAGCCGCCACGACCAGCGGGTTCTTGCCGCCGAGCTCGAGGCACGGTGACTGCAGGTGCCGCCCGGTGAGCTCGCCGATCCGGCGTCCGACGGCCGTCGAGCCGGTGAAGCCCACCTTGTCGACCAGCCCGTCGTCGAGTGCGGTCGACAGCCCGTCGAAGGCGCTCGGCCCGTCCCCGTGCACGACCTGGAGCACGTCCCGGGGCACTCCTCCGTGCCAGAACAGCTCCGCGAGCGCATCGGCGACCGCCGGCGCGGACTCCGACGGCTTCCACACCACCGCGTTGCCGCAGAGCAGCGCCGGCACGAGGTACCAGGACGGAACCGCCGCGGGGAAGTTCGCCGCGGTGATGATCACCGCCACGCCGACGGGGGTCCGGAAGGTGAACAGCTGCTTGTCCGGCATCTCGCTCGGGACCGTCTGCCCGTAGAGGCGGCGGCCCTCACCGAGGAAGAAGTCACACGTGTCGACGATCTCCTGCACCTCGCCCAGCGCCTCGGCGTACGGCTTCCCGATCTCCCGCGTCACGAGCGCCGCGAGCGCCTCCTTGTTGGCCTCGACGAGACGGCCGACCTGGGCGACGACGCGGCCGCGCAGCGGCGCCGGCACGGCTGCCCACCCCGGCTGCGCACCCCGCGCCGCGCGGCAGCGCGCCGCGAAGTCCCGGGCGTCGACGGCCTCGACCTGGGTGACGACGTCGTCGAGCCGTGCCGGGTTGCGGGAGGTGATGAGGGTCACGACGACACGGTAGCGCCGCGCTGGGTTGAACCCGATGGCAGCGGGAAGAGCCCGCGACATGCGCAAGATCATCCGCGACAACGGCCTGCTCCTCGCGAACCTCGGCCTCTTCCTCCTGTTCCTTGTGGCCATGAGCATCTCGGGCGCGCACACCTACAACGGTGATCAGCTCCAGCACCATCAGGCGACGATCTCCTACCTCAACTACCTCGGCACCGGGAACTTCATCGAGGGGGTCTTCGAGAACTGGGAGAGCGAGTTCCTCCAGATGGGCATGTACGTCGTGCTCACGGCGTACCTCTTCCAGCGGGGCTCCGCGGAGTCCAAGCCCATCGAC
>JAVEDB010000038.1 GCA_030841185.1 Actinomycetota bacterium
CAGCCTCTTCAGCGTGTCCTCGAGCTCGGTCCGCTCCGGGGTGCCGGAGGCGTAGGACTTGATCGGCTCGTTGGCCGGGGTGGGGACGTTGGTGACGGCATCCATGTCCACATGTTGGCACGGCCCGCGCAGCGAGGCGACCGCCGGACGGTCAGGTCTCGAGCTCGACCAGGGGGCCGATCTCCTGGGCGGCGTACCAGCCGAGCTCGTGGTCCTCGACGCCGTCGACGAGGAAGAGGGCGTCCTCGTCACCCGCGGCAGCGGCATCCCAGAGGTCCACCGCACGGCGTACGTCGTCCGCCGCCGACGCGTCGTCCACGTGTGCGGCGACCACCGCCGACAGGGGCACGGCGCCGGGCACCCGCACGGCTGACCGGTCGACGTCGGGCGTCGGGCGCGCGGTTCCGTCCGGCAGCTCGGCGGCCAGCACGACGCGGCGGCGGGGAGCGGTCGGGTCGGCGGCGAGCAGTTGCAGCGAGGCCCGGGCGGCCGAGAGCATCGCGGCGTACTCGAGCTCCTCGGCGTCGCCCTCGACGTACCACTCGCGCAGCGCGGGGGTCACCGCGGCCGCGACCGGGGCGTCGATCTCGCCCGTCCGCACCGCCGCAGCGAGTCGCGGCAGCGTCGAGGGAAGGTAGACCCGCATCTAGAGAGCGATGCCCAGGTTGTCCGGACGGGGGTTGCGCAGCGCCTCCGCGCTGGTGCGCATCGACGTCTCCAGCACCGCGAGCCGCCGGGACGGGTCCATCAGGTTGGCGCCGATGGCCGCGAGATCCTCCGGGCCGGGCGTGAGAACAGTGAGGGCCGCTCCCGCCGCGCCCACCTTGGCCGCCTCATGCAGCAGCCGTCGGGTCACCTGCCGGCGCAACCGTCGTTCGAGCCGGGCCCCGACGGCGCGCGGGCGGTCGGTCACGAACGAGGCCATCGGCGCCAGGACGTAGACCTCGTCCAGCGCTTCCTGCGCGAGCAGGTCGACGTTGGTCGTGGAGCACGCCCCGCCGTCGACGTAACGCCGGCCGCCGATCACCACCGGTGCGTACCACCCGGGGATCGCGCACGATGCCATCACCGCCTCGTCGAGCATGGCGGGCGGTGCGCCGTCCCGGCCGAACGCGATGCGGCGGCCGGTGTCGTAGTCCATGGCGACCATCCAGACCCCGTCGCGCTCCAGCCAGCCGCCCTCGGAAGCGACCGACGCGACCATGTGGCCCACCTCGGCCAGGTTGCCGTGGCCTGTCGGGGTCAGCGCGGCGAGCACCGCGAGTGGAGGGATCCGCCGCGGCCGCAAGGCGGTGCGACGCAACAACGCCGGCGACCCGATCCCGAGGCGCGGCCGGGTGGGCAGCGCCCCACCCGTGGAGCGGTCGTAGCTCCAGTCGGTGCCGACCTCGTGCGGCAGCGGCAGTCCCCGCTGGTGGTCGCGCAGGTCGGCGGCCGTCAGCCCCGCGCCGAGCAGGGCGGCGAGGACCGCGCCGGCCGAGGTGCCGACGAGCCGGTCGGCCTCGTGCGGCTGGAACCCCTCGACCTCGGCGATGGCGGTGAGGGCCCCGATCGACCAGGCGGCCCCGAGGACGCCACCGGCTCCGAGGACCACGCCCCGGCGTAGGCCGGTCATCGGACCGTCGCCAGCAGCTCGGCCAGCGCGTCCGTGATGCACGCGGCCAGCACCTCGACGTCGGGCATCGCCTCCCGGTCGGCGTTGAGGCCGTAGTAGACCCCGCCGTCGTAGGAGGTGAGGCCGATGCTGACGGCCTGGGCCTTCGCGAGCGGCACCACCGGGTAGGCGGCCAGCATCCGGGCGCCGCCGGCGTAGAGCGGCTGCTGAGGACCAGGGACGTTGGTCACCACCAGGTTGAACCATCGCTTCGACATGCTGGACGCGACCCGCGCCCCGAGGGCGTGCATCGTGGGCGGCGCGAACCCCGCCAGGCCGGCGAGCGCCTCGGCGCCGACCGCCTGGCCGGTCTCCTTGTGCGCCTTCATCCGGTAGGACACCTGGTGCAGGCGCATCACCGGGCTCGGCTCCCCGACCGGGAGGTCGACCAGGTAGGACGCAACGCGGTTGCCGGGAACGCCCTTCTCCTCGCTGCCACGCACACTGACCGGGACCATGACCCGGACCGTCGAGTAGGGAGTCACGTTCTCGCCACGGGTGAGCAGCCAGGCGCGCAGGGCGCCGGCAACGCAGGCGAGCACGACGTCGTTGACCGTGCCGCCGTGCGCCTTGCGGATCCGCCGGTAGTCGTCGAGATCGGAGTCGACCGTCGCATACCGGCGATGCTCGCCGATCGGCACGTTGAGCGGGCTGACGGGTGCTGGCCGGGCCGCCGTGAGGCCCGCGGCGAGCAGCCCGCCGGCCGCGCCGGCGACTCGGCCGGCGGTGGACCGGACGTCCGTGAGTCCCGCACGCACGGCGTCGACGACGGCACTCGGCCGGCGCACGTTGTCAGCGACGGCCCCCGCCATCAGCTCGACCCAGGACGGCTCGGGCGCCGGGTGCCAGCCCGCCGCCGAGTCCGTCGAGGCCCCCGGCGGAGCCATGTCATCGACGTCCCGGGTCGTGTCGAGGATGACTTGCGCGATGTCGACGGCACCCAGGCCGTCGACCATGGCGTGATGGGTCTTGGTGATGACCGCGAAGCGCTTCTTGGACAGGCCCTCGACGAGGTACATCTCCCACAGCGGGCGGTCCCGGTCGAGCTGGCGGCTCTGCACCCGGGCGACGAACTCGTGCAGCTGGTCGTCGTTGCCCGGCTTGGGCAGCACGGCACGGCGTACGTGGTAGGCGATGTCGAAGTGCTCGTCGTCCACCCACACCGGGTTGGCCAGCCGGCCGGGCACCCAGCGGATGCGTTGGCGGTAGCGCGGCACGAACGGGATGCGCTCCTTGATGAGGTGCAGCAGCCGCTCGTAGTCGAAGCCGTCGGCCGGGGCCTGGAACACGGCGACGCCGCCCACGTGCATCGGCGTGGTCGCTTCCTCGAAGTAGAGGAACGACACATCGAGCGGGCTCAGCCGGTCGGCCACGAGCAGGGACACCTCCCTCAAGGTCCAACAGCCCATCGTGGCATGGCCCGGACCGCGAGGTGCCCACACTCGACGACGGCCGGCCAACCAACGGGCCGTACAGTGACGGAATCCCCCGAAATGGAAGGCCACTCCTGCCATGCGACGCCGCGCGGGCGCCTCGGTGCTCATCATCTCCCTGGTCGTGCTCGTCTCCGGGTGCGCGTCGCGCGGATCAACCCCCTCCTCCACCACGACCACGTCCGGGGCAAGCTCATCGGACCGGGTGAAGGGCGCCGAGATCGTCGTGGCCGTGGCCAACGGCAAGGTCAGTCCTCCCACGCATCGCGTGAAGGTGAGCAAAGACACCCACATCCGGCTGCTGGTCACCAGCGACAAGGCGGACGAGGTGCACGTGCACGGCTACAACATCGAGCGCCCGCTCGCGGCCGGAAAGCAGGCGACGATCGAGTTCGTCGCCAACCAGGTGGGCCTGTTCGAGATCGAGACGCACAAGAGCGGGTTGCAGCTGGTGCAGCTCGAGGTGCGTTGACCGGCACCACCGTCCTCGCGCACGGCGTGAGCAGTCGGGAGGACCTCCCGATCCCGTTCTCGTACGCGCTGGCCGGTGCGGCAGTCGCCCTGCTCGTGTCGTTCCTGGCCCTGGGGCTGCTGTGGCGCGAATCGCGGCTGGACCCGGAGCACGCCGGCGTGGCGCTTCCCGCGCGGTTGCAGTCGGGGCTGGACGGGCGGCCGTTCCGGGTGCTGCTGCGCGCGGTCGGGCTGCTCGCCACGGCGTACGTCGTGCTGGGTGCCGTCGCCGGCAAGGACGACGCTCTGAACCCGACGGCCGGCGTGGTCTTCGTCCTGTTCTGGATCGGTCTGCCCATGACGTCGGCGATCCTCGGTCCGGTCTGGCGGTTGCTGAACCCGGTGCGCACGGTGCACGGGCTGCTCTCACTGCTGCTGCGGACCCGCCCCGAGGAGGGGCTGGCCCCGCTCCCGGCCCGGCTCGGCTACTGGCCGGCGGCGGCGATGCTGCTGGCGTTCGTCTGGCTGGAGCTGATCGCGCCCAACAACGACACCCTGCCGGTGCTCCGGACGTTCTTCGCGGCGTACCTCGCCGTCAACCTGCTCGCCGCGACGTACTTCGGGTCGCGCTGGTTCGACCGGGCCGACGGCTTCGAGGCCTACTCGTCGCTGATCGGCCGGGCGGCACCGCTCGGCCGCCGGGGCGACGGCCGGCTCGTCCTGCGCAACCCGCTGGCCGGACTCGCCGGGATCCCGGTCGCCCCCGGCCTGTTCGCGGTCGTGGGCGTGCTGCTCGGCTCGACGGCGTACGACTCCCTGGCCAACTCGGTGTGGTGGATCAACGTCGTGCAGGACAGCGCCCTCCCCCCGCGATGGACCGCGACGCTGGGTCTGCTCGGGATGGTCGCCCTGGTGACGTCCGCCTTCTTCCTGGCCGCCGCTGTCGCCGGGCGCGGCTCCGGGCTGCGGCCCGTCCGGTTCGCCGCGGAGTTCGCGCACACCCTGGTGCCGATCGTGCTGGGCTACGTGGTGGCGCACTACTGGTCCTTGCTGGTGCTGGCCGGACAGAGCACCGTCATCCGGCTCTCCGATCCCCTGGGGACGGGTGCGGACTGGCTCGGCACCGCCGACCATGGCGTCGACGGTCGACTCGCGGACCCCGGCTTCGTCGCCGTCCTGCAGGTCTGCGCCGTCCTCCTCGGCCATGTCATCGGGGTCGTGCTCGCCCACGACCGCGCGGTGCGGCTGCTGCCGCGCAACCGGGCCGTGGCCGGCCAGGTGCCGCTCCTGCTGCTGATGGTCGCCTACACGGTGGGTGGTCTCTCGCTGCTGTTCGGCGCCTGACGGTCAGCCGCCCAGCGGGATGCCGAAGAGGGCCTCGAGCTCGGCGAGCGTCTCGTCGTACGACGTGTGGTGGACGCCGACGAGGCCGGCGTCGGCAGCAGCCCGCACGTTTGCGGCGAGGTCGTCGACGAAGACGGTCTCCGCGGCAGGGATGCCCAGCAGCTCCACGGTGTGGTCGAAGATCGCCCGGTCCGGCTTGCGCATCCCCACCTCGCCGGAGATGACGATGACGTCGAACATGTCGTCCCAGCCTTCGCGCGGGTACTCGTTGCCCCATGAGTTGGAGAGCAGCCCGGTGCGCAGTCCGGCCCGCCGGGCGCGCAGGACCAGTGCCGCCATCGCCGGTGCGGAGACGAACTGGTCGAACATCCGCTGCATGAGCCCGTCGGCGGTGATGGGCCGGCCCGAGTGGGCGGTCAGGCGGGTGGCTAGCTGCTCCTCGAAGTGCGGGACCTCGATCTCGCCGCGCTCGAGAGCGGCGATCGGGTTGGTCGCGGCGAGGTCACCCTGGTGGTCGCCGAGCCAGTCGCGCATGACCGCGAGGTAGCTGTCGAAGTCGAGGCCGTCGATCTCGGCCCAGGCGCGCAGGGAGGGCTCGAGCGGCTCGGTCAGCACACCTCCCCAGTCGACGACCAGGGCACTCGGGGTGCTCACCGGTGTCCGGCCCGGGCCCAGCGGCGCCGACGTACCCGCAGGGTGTCATCGCCGGTCAGCTCGGCGGCGAGGGCAGCGAAGGCCACCCGGGCGGGCGAGTCCGGCGCGACGTCAACCAGCAGCTGGCCGTTCAGGAGGGCTGCGTCGAGGGCCGCCGGGTCGTCGGGCACGAAAGCCACATCGGCAACTCCGGCGTGCTGCTCGAGTGCGGCCGCGAGCTGAGTCCGCGGGTGCGCCCCGACCGCGGATCGGCGGACCCGGTTGAGCACCACTCGGGGCCGTCCACCGGGCGCGACCTCCTCGAGGTCGGAGAGACCCCGGACCAGGCGCTGGACGCCCACCGGGTCCGCGGTCCCGACCGCCAGCACCACGTCGGCGTCCTGAAGCGTCTCGATCGTCGCGCCGTTGCGGCGCGGTGCCGCCGTGTCGAACGAGAGCTCCTCGTCCTGCTCGATCGCGAACGCGCAGTCGACGACGGTCCAGGCGGCGAGGCGGCGGCACAGGGACCAGACCTGCCCGAGGGCCGACGGGCGCAGCTCCGGCCACCGTGCCGCACGGGAGATGCCGGTGAGCACCCGCAGATCGGGCGCGACGTACGGCGCTGCGCGGGCCAGCGCCTCGAGGTCGAGCTGACCGTTGTTGGCCAACCGGGCCGCCGCGGCCAGGCCAGGTGCTTCGTCGAGCAGGCCGAGCACCTGCGCGACCACTCCTCCGTAGACGTCCGCATCGGC
>JAVEDB010000050.1 GCA_030841185.1 Actinomycetota bacterium
ACACGAAGACGCGTGCGAGGTCTCTCGCCACCGTCGTGTGGGCCACCACGATCGGTGTGGTGCTCGGACCCAACCTGACCGGTCCCGGCGGCGACCTGGCCCGGTCGCTCGGGCTGCCACCGCTGAGTGGGCCGCTGCTCTTCTCGATCGCCGCGTTCTCCGCGGCCGCTCTGCTGGTGTTGGTGGGGTTGCGGCCGGACCCGCTGCTGGAGGCCCGTCGCCGGCTCGGCATTGACCCCGCGCAGCGGACGCACCACACCTCGCTGCGCGACGCACTGCGCGCGGTGCTGCAGTCGCGGCCGGCAACTCTCGGGCTGGCCGCTATTGCGCTGAGCCACACGGTCATGGTCTCGGTGATGGTGATGACGCCCGTGCACATGAGCCACGAGGGAGCGTCGCTGCGCATCGTCGGCGTCGTCATCAGCCTGCACGTCGCCGGCATGTACGCGTTCTCCCCGGTCGTCGGCTGGCTCGCTGACCGGTTCGGCCGCATCCCGGTGGTCCTGCTCGGCCAGCTCATCCTGGCCGCCGCGGTGGCGGTGGCCGGCACCGCGGGCGGGCAGGCCCACGGCGTACTCGGCCTTGGTTTGTTACTTCTCGGCCTGGGATGGTCGTGCGCCCTGGTTGCCGGATCCACCCTGCTCTCGGAGTCGGTCGACGAGCGGGTGCGACCGGGAGTGCAGGGTGCGGCGGACTTCGTGATGGGCCTCTGCGGCGCGACCGGCGGGGCGCTGGCCGGCGTCGTGGTGGGAGGACCCGGGTACGGCGTGCTGAACGCCCTCGCCGGGCTGCTCGTGCTGCCGGTGCTGGTCACGGCGTACGCCGCGCGGACAGCGGCGGTGCCGGCGAACTGACCCCCTCCGGGCCGCGGCGTGTCGCACGTCTTTCGAACAGGTGTTCGGTAATGTCCTCAGGGTCGAGCCGTCCACAGCCCGGTGCCGAGCGAGCAGTCCTGTCGGTGCCGGACCCTACGGTTCGACGCGTGGCAAAGAACACCTCGACCCGACCAGGGATGGCATCCATGGCTTCTGCAGACCGCGACAAGTCGCTCGACGCGGCCCTCGCCCAGATCGACCGCCAGTTCGGCAAGGGCTCGGTGATGCGCCTGGGAGACGAGGTGCGCGTCCCGATGGAGGTCATCCCCACCGGGTCCATCGCCCTCGACATCGCGCTGGGCATCGGTGGCCTGCCGCGCGGCCGGATCGTCGAGATCTACGGCCCGGAGAGCTCCGGCAAGACCACGGTGGCGCTGCACGCCATCGCCAACGCGCAGAAGGCCGGTGGCATCGCGGCCTTCATCGACGCGGAGCACGCGCTCGACCCCGACTACGCCCGGCGGCTCGGCGTCGACACCGACGGGCTGCTCGTGTCCCAGCCCGACACCGGTGAGCAGGCGCTGGAGATCACCGACATGCTCATCCGCTCCAACGCCCTGGACATCATCGTCATCGACTCCGTTGCCGCGCTCGTGCCGCGGGCCGAGATCGAGGGCGAGATGGGCGACAGCCATGTCGGGCTGCAGGCGCGGCTGATGAGCCAGGCGCTGCGCAAGCTGACCGGTGCGATCAGCCAGTCCAAGACGACCGCCATCTTCATCAACCAGCTGCGCGAAAAAATAGGTGTGATGTTCGGGAGTCCTGAGACGACGTCGGGCGGCAAGGCGTTGAAGTTCTACGCCTCGATCCGGCTGGACGTGCGCCGGATCGAGACCCTCAAGGACGGCCAGGAAGCGGTCGGCAACCGGGTCCGCGTCAAGGTGGTCAAGAACAAGGTGTCGCCGCCGTTCCGGCAGGCCGAGATGGACCTGCTGTTCGGGTCCGGCATCAGCCGTGAGGGCGGCCTCATCGACATGGGCGTCGAGCAGGGCTTCGTCCGCAAGGCCGGCGCCTGGTACACCTACGACGGCGACCAACTCGGTCAGGGCAAGGAGAACGCCCGGGCCTTCCTGCGCGACAACCCCGACCTCGCCGACGAGATCGAGAAGAAGATCAAGGAAAAGCTCGGCATCGGACCGCAGCTCGACGCGCCGGCCGGGCCGGCGATCGACGCGGTGCCACCGAGCGACATCTGAGCCGGCGCCCAATGGCACGCCGAGGGCGGCGCGGTCCGCTCGTGGAGGACGGCGCCGGGGAGCACCGACCACCCGAGCCGGACGCCGATCCCTACTCCGTCGCGCGCGCAATCGTGCTGCGCAAGCTGACCGCGGCGCCGCGAACCAGGGCGCAGCTCGCCGACGACCTCGTCCAGCGCGACGTCCCTGACGAGGTCGCCACCCGGGTGCTGGACCGGTTTACCGAGGTGGGACTGGTCGACGACGAGGCGTTCGCGCAGACGTGGGTGCGCACTCGGCACCTCGGGCGCGGACTGGCCCGCCGCGCGCTGGCCGCCGAGCTGCGCCAGCGCGGGGTCGCCGACGAGACGGTGTCCGAGGCGATCGAGGCAGTCAGCCCCGACGACGAGCGGGCGTCGGCGGTCGCGCTGGTCGACCGGCGTCTCGCGGCCACCCGTGGCCTGCCGCGCGAAACCCGCATCCGCCGGCTGACGGGCCTGCTGGCCCGCAAGGGCTACTCCGGTGGGCTCGCGATGGCGGTCGTCCGGGAAGCCCTCGACAACGAGGTCTGACGCGGCGGTCCAAAGAGAAACCTCGGAGTCCGGTGCAACCGAACGCGCCTGTCGCCGGTTCTTGATGAAGACCGGTTGCCACCAGGGCCCGCCGGGTCATCGAACCGGAACGAGAGGACGAACGACGATGCAACCGCTCACCATCGCCCGCCGCACCATCGCCGTAGCCGCGGTCGCTGTCGTGGCAGGCAGCCTGATGTCGGCACCGGCACAGGCGGCCGCCCCCACGAAGATCCGTGACCGCGTGACGACCGTCGCCTGCCGGGTCGACGACGGGTCCACGGTCACCCGCTTCGCCGTCGCCCGGTCAGAGCTGGCCGGCACGGAGGCGCTGGTCCAGGTCGCCGTCGACGGCGAGGTCCAGCTGGAGGGGTACGGGACCAGCGAGTGGACCGACTCCGGGTTCCGCGCCTCGGTCGCGCTCGAGGACGCCAGTGGCGGTGG
>JAVEDB010000086.1 GCA_030841185.1 Actinomycetota bacterium
TCGCGCGGGTCGATCGGCAGGTAGGGCACCGCCCACTCCTGCTCGGCCACCGGCCGGCCGCTCTCGACCGCCTCGCGGTCCATCGCGTCGAAGCCCTTCTTGATCGCGTCCTGGTGCGAGCCCGAGAAGGCCGTGAACACCAGGTCACCTCCGTAGGGGTGCCGCTCGTGGACCGGGATCTGGTTGCAGTACTCCACCGTCCGCCGGATCTCGTCGATGTCGGAGAAGTCGATCATCGGGTCGATCCCCTGCGAGAACAGGTTCATCCCGAGCGTCACCAGGCAGACGTTCCCGGTCCGCTCGCCGTTGCCGAACAGGCACCCCTCGACCCGGTCCGCGCCGGCCATCACCCCGAGCTCGGCGGCCGCCACGGCGGTGCCGCGGTCGTTGTGGGGGTGCAGCGAGAGCACGACCGAGTCACGATGGGCGAGGTTGCGGTGCATCCACTCGATCGAGTCGGCGTAGATGTTGGGCGTCGCCATCTCCACCGTTGCCGGCAGGTTGATGATCGTCTTGCGGTCCGGTGACGGCCGCCAGACGTCGTTGACGGCGTTGCAGACCTCGACCGCGAAGTCGAGCTCGGTGCCGGTGTAGGACTCGGGCGAGTACTCGAAGAAGACCTCGGTCTCGCGCACCGTCTCGGTGAGCTTCTGGCACAGCCGCGCGCCCTGCACGGCGATGTCGGTGATGCCTTCTTTCGGTAGCCCGAACACGACCCGGCGCTGCAGCGTCGAGGTGGAGTTGTAGAGGTGCACGACCGCCTGCTTGGCACCCTTGATGGACTCGAAGGTGCGCTCGATGAGCGCATCGCGGGCCTGCGTCAGCACCTGGATGACGACGTCATCGGGGATCATGTCCTCCTCGATGAGCTGGCGGACGAAGTCGAAGTCCGTCTGCGACGCCGAGGGGAAGCCGACCTCGATCTCCTTGTAACCCATCCGCACCAGCAACTCGAACATGCGCCGCTTGCGGGCCGGGCTCATCGGGTCGATCAGGGCCTGGTTGCCGTCCCGGAGGTCGACGGCGCACCACTGGGGCGCGCGGGTCGTCACCGCCTCCGGCCAGGTCCGGTCCGTCAGCCCGATGGGCGGGAACGAGCGGTACCGGGAGATGGGCATGCCCGAGGGCTGCTGGTCGTTGCGCATCGTGGCCATTGGTCCTACCTGTCGTTCGCGGGGACTGCGGCCAGCCGTGCCTCACCCCGCGACGAGGGGACCGGCCTTAGAGGTCCTCGCCGCGGCGACGAAGGAGCAGGCGCGCGCGCACCCGCCCAGCGTACGACGTGGCGGCCCCGCTGTCCGGTCCCTGGTGCGCTCGGTCCCGCATCCTGGACCTCGCCGGCCGAAACTCGCGTGACACCCGCCGCCGGCCTGAGGAGCCTGTCCTGGTGGACATCGAGCTCGTCACGCCGGGTGACGAGGCGCGGCTGCGGGCCTGGTGGGAGGTCGAGGACGCCGCCCGGCGGGCTGACGCCCCCTGGCTCCCGACCAACCCCGTCCAGGAACTGCTCCTCGAGGACGACAGCAACCGCCGGTCCTCGCGGCGGGAGCGCCACGCGGCCGTGCTCGACGGGCGCGTCGTCGGCGGGCTCGTCCTCGAGCTGCCCCTGCTCGACAACACCGAGACCTTGATCGCGACCGTGATGGTGCACCCCGACCACCGTCGGCGCGGCATCGGGCGACAGCTCTTCGACCACGCGGTGGCGCGGGGTCGCCACGAGCGGCGCCCGCTGCTCATCGGCGAGGTCGCCGAGCCGCTGGACGTCGCCACGGTCGCCCCCGGCGCGGCGTTCGCCACCTCCGTCGGTGGCCGGCGAGCCCTCTCGGAGATCTGCCGGGCGCTGGACCTCGACACCGCGCTCGACCACCGGCTGTCGGCGCTCGCGGAAACCTCGCGGCAGCACGCAGCGGGCTATGAGCTGGTGCAGTGGGCCGGGCCGGCACCGGACGAGCTGGTCGACGACCTGGCCCGGCTCCAGGCACTGATGTCGACCGACGCTCCTCTCGACGACCTCCAGTGGAGCCCGGAGGTCTGGGACGCCGCCCGGATCCGCGAGGGTGAGGAAGAGGCCGCAGCGAAGGAGCGGGTGTGGGTGACCACCGGGGCGCGCCACGTCGCCAGCGGCCGGCTCGTCGCGTACACCGACATCGGTGTCTCCATCCACCTGCCGGGCACTGCGTTTCAATGGACGACGATCGTCGATCGGAAGCATCGCGGGCACCGGCTCGGGATGCTGGTCAAGACGGCCAACATCGCGCTCCTCGCGGCGCACTGCCCCGGCGTACGCCGAGTGATCACCTGGAACGCCGAGACCAACGACCACATGGTGGCCATCAACGTGGAGATGGGCTTCCAGAAGGTGGGTCGCTGGGCCGAGTGGCAGCTCGAGGTGCCCCCGGCCTAGGCGTCGCTCAGAACCCGAGCTTGCGGAGCTGGCGCGGGTCGCGCTGCCAGTCCTTGGCCACGGTGACATGCAGGTCGAGGAACACCGGAGTGCCGAGGAGTGCCTCGATCTGGCGCCGCGCGGTGCTGCCGATGTCCTTCAGGCGAGCCCCCTTGGGCCCGATGACGATCGCTTTCTGGCTGTCGCGCTCGACGTACAGGTAGGCATGGATGTCGGTCAGGGGACGGTCCGCGGGACGATCCGCCCGGGGCAGCATCTCCTCGACGACAACGGCGATCGAGTGCGGCAGCTCGTCGCGGACACCCTCCAACGCCGCCTCGCGGATGAGCTCCGCGACCATGATCTGCTCGGGCTCGTCGGTCAGGTCACCCGCCGGGTAGAGCGGGGGCGACTCGGGCAGCCGGGCGCACAAGAGGTCGGCGAGCAGCTCGACCTGCTCCCCGGACACGGCCGAGACGGGGATGACCTCGGCCCAGTCCAGCCCCGTCTCGGCTCCCAGCGCGCCGACCTGAGCCAGCTTCTCGACCATTGCGTCCCGACGGACGCGGTCGCTCTTGGTGACGACGGCGATGACCGGGGTCGACCCGGCGGCTGCGAGCTCGCGGGCGATGAACCGGTCACCCGGACCGACGGCCTCGTCCGCGGGCAGGCAGAGGCCGATCACGTCGACCTCCGACCACGCGGCCCGCACATCGGCGTTGAGGCGCTCGCCGAGCAGGGTCCGGGGCCGGTGCAGCCCCGGGGTGTCAAGCAGGATCAGCTGCGCGTCGGGGCGGTGCACGATCCCGCGCACGACGCGCCGCGTGGTCTGCGGCTTGCTCGAGGTGATGGCGACCTTCTCGCCGACCAGGGCGTTGGTCAGCGTGGACTTGCCCGCGTTGGGACGCCCGACGAAACAGGCGAAGCCGGCGCGGTGCGCGAGCTGCGGAGGCTCCGGCGTGCCCATCGTCATCGGGCGACGGTGGTCGCACCATCGGCGGTGACGAGCAGCACGCGCGGCACCGCCATCTCGTCGAGGACCGCCCGGTCGCGCTCGGCCAATGTCGTCGCCTCGGTGATCACGACCGCGGCCTCGATGTCGGTGGCGCCGCTGGACAGCGCCGCGGCCAGCGCGGCCTGCAGTGCGCTCAGGGTCAACGACCGGAGCCGCACCGACGAGGCGACGTAGGTGCGCCCGATCCCGTCGCGGACCGCCGCCCCCTCGTGCCCACGTGCCCTCGCCTCGGCCGAACGGGCCAGCGTCACCAGCTTGGCGTCCTCATCGGGGAGCGCCACCTCCCCGGCCTCAGCCATCCGCCACCTCGGCCGGCTCGTTGATGTCGGAAGGATCCCGATCGCTGTCGATGCGACGCACCAAGACAGTTCCGATCCGGTTGCGTCTGCCGTAGGCACTCTCGGCGGTGAGGCGCAGTCCTTCGACCTCGACGGAGGCGCCAGGGATCGGGACGCGGCCGAGGTGCTTGGCCAGCAGCCCCCCGACGGTGTCGACGTCCTCGTCCTCGAGCTCCATGCCGAGGCGCTCCGCCAGCTCGTCGACATGCAGGCGAGTGCTCACCCGGAGGGTGCCGTCCTCGAGCTCCTCGACGAGGGACTGCTCCACGTCGTACTCGTCAGTGATCTCGCCGACGATCTCCTCGATGATGTCCTCGATCGTGACCAGTCCCGCGGTGCCGCCGTACTCGTCCACCACGATCGCCATGTGGATCTGGCCGGCCTGCATCTCGCGGAGCAGCTCAGCGACCGGCTTGCTCTCCGGCACGAACGTCGCCGGCCGCATCACCGACTCGACGCGCTCGGTCGACTCCGCCTCGCGGTACTGGTAGATGCGCCGCACCAGGTCCTTGAGATAGAGCACCCCGACCACGTCGTCGGACCCGTTGCCGACCACGGGGATCCGGCTGAAGCCGCTGCGCAGGGCGAGGGACAGCGCCTGCCGCAGGGTCTTGTCCCGTTCCACGAAGACGACGTCGGTCCGGGGCACCATCACCTCGCGCACGATCGTGTCGCCGAACTCGAAGACGGAGTGGATCATCATCCGCTCGCGGTCCTCGATGAGCTTGTTCTCCTCGGCGAGGTCGACGAGGTCGCGCAGTTCGGCCTCCGAGGCGAACGGCCCGTCCCGGAAGCCCTTGCCCGGCGTGAGTGCGTTTCCGACGAGGATCAGGAGCTGGGGAAGTGGCCCGAGGACGCGCGCAAGCGGGTGCACGAAGCGGGCGCTGACGAGGGCAACCCTCGGGGCGTGCTGACGGCCGAGCGTGCGCGGCGAGACCCCGACCGCCACGTAGGAGACGATGATCATGACGCCGGCGGCGACTGCGATCGCCTGCCACAGCCGGTCGAACCAGGCCAGGCAGACCGTGGTCACGAGGACGGTGGCCAACAGCTCGCAGCTCACCCGCAGCAGGGTCAGCAGGTTGAGGTAACGCGCCGGGTCCGCGACCACGTCGTGCAGGCGCCGGGCGCCGCGACGGCCCTCGCGCTCGAACTGCTCGGAGGCGACCCGGGAGACCCGGGACAGGGCCGCCTCGGCGCCGGCGAACAGCCCGGCCAGCAGGACGAGCAGGACGGCAGCCGTCAGCATGACCGCGTCGACGGTCATCCGGCGTCCTCCCGCCCGGTCGCGGCGTCGGAGGTCCGCCAGCCGTCCAGCAGGTCACGTTGCAGGGCGAACATCGCCTGCTGCTCCTCCGGCTCGGCATGGTCGTAGCCGAGCAGGTGCAGGATCCCGTGCGTGCACAGCAGGTTCAGCTCGTCGTCGGTCGAGTGTCCGGCGGCCCCTGCTTGCTGCTGGGCGACCTGCGGGCAGATCACGACGTCGCCGAGCAGCCCTTGCTCCGGCTCGTGGTCCTCGCTTCCGGGGCGCAGCTCGTCCATGGGGAAGGAGAGCACGTCGGTCGGTCCGGCCTCGTCCATCCACTGCACGTGCAGGGCGGCCATCGCCTCGGCGTCG
This sequence comes from Actinomycetota bacterium, assembly GCA_030841185.1. Lineage (GTDB taxonomy): Bacteria > Actinomycetota > Actinomycetes > JACCUZ01 > JACCUZ01 > JAVEDB01. The sequence goes on from JAVEDB010000086.1 coordinate 5,355, forward strand.
ACGAGCAGGATCGACAGCTCGGCGAGGGGGTGCACCCGCAGCTGGTCCAGCACGTGCCGGGCCAGCCGGGACAGCGCCGGTTCGTCGACCTCGGCCCCGGACTCGTTGTTGACCTCGATGGTCATCTGCGGCCGCGCTTGCCCGACGGCCCCGAGCCGCCGGCCCCCCGGCGTACGCCGTCGCGGGCCGCGGACTCCCTCTCGTCCCAGCGGCCGTAGGCGTCGACGATCTCGCTGACCAGCCGGTGCCGCACCACGTCGTGGCTCGTCAGGTGCGAGAAGTGCACGTCGTCGATGCCGTCGAGGATGTCCTGGACGACGCGCAGTCCGCTGTGCGTGCCGCTCGGCAGGTCGACCTGCGTCACGTCGCCGGTGACAACCAACTTGGAGCCGAAGCCCAGCCGGGTCAGGAACATCTTCATCTGTTCCGGAGAGGTGTTCTGCGCCTCGTCCAGGATGACGAAGGCGTCGTTGAGGCTCCGTCCCCGCATGAAAGCGAGGGGCGCGACCTCGATCGTCCCGGCCGTCATCAGCCGCGGGATCGACTCGGGGTCGATCATGTCGTGCAGGGCGTCGTAGAGCGGCCGCAGGTAGGGGTCGATCTTCTCGAAGAGGGTCCCCGGCAGGAAGCCCAGCCGCTCCCCCGCCTCGACGGCCGGCCGGGTGAGGATGATCCGGTTGACCTGCTTGCCCTGCAGCGCCTGCACGGCCTTGGCCATCGCGAGGTAGGTCTTGCCGGTGCCGGCCGGTCCGATGCCGAAGACGACCGTGTGCTTGTCGATCGCGTCGACGTAGCGCTTCTGGTTCAGCGTCTTCGGCCGGATGGTGCGGCCGCGGTTGGACAGGATGTTGAGGGTCAGCACCTCGGCGGGACGCTCGCCGGTCTCCGCCCGCAGCATCGCGACGACGCGCTCCACCGACTCGGCGGTGAGGCCCTGGCCGGTGCGCAGGACGGTGACGACCTCGTCGTACAGCCGGCCGACCAGCGCCACCTCGGCGGGGGTGCCGGAGACGGTGATCTCGTTGCCGCGTACGTGGATGTCCGTGGTGGGGAAGGCCTGCTCCACTACCCGCAGCAGCTCGTCACCCGAACCGAGGACGGACACCATCGGCTGGCTGGCGGGGATGACGATCTTGGACTGGGCCTGTGGGGAATCTGCCATGGATCGGCCGCTGGCGGCCTGCTCGCCCTGCTTCCCGTCTCGGTTGATCTGGCGGCTCACATGGTAGGCGATGCGGGCTCGCGGGCACGATCGTTCGGTCAGCCGGGGGGCCAGGCGAGCGGGCGCCCGGCCAGGACGTGACCGTGGACGTGGAAGACCGACTGGCCGGCCTCCGCACCGGTGTTGAACACCAGGCGGTACGCCGAATGCCCCTCGTCCGCGGCGACCGCGGCCGCCTCGCGGACCAGCTCGGCAAGGACGTCGGGATCGGCGCCCGCCAGCTCGGCGACCGAGGCGTGGTGCGCCCGGGGAACCAGCAGCACATGGGTCGGGGCCTGCGGGTCGATGTCCCGGAAGGCGATCAGCCGAGGGGTCTCCCGGACGATCGTCGCAGGGACGTCGCCGGCCACGATCCCGCAGAACATGCAGTCGGCGACAGCCTCCGGACCGGACATGGCGCCAGCGTAGCGATCACGGCTACGGCGAGCCGCCAGGCGTGATAACCCCCCGACCGTGTAAACCGGATGCGCGCGGGCCGCGTCGTACTGGCGTGGCATCGACCCTGGTGAGCAGGTCCCGACAGCGGACCGGTAGGAGCGTGGCCGTGACCGTCGAGGACGCGGTGACCTGGGACGCCGACGAGGCGATCACCCAGATCTACGCCGCTCACTACCGATCCCTGGTCCGCCTTGCCGTGCTGCTGCTCCGCGACGTGGGGGCAGCCGAGGAGGTCGTCCAGGACTCCTTCGTGGCCATGCACGGTGCCTGGCGACGGCTGCGGGACCCGCAGCGGGCCCTCGCCTACCTCCGTCAGTCGGTCGTCAACCGGTCCCGATCCGCGCTGCGCCACCGCACCGTCGAGCTGCGCTACGCCCCCGCGCCGATGCCGGATGCGGCCAGCGCGGAGTACGGCGCGATGGGCGCCCTGGAGCACCAGGACGTCATCGCCGCCCTCCGCCGGCTCCCCGAACGCCAACGCGAGGTGCTCGTCCTCCGCTACTACGCGGACCTGTCCGAGGCGGACATCGCCGAGACGATCGGCATCAGCCGTGGGGCCGTGAAGAGCCACGCCTCCCGCGGCATGAACGCACTTCGCACCACATTGGAGCAGACGTCATGACACCTCCCGACGGCACCAACGGCATGCACGAGGACGTGCTCGAGGCGCGGCTGCGCCGTGCCCTGAACGCCGAGGCCGACTCGGTGCACATCTCCGGTGACGGCCTGCGCGCCATCCAGGCCGGGATCCAGCAGCAGGGCAGTGCTGGCTCGGTCTGGTGGCGCCGCCCCGCCGTGGCCCTCGTCGCCGCAGCCCTGCTCGGCCTGGTGGCCGGCGGCGTCGGCGTGCTGCTGAGTCAGGACGACGGAGGCGGCGTCGTGGCGAACAAAACCAAGCTGACCACCGGGGCTCCGACCGGGTCGACGCCCACGACCACGCCGTCGGCCACGTCCGCGCCGCCGACGTCCAGCGCCTCTGGCGGCCAGACCATCACCGTTCCCGTCTACTACCTTGCAGACTCGGCGGGCGACCTTCGGCTGTACCGCGAGTTCCACCGCATCGCGTTCAGCAGCAACAAGGGGCGCGCCGCGGTGGTGGAGATGCTGCGAGACGACGCTGTTGATCCCGACTACTCGTCACTGTGGCCCACCGGCACCAAGGTCCTTGGTTACAGCACGTCCGGTGGGACGACGACGGTGAACCTGTCCAAAGAGGCCAGCGGCCCGGTGAACGCGGGCAGCCAGGGCGCCGAGCGCAGCCTCCAACAGCTCGTCTACACCGTGCAGGCCGCCGAGCAGGACGCGACGCTGAAGGTGCGGCTGCTGGTCGAGGGCAAGCAGGTGACCGACTTCTGGGGAGCGGCGAACGTCAAGGAGCCGCTCACCCGCGCTCCCGCAATCGACGTGCGCGGCTGGGTCTGGATCACGGCACCGGTGCAGGGCAGCACGGTGGCCTCGCCGGTGACGGTGAGCATGAACGGCGGGTACGGGTTCGAGGGGAACGTCGTCGTCAAGTTCTTCCGCAACGGCACAGAGGTGAGCACCGACGCGATCACCTTCCAGTCGGACGCCTTCGTCGACCGCAGCAGGACCTACCCCCTGACCCCGGGTTCCTGGGAGGTGCGCGCCTACCAGGACAACGGCGTGGACGCGAGCCTCGCGCTGCGCGACAGCAAGGCGTTCACGGTCAAGTAGCGCCGCGCCACCGGGTCGTGCGCGACAGCAGCACGGCGAGAGCGGCCGGCCCGGCCGTGGAGGTCCGCAGCACGGT